>JANYDN010000097.1 GCA_025363585.1 Verrucomicrobiota bacterium | reverse complement strand
GAGCGTCTCGACGCTCACGTCGGAACCGGCGATGCGGATGGAGTCGGACGTCGGCGCCGTCAACGCGGCGCGCCAGAAGGCCGAGGAGCCACCGGTGACGAGGAGTTTCGCCGAGGCGTCGAGGGACATGGACGCGCGATTAGTCCAATAGGAGCCGGTGAACGACAGGGTTCCCGCGGCGACATTGGCGGGACCGGCGTTGTCGAGGATGGCGGAGTTGAAGAGGAAGTTGGTGCCGAAGGACAGCGTGCCGGTGTTGGCCAAAAGCGGCGCGGAGCCGCCGCCGAGATAGACGAAGGTGGTGTCGCCCGTGACGGTCAGGGAACCGTTGTTCTCGAGGCTCGCGAGGTAGTTGCCGAGAACCCGACCGTCCTGCCAAGTGCCGGTGCCGTTGTTGACCAGCCGACACGGCGAGGCGATGGCGTAGGTGGAGAGATAATGGTCGGCATTGGAAAGAATCCCGAGCTGTCCGCCGGCTGGAACGGTGATCACGGGCGAGGAACCGGCGACGTTCCGGTTCAAGCTGCCGGCGAACCATAGGAAATTGGTGGCGACGAGATCGCTGCCGCGGAACTCGCCGTTGGTCAGGGCGTAGGTGTTGATCGCGGTGGGGACGAGACCCCACCAAGTGCCGCCGGACTGGTTGTGGCGCGGCACGACGACGTTGGTGCGCTGGTAGAGATTGCCGCTCTGCTGCCATACGGCGGGGGTGGCGAGCGCGAGCGTCTCGACGCTCACCTCGGAACCGGCGATGCGGATGGAGTCGGACGTCGGCGCCGTGATCGGGCCGCGCCAGAAGGCCGTGGAATTGGCGACGAGCAGCTTGGCCGCCGCGTCGACGGAGAACGCCGCGCGGTTGGTCCAGTAGGAGGCGTTGAACGTCAGGGTTCCCGCGTTGACGCCGACGCTGCCGGCATTGTCGAAGTACGCGGAGACGAATCCGAAATCGTCGCCGAAATTCATCGTTCCGGAATTCGCGACGAAACCGCCCGCGCCGCCGCCGCTCCAGACGAACGAGGTGTTGCCGGAAACCGTGGCGTTGCCGGTTTGGTTCCATCGGCCCCCCGAGCTGGCGACGATGCGTCCGGTGCCGGACCACGTCGTCGTGCCGGGCGTGGCGAGCGTCGTTCCGCTCAGCCCTTTGTCGGCGGCGCCCGAAATCGCCAGCGATCCCGAGACCGTGTGCGATCCGCTGCCCGCGAGGGTCCCGCCGGTCCATTGGAACGGCGAGTTCGCCGCGTAGACGGCCGTCCCGGTCACCGCGAGGGTGCCGCCGGAAAACGATATCGTCTGGACGCCGGACGCCGCACCGGCCGCGATCGAATCCAGATCGGCGCCCGCCGCGATCGTCACGGTATAGGTGCCGGGCGTCGTGATCGACGCGGCGTCACCCGCCACCGGGACCTTGTTGGGCGACCAATTCGCCGCGGTGCTCCAGGAGCCACCGGCCGTATTGGTCCACGTGATCGTCGCGGCCCGCGCCGCGGTCGAGAATGCAAAAACGGCCCACACCAATGCGGCCGCCCGTCGAATGTAACCTTTGGTCCCACCCATAGTTATTTCGCCCGGATCGTGGGCAAGTCGTTCGGACGCGTCACGTTGGAAATCGTAAAAGCTTCCGACGGGGGCGAATCTTGACACTGCCCCGGTTCAACTTCTGGAAGTCGAAAGCATTTTACAGAAGGTAACGGAGGTAACGACGCCTCCATCAGGCTTGCTGCCCCATGGAACGACCCACGGGTTTGCTCTTTTCGGAAAAAGCGCGCGGGGAGGACCTTCTTGTCACGGCGGGCGAAGGGCTCGAGCAAGCCGCGAGGAAGGCGAAGAGCGTGCCTTTGTTGCCTTCGTTGCCTTTTGTAAAAGTCCCAAGTCCTGTTGGAACAAATCGGGGGCAGTGTCCGGATGCGCCCTTCCGACGGAGCCAAACTTTCCGGCGCGCGGCGGGTCGACGCGTTGCCGGACGAACGCCGCTGCCCCTATCGGACTTCCCGGAATTCCACGAACTCGGTTTCGCCGGGCGGGACCGTCACCCGGACCGTTCCCTCCGCACCGTGGCCGCGGCCCGATCGCCATTCGATCGCCGACGTCCATGCGAACCGTGGGAGCAATTCCACCGTCGCGACCGCGGTGGGATCGACCGTCGCCGCGCCCGATCCCTTCTTCGCGACGCCGCGGTTGTTCACCAATTCGACGACCCATCCCGACGCCGTCCGGTTGATCGCGTACTCGATCGCGTCGCCGGTGACCGCGACGGGCAACCACTCGGCGGCCAGTCTGGACAATCGTTCCCCGGAGATCGCGGCGGGACGTCCCGTCGCGGGATTCGTCCAGGCGTCGAGAAGCTCGATGGCGCCGTCGCGTCGCAACGCGTCCCAATCCGCGCCCAGAGCCGCGCGGTGCCGCGTCGAGGCGAGTACCCGCGTGCCACGGCGGAGGGCCATCGACACTGCCGCGCGAAACGCGGGATCGAACTCGAGATCGCCGGCCAACAGGACGACGGGATATGCCGCGAGCGTGTCTCCGGGAGCGTTGGAAAGAAGGACGTCGAAGGATTCGCCGTGGGGCGTCGGCCGCAGGTAGGAGGCTTCCGGGTTCGATGGATCGGGCTTCGCGTGGATGTGGTCCGCGCCGGGAAAAAGTTGGTGGTCGAAAAGATCGCGCGTCTCGCGGTCGCCCGGAGTCGGCTCCAGAATGCCCCACGGCTTGTCCATGTAGCCGTTGTAGCCGGCAAGGTGGTCGAGCACCACGGCCACGGGCGTCCACGGCGTGCCGCGATCATGGGCGTTGATGAACCGAAAAACTTCCGCCGCCCTGCGCCCGTGTTCCGTCGGCGTCCACGGCGCGGCGGGCTTCTCGAAGAAAATCGCCACGCTGTTCTCGGGCGTGACCATCGCCGCGCCCGCGAACCACGCGTGCAGCCACACGCGCGCGTCGAGGCTCAGCGAATGCCCGGCGTCGAGCCCGCGCGCGATCCCGCCCTCGGTCCGGAGCGGGCCGCTGGTCGTCACCGCCGGGCCGAACCATGGGCTCATCTGCACCGACCATGGGCGATCCCAACGCCGCGAGGCGCCGCGCGCGAACGCGAATTTCGATTGCGTGAACGCGATGTTTTCGCCGACCTCCAGACCTATGCACCGCGCGCCCCACTCGGCCGCGTACGCCTCGTAGTGCGAGTGTCCCGTCACGCTGATCGTGCGGCCCAACAGGTCGCGGTCGCGGCTCATATAATATCCGCGCACCCGGTCGAAACACTCTCGCCGAGACGTCGGACGTCGGTCGTATCCGGCAAGTCCCGCGGGCTTGAGCAGCGCGCGGTGTTGTTCCGCCTCCTTGCCGTACACGTCGCGGAACCAAGGTTCGTTGTGCGAGAGATTGTGAAGGTAGTAACCCCACTCGCCGAGTTGCACGGCGGTGAAAAGTCCGGCGCGATCCATCGGCTCCAGCACTGCGCCATCCGCGGGACCCAGCACGCAATCGCCACCCTGGACCTGCATGTCGGCGCATCCGGGATAACAGACGATCGGCCAACCAACCTTCGCCGCGGCCTCGAAGAACGCGCGCGAACCGGGTCGCGGCGTCGGGCCGGGATCGAACCCGTTGCCGAGGCCCTGGCGCCGCATGGCATCGACGAGCGAGAGAAACTCCGCGGGATCGCCCGGCGCGCCGTAGAGCGTGAACGTCAATCCACGCGTGCCTGGCAGCAGTCGCACGCGCAGGGGACCGCGCGCGAGTTCGTCCGCCGCCGGAAACCGCGTCGCGCCCAACGCGACCGCCGCGGCCAGCGCAATCGCCATGGCCGCCCATGAGGCGCGCGCCGCGGAAGTCGCCGCCGGCCTCACTTCGCCGCGTGGGTGCGGAGACGGATGCCGTAGACCGACTTGCTCGCGGTCACGAAGAGCAGGTCGTGGTGGACGCCCCCGATGCGCACGTTCGCGGTCCAGGGTTCCGCGACGTCGACGTGCTCGACCTTCTTGCCGGTGCGGTCGAACACGGTCACGCCCCGGCCGGTAAGGTACACGTTGCCCTCGGAGTCGAGTGTCATGCCGTCCGAACCCAGTTCGCAAAACAACGTTTTGTCCGCGAGGGAATGGTCGGGGGAGATGCGGTAACGATAGGTTTTCCCGGCGCCGATGTCGGCGACGTAGAGCGTCTTGCCGTCGGGCGTGCCCGTGATGCCGTTGGGTTGCTTCAGGTCGGAGACGACGCGGTGGACGGTCTTGAGATCCTTGTCGAGATGGTAGACGTGCTCGCCGTCTTGTTCCTTGTCACCGCGCTTCCAGTACGGGCGTTTGTAGAACGGGTCGGTGAAGTAGAGGCTGCCGTCGGGGTGGACCCAGACGTCGTTGGGACCATTGAGCAATTTGCCGCCGAAATCCTTCACGAGCACGGTGGCCTTGCCCTTGGCGGTGATGGACCACAGCTCGTTCTTCTCGTCGGCGCAGGCGATGAGATTGCCGTGCCGGTCGAAGAAGGTGCCGTTGGAACGACCGGCGGGCTTCAACCAATCGGAGAACTGGCCGGTGGCGGCGTCCCACTTGACGATGCGGTCGTTGGGTTGGTCGGTGAAGAAGATGTTGCCTTGTTTGTCCGCGGCGGGTCCCTCGGTGAACTCGTAGCCGCCGCCGAGTTTCTGGAGCGTGGCGCCGGGGGCGAGGGGACTGCCCGGTCCCGCGGAAAAGGCGGGCGACGCGAGCAGCACGGCAACGAGGCCGAGGACAGGGGGGAAACGCATGCCGGGTGGATGCCGCGTGCGTGTCGCGGTGGCAAGCGCGAATCGGGTGGGCCCAGCGTCGGCCGGGATCCATCCGCCGTTCACGCGGTGATCCGCGGACGGCGCAGCATGCCCGTCGCGCCGAAAGAGAGGCCCAGGACGACGATGCCGCCCACGAGGAAGCCGAGGTTGCGCCACGGTCCGTTCGCTTCCTTTCCGTACTCGAGGATCAACATCCGTTTCGCCGCCGCACCGCCGTAGGTTTCCGCGAGGAGGGCCTTGGCCTTGGCATGCAGCGTGAACTGCGTGGTGCGGATCCCGCGGAGCGCGGCGGGATCGACCGGATGACCCGCTTGGATCGACTTCATCGCCGAGGGACCGATGCGCAGCAAAACCCGCGGCGGCGCGTTGGTCCCGGACGCGGATTCCGGATTGCGAACCGGGATGAAATTGACCTCGGTGCCCTCGACCGTGGTGCCGGACCTCGTGTTCCAGAGGGCGAACGCCTCGTTGGTCGCGAGCAGCCCACCCGTGACGACGAGGTTGCGGTTTCCGGGGACCCGCTTCTCGAGTTCGCCGATCCCGATCCGGGTGGGCACCGGGCTCGTGTCGGCGTCGATCCAGAGTCCGTAGCCTCCGGCGACGAGCAGCGCGAAGCCGATGACCCAGCCATACGATGTGAGACGACCGTTCACGATGCCGCGGAGTTGGGATGGAGCATGGTGTCGCGCGACATTGCCCGCGGTGTTCGGACTGGCAAGGCGTGCTTTCGCGCGAAACGGGATTGGGGGCGCATCTTGACGCTGCCCCTGCATCGCCAGGAAAAGAGACCCGGAATGATTTTACAGGAGGTAACGGAGGAAACGGAGGTGAGGGCCGTGACTACCGCAGAGATGCAGAGATCCCGGCGATGATCCACATTCCCTCCGCGCCTCCGCGGGTGCCGTGGAAAAAGCGTCCGCAGATGACGCAGATAACGCAGATAACGCGGATTTCGGAGATGAACATCTGCGTAAATCTGCGCCATCTGCGGATGTTTTCTCCCCAGCCGCATTGGCACTCCACCCATGGTTCGGACTAACACGCGCTCCAGCGAACCCGGCGTTCGGGTCCCGGGTTCCCTCGAGCCATCCTCCGTTTCCTCCTGTTAAAAATTCCTCCAGAAGCAATCCCGATCCCGCATTCGCCGGCTGCATTCGTTGCTTCCGTCCGCGTCGGGCCGCTAGGATCGGACGCATGATTCGTTTCGGCCCGCTGGGGCTGGAATCCAACCTCTTCCTGTCGCCGCTCGCGGGCTACACCAACCTGCCGTTCCGGCTCGTGGTCCGCGAGATCGGCGGCGTCGGCCTGTGCACGACCGACCTCGTCAACGCCCGCTCGCTCATCGAGCGCAACCCAAAGGCGTTGAAACTAGTCGAGTCGAACGCGCAGGACCGGCCGATGGCCGTGCAGTTGTTCGGCGCGGTTCCGGAGGAGATGCGCGACGCCGCGTTGATCTGCGAGGCGGGGGGCGCGTCGTCGATCGACATCAACATGGGCTGCCCGGTCCGCAAGGTGGTGAAGATCGGCGGCGGCTCGGCGATGATGACCGAGCTCGGAAAAACCCAGGCCCTCGTGCGCGCGATGGTCGAGGCGGTGCGCATCCCGGTGACCGCGAAGATGCGGCTCGGCTGGGACGACGAGAACCTCACGGCGCCCGATCTGGCGCGCGCGCTCGAGGACGTGGGCATCGCCGCGGTGTTTGTTCACGGCCGCACGCGCGAGCAGGGATTCACGGGCGGCGTGAACCTCGACGGGATCCGCAAGGTGGTGGAGGCGGTGCGGACGATCCCGGTGATCGGGAACGGCGACGTCACGACGCCCGTGGCGGCGAAGGCGATGGTGGATAGGACGGGCTGCGCCGGCGTGAGCGCGGGGCGGGGGGCGTTCTACGACCCGTGGTTGTTCCGTCGGACGCGGCGTTTCCTCGACACCGGCGTGCTGGATCCGGAACCGCCGTTCGCGGAGCGCATCCGGATCCTGCGCCGTCACCTCGACCTGATGGTGGAAGTGTTCGGCGAGAAAAGCGGCTGCATGCAGTTCCGGAAGGTGGCGCCCTGGTACGCGAAGCGGTTCGGGCCCGCGAGCGTGTTCAACAAGCGGGTCGTCCAATTGCAATCGCGCGCCGAGTTCGAGGAGATCCTTGCGAACTATATAAAGTGGCGCGCGCAGTTCTGCGACGACGCCGGGGAGTTGACGGTTCGATACCGGCTCGCGCCGATGACGGCGTCGTTCCTGCACGACGAGTCGGAGCCGGAGAGCACGCGCCGGGAGGCGATCCCGGTGCCGGCCGGCCCGGTGGAAACGTGGTGAACCGGCGGGTCCGGCGCACGGGCACATCGTGAGACTGGCCCGTTTCGGGTTGTGGAACTGGAGAGATTTTACAGAAGGCAACGGAGGTAACGAAGGCTTCGTCGCTCTCGCCCAAAACCCATCGAGTCTCCTTTCCGGAGCTTTTCGTGTGTTTCGTGTGTTTCGTGGTTCACCCACCCAACTTGATGCAAGCCGGGCAGGCCCGTGGAATTGGCATCCACGAAACACACGAACCACACGAAAAGTCGGGGCGCCCGCCGAGGGGTGCGGAATTGATTGTAACAACGTCAGGGAGTATCGCTCGGTCCCACTTCGTCGATTTCGGTTGGTCGATGGCAGCCCCGGACTTTTCGGCGGCAGTGTTCGGATTCGCCCCCATGCGCACGGGGCAGCAACGCCACGATGGACCCGGGCCGCGGGGCGTGGTTGGATGGCGCCAAACTATGGGTGATCCGCGCTACGCGAAACTGGCCAAGCTGCTCGTCGAATACTCCTGCGAACTCAAGAAGGGGGAAGTCCTGCTCCTCGACATGATCGAGGTGCCGGACGAGATCACGGTGCAATTGGTCCGCGCGACCCGCGCCGTTGGTGGCATCCCGCTCGTCGAGGTCCGCCACACCCGCGTGATGCGGGAGATCCAGCGGGGCACCGACGAATCGCACGCGAAACTATTCCGCGACCTCGAGATGGCGCGGATGAAAAAGGTCCACGCCTACATCGCGATCCGGGGTTCCAACAACGCCAGCGAGACCAGCGACGTCCCGCCCGAGAAGCAGAAGCTCCACGCGAAGATGATGCGCCCGGTGCTGGACCGCCGGGTGAACGACACCAAGTGGTGCGTGCTGCGTTGGCCGACGCCGAGCATGGCGCAATCCGCCAACATGAGCACCGAGGCGTTCGAGGATTTCTATTTCGACGTCTGCACGATGGACTACGCGAAGATGGCCCGCGCCGTCCTGCCGTTGAAACGCCGCATGGAGGAGGCCGACATCGTGCACATCAAGGGGCCCGGCACCGACCTGCGTTTCAGCATCAAGGGAATCGGCGCCAAGCCGTGCGAGGGACTCCGCAATATTCCCGACGGCGAATGCTTCACGTGTCCCACGCTCGCGTCGTCGAACGGCACCATCACCTTCAACACGCCGACGTTGTACGCCGGCACCAAGTTCGAGGGCATCCGGCTGGAGATGAAGGACGGCGTGATCGCGAAGGCGACGTGCGCGGGAGGTGCGGAGCGGCGGTTGAACGAGATCCTCGACACCGACGCCGGATCGCGGCGGATCGGCGAGTTCAGCCTCGGGTTCAACCCGCACATCCAGCAACCGATGTGCGACATCCTCTTCGACGAGAAGATCGCGGGCTCGCTGCACTACACGCCGGGACAGGCCTACGAGGATCCCGGCAACGGGAACAAGTCCGCGGTGCATTGGGACATGGTGTTGATCCAGCGTCCCGAGTGGGGTGGCGGCGAGGTGTGGTTCGACAAGACGCTCATCCGCAAGGACGGCCTGTTCTTGCCGAAGGATCTCCGGGGATTGAACCCGGACAAGCTGAGGTAAGCGGGGCGGTGAAGCGGTGTGGCCGCCGCCGACGTGGCCGCCGACGTGAGTCGGTGGAGCGTAGCGTGGGCGACGTGGGTGGTGGAAGTGGCCGCCGACGTGAGTCGGTGGAGCGGCGTAGCGCGGGCGTCCCCGCCTGCGGTATTCGCGGGCGTCTCGCCTGCGCGGGCTGCGAGTGGCCGCCATTGAGAGGGAGCGAGAGTCCGCGATCTCACGATCGCTGCCACGCCATGGAGTGCGTGGCATTTTCGGCGGGGCTTGCCGCAGGGAAACGCAGGCGGGACGCCCGCGAATACCGCAGGCGGGGACGCCCGCGCTACGTCCGCGATCTCACGATCGCTGCCACGTCATCGGACGCGCGCGCTACGGCGGATCCTTCAGCGCGGCGACGAACTGTTTCATCGCGGGACTGAGGACCTTGCTCTTCTTGTAGATCACCGCGACGGGCCGCGAGAGGACGACGTCGGCGATCGGGATCGCGCACAGCGTTTGCTTCGCGACTTCCTGCGCGACGGTGCCGAGGGGCACGATGCTGATGCCGGCCTCGATCTCGACGGCCCGTTTCACCGTCTCGATGTTGTCGAACTCCATCACCGTGCGCACCACGACGTCGTGGTCGCGCAGGAAACGGTCGATGGCCTTGCGCGTGGGGATGTCGGGCTCGAACGCGATGAACTTGAGGTCGCGGAGCTGCGGTGGCTTCAGCGACTTGAGCCGCGCGAGCGGATGGCTCGGATGGCAGATGACGACGAGCGACTCGTTGCGGAGCGGCACGACCTCGAGCCGCGCGTCCTTGTTGGGATACGCCACGAGGCCGAGGTCGACGACGTTGCCGAGGACGTCGTCGTACACCTGGTTGGCGCGCTGGTATTCGACGTGGACGTTGACGGTCGGGTACGCCTTGAGGAAGCGCTTCAGGTACGGCGGGAGATCGTGGAGACCGATCGAGTAGATGGTGGCGACGCGGATCGTTCCCGAAACGATGTCCTTCACCTCCTGCAGCCGGCTGAGAAGGGACTCGTAAGACTGCATGACCTGCTTGCCGTACTCGTAGAGGAGTTGTCCCTCGCGGGTGAGCCGGAACTTCTTTTTGGAACGCTCGATGAGCAGGCAGTTGAACTGGCGTTCGAGGGACGAGATCTGCTGGCTGACGGCGCTTTGGGTGACGCCGTTGACGAGCGCGGCCTTCGTGAAGCTCTCGGTTTCGGAGAGATCGCAGAAGACCTTGAAGCTCTCGATTTGCATGCGCGCGCCCAATTGGCCCGCCGCGCGGCCAAAATGCAAACCTTGCCGCCCGTGGTCGGGCCGGCGCGTGGCAGCCATCGTGAGATGGCTGACCTCGCATCCATTCCGGGGCCACCCCTGGTCCAACGCGTCACCGCCGTCGCCACGGGGCAAGAAGTCCTTCCGGGGACTGGCGCGCTGGCATCCTCACGGGACTTTTCCCGTGATTTGTGCTGATGCCCGCGGCGCCGCCCGGAACCGCTGCACGTGGAGCAGGTACCCGAGTATCGGCAGCGCGAACGCGAGGGAGACCAACGCCATCGTGCCGCCGTCGGGATATTGCATCGGGTCTATCACACGGCTGAATCAACGCTTGGTACGGGAAGCCGTCTTCGCGCAGGCCACAAGCAGTACGCCGATGCCCAGCAAGATTCCGGCGCCTGATTCTGGAACTGATTGAGCGCTAAACCGCATGCTGTCAACAAACATGGAATCCACCGTTTCTCCTCTTACCGCAGTTGCCATAAGCCTGAGATCCATTTCCCGACCCGCGTATTCACTTACGTCAACACCATATATTGCAACCGATCTTCCAAGGCTATACTGCACTGAGCCGATATAATATATCGGTTGTGTGATTCCGTTAATTTGAATTTCGCTGCCCAATCCAAGTGCACCCCTGAACAAAAGACTATTGGCATTCGAAGGAACGATACCCGTTTGTTCAACCGAAGCCGAGAGCTTCGGAAGTGTAAACCCGTCAAGAGGACCTCCTTGAAGAAAGAGAGCTCCGACACCCTCTTGAAACGGGCGGTAATCGGACCCGGAAACAATGGAAATGTTCGCCCGCCCCAATGGGACAACATTATTCCATCCGATGTGGTCAACATCCTTGCCGCCAATCTGAGGTCGCCAACCCGACAACCCAGACAACGGAATCCACTGATTTTTGGCCGGATCAGGCGGAACGTACCCACTGTCAAAATCGAGGTTTTTAAAATCATCGGATTTGACGCTGACGGCCGATGCCAACGCGACAGTGCAGAGAAGTGCATTCATAAGACAGACTATCTTGAAACCATTGGATCACCACTTAAAGCGCCCCGATATGGAGCAACGGGGTCAGATCTATCCGTTTGACATACCGGCCTTGAGTGCCTTTGCGAGTGCGGCGTTTCAGGGAGGCTGAGAGCCGGTTCCCCCAAACGCCGGATACCTCGTGGCACCGCGGTGCGGATGACATTTCCACGACCCATGGCATGGGCCTTTCCGCGACCAAACTGATCCGCGACCGTCCTGCAACCCGCCGATTCACTTGTGTCATAGCGATGCTCTGACGCCGTTGATTTCGCCTTCTTGGCGTCTTGGCGCCTTGGCGTGATACCCAATCGAGTTCTTCCTGCATGGATACGGCTAAGGCGCCGCCCCTGATCGCGCGCCGGCCCCGATCGCGTAGAGCGTCTTCATGGTCGCGAGATAAAGGCGGCCGTTCGCGGCCACTGGGGTCGCGCTCACCGGGCCGTCGAGGTCGACTTGGTGCAGGACCTTCTTCTCGCGGCCGGCGGCCATCACCCAGAAGTCCCCGCGGCGCGTCCCGATGTAAACCTTCCCGTCGGCCACCAGCGCCGACGACCACACCTCGCCTTTCAACTCCTGAGTCCAGACCGTTTCTCCCGTCGCGGCGTCGAGGCAGTGCA
>JANYDN010000094.1 GCA_025363585.1 Verrucomicrobiota bacterium | reverse complement strand
CGGGCTCGGGTTGCTGGTGACCATCGCGCGGATCAGGCGCGTCGAGATGAACGGCGCGGTGTTCGGGTGCTGCACCAGGATGTCGATGAACGAATCGAGGTCCTGGTCGACCGTCTGGCCGGCGGGGATGGATTTCCCGAGTATGGATTTCGCGGTGGTGTCGTGATTGGCGGGACGCGGTTCCATGGGCGCGCCGAAGTATTCCCAGTTGTTGGCCTGCGGCGTGGCGCCGGGCGCGGTGGCATAAGTCCAGCCGGTGAGTGCCAGCGCGGCCTGCTGGACCGTGGTCTGGTTATAGGTCGGGATGGGGTTGCCGAGGCCGTCGAGCATCTGCGAGCCGTCGGGATTCAATTGCCAGAGTCCGACGGTGAACAACTGCATGATCTCGCGCGCGAAATTCTCGTTCGCGCCGCCGGCGAGGCCGGGCTTCATGGAATTGGCGAGGTCGAGGTACTTGCCCATGGACGGGCCGACGGCGATCTCGCGCAGCAGCGTGCGGTAGTTGCCGAACGCGTGTTTGCTCAGCGATTGCAGGTAGGGACGGATTTCGTTCGCGTAGATGAGCTTGTTGCCCGAGGTGACGATGATTTCCGAGAGCGAGTAGGCGACGCGCTGGCGGAGTTGGTCGGGCGCGGTCGAATAGTTATATAAGACCCAATTGCGGAGCGTGCCCATGGAGTTGTCGGACGGGGCGGGGATCGCGGTCTCGGGCAGGGCGAACTGCTCGTCGAGATGGCCCTGGAGTCCGAGCGTCTGGACGCGGGCGAGGCTCGCGGGGTTGGGTCCGAACGACGATTGGTCGAGGAAGCGCGCGCCGGTGAGCCAGACCTGTTGGACGAGCGGGGGCGCGAGGGTGACGGCGGACTGCGCGAAGGCCGCGGCGCTGGCGGCGGACGTCGCGCGCACGGTGACGGCCGGGGAGGCGGGCATCGCGACCGGCGGCGTGTAGAGGCCGGAGGCATCGATGGTGCCGACCGTGGCGTTGCCGCCGGCGGTGCCGTTGACGGACCAGGTGACGGCGGTGTTGGCCGTGCCGGAGACGGCGGCTAAGAACGGTTGGGTTTGGCCGATGCGCACCGTGGCGGCCGTCGGCGAGACCACGACCGTGATGGGCGGCGCGGCGAGCGTGACGGCGGATTGGCCGGAGACGGTGGGAACCGCGACGGACGTGGCGGTGACGGAGACTGTCGCCGGCGAGGGCAGGACGTTGGGCGCGGTATAAGTCCCGGCGGCATTGATCGTGCCGACGGTGGTGTTGCCGCCGGCGACGCCGTTCACGGACCACGTCACGGCGGTATTGGCATTGCCGGTGACGGTGGCGATGAAGCCCTTGCTGGTGGCGAGTGTGACGTTCGCGGTGGACGGCGCGACGGCGACGACCACGGGAGGTTGGGTGAGCGTGACCGTGGCGGAAGCCGTCTTCGCGGTGTTGGCGACGGAGGTCGCCGTGACGGTGATGGTGGACGGCGACGGCATCAGTGCGGGAGCGATATAAGTCCCGGACGCCGAAATGGTGCCGACCGTGGCGTTCCCGCCGGCGACCCCGTTGACGGACCAGGTGGCGGCGGTGTTGGCGGTGCCGGTGACGGTGGCCGTGAACGCGCGGGACGCGCCGAGCGCGACGCTCGCGGAGGTGGGCGCCACGGCGATGGCGATGGTCGGGACGGTGACCGCGACCGTGACGCTGTTGCCGGTGACCGACCCGTTGCCGGGTTGCTTCACGGCGATCACCAGGTTGCCGGCCGCGGCGGCGTTGCCTGTGACCACGAGTTTCGTCTTGGAGGAATAGGTCGTCGGCCCGGGGGAACCGTTGACGAGGACTTGGGAATCGGGCGCGAAGTTGGCGCCGTTGAGGCTCAGGCTATAGGCACCGGTCGTGATCGAGGACGGGGACGCGCTCCAGAGCGAGGGATAGGGCCGGGTGAGGGTGAGCGACGCCGAGGAGGACTGGGCGGGATAGGCGGTGCTCTGGATCTTGACGGTGACGACGTTGTTGCTCGGGGCGGCGGCGGGCGCCGTATAGAGGCCGCTGGTGCTGACGGTGCCGTAAGTGGCGCTTCCGCCCACGACGCCGTTCACGGCCCACGTGATGGTGTTGGGCGAGAGCGGGACGTAACCCGTGAACTGGCGGGTGGTGCCGATCTCGAGCGTGGACGTCTGCGGGTAGACGGTGATCTGCGCGCGGGCGATTCCCGCGGACAAGCCCGCAAGGAGCAGGATCAGTTCAAGGATTCGGACGACGAGCCCCCCGCCGGGAAGGTGCCAGGCGGGGAATGGGTTTTGGGACCGCGAACGGTTCATGGGATGGGGTCGAGTTGTTCTTTGTTTCGGTTCGTGACGTGGAACGCGGAAGTGAGGTCTGCCGCGATCCACGGATATTCCCGCCGACGGCCTGGAATGGACGTCGGACGGAGGCGAAAGGCGTGCGGGTCCGGACGGCCGCAACGGCCAACCGGATACCACGGAACCGTCTGGATCGACGGCACCCCGCCCAACCTCCCGGGAATATCACATGTCCCCGGTATACGAGCCGGTCCGCGGAATCCACGGAAAGCAGGGATGGGGAGGTAGACTTTGGAGGGGGGTAGGGGAGAGGGACCGCGGAAGCACGCTTCGGGGGGTATTGACCACGGATCACACGGACCACACGGAAAGGGGAAGGGGAGTCGAAACGGGAAAACCACGGCAAAGGTTCGCGTGATTCAGGGTTCAATGGTTCCGGAATGTGTGAACCACGAAATACACGAAATACACGAAAAAGTGGCTGTATCAGGGAGATTTCACGACTTCACGGCGACGCGTTTAAGTATCGGGTTCTAGTGCAGGCCATCGTCGATTTCTTAAGGGAACGATGAACGTCCGTCACGTACCAGCTTTCCGGGTGGTTCGTGTTCCAAAAGTTCCGGAGGGGTGAACCACGAAATACACGAAATACACGAAAAGTTGACTGCTTCGCAGAGATTTCATGGGGTGACCCACGACGGTTTGAGTGTCGGGGTTTGGCGCGGACCACATCGATTTCTTGGGGAACGATGAATGCCGGTCGGCCGCCAGCTTTTCGTGTATTTCGCGGTTCAAAAATTCCGGAGCCGGGAACCACGAAAAGTTGGAGCCTTGTGCAAGAGAATGAGGACGGGTCACCCAGGGTTGAGGGTTGGTAGCGGTGATCCACGGCACCGTCCTTCCTGGGTTCGATTCTTGGATCTCCGTGGAGCCACTTTCGACGTGTGCGCGGTTTCCGTGGTCGGCTGGTGGGTTTTCGCGGTGCCGGCTTTCCGTCTTCGGTCGTGCGTCATTTTGGGGTGAGTGTGAACAACCCAAGCTCGACCCGGAGCCTTGAATCGGTGTTCCATCTGCCTCAATCCGACCCAAATGCGGGCGCTCCACGGCGCCAAGGCTTTGGTCGATGACCGTCGGCCGGGCCGACGGGGAACCAGAACAACAACACATGAAGTCTTGGTGGGTGGGACCCCTTCTGGCTTGGTGGTTGGCGGCAACCGCTTTGGCGCAATCGAGGCCGTTTGTGCTCGGTGGCGACACGCTCGAATTCGACGATCTCACGGCCGACACGGCCGTCTATTTCCGCTCGATGCGCCCGGTCGCGGGCCGCGCGGGATGGATCGTCGATCTCGTTGTGTCCAACCGGACCACCGCGACGTTCACCGGACCGTTCGTCGTCCGGTTCGCCACCGCGCAACACGTCGGCACCGGGATCGTCGGGACGGTTTCCGATCGCGACGGCGCGCCGTACCTCGACTTCACCGCGCAAATCAGCAACGGCGCCCTCACGGCCGGCGGCGTCTCGAAATCCCTTTCGATCCGCATGGGAAGCGGCGCGGGAACGCCTTCCTTGAAGGCCGAGTTCTACGGGCGTCGCGCGTCGGACCCGGTGCCCTTGTTGGTCACGCAAACGCTGGGATCGGACGGTTTGCCGTTGCCGGGCGTCGGCGTCGATGAAGTCGGCCCGGCGTCGCCGCGGCATTGGGTTTCCGGACGCGGCGGGTGGCTGACCCTTGAAGCGCGGCCCGACACGAAGGGCTGGCGTTTTTCCGGCGCGGGTCGGGCCCCGGCGTTTCGCGCGGTCCCGGCCGGGCTCGTGCCGGGAGTGGTGGCGTTCCCGTCGGTACGATTGGCGAAGGACGGCGAGGTGCCCGACGCGCAAAGCCTTCCCGGACCGCTGCCGCGCGGTTGGTCGCCCTTGGCGCAGGCGGTGTTGCCGGCGGGCGCGGCGACGTTGGTTCCGTCGGGTCCGGTGCCGTCCACGGAACAGGCCGTGTTGGCGCGTTGGGACGAAGCGGTGTTTTCGTGGCGCGTGGAATCGGTCCGGGCCGGGAACGGGATCGGGTCGGTCGACTTCGGCACGGTCGGCGCGGGCCTGCATGTCTGGGTCGCTGCGGACCGTGGAAACGGGGCGCCGTCGGGCGTCGCGGCGGGAAATCTTCTGCCGACGGGAACGCTGGGCGAAGCCGGCGCCGAAACACTCCGTGCGGACGCGGGCATCGTGCCCACGACCCGTCTCGCGACGAGGGACGCGTCGCAGGCGTTGGGTCTCGCGACGGCGGTGTTCCGCTCGACGGCCGGTCCGTTGGCGAGCGGCACGATCCTGCGCTGCGAGGTGACGGAGGAATACCGGCTGCGCGACGGAACGCGGCGGGTGCTGCCGGGCTACTCGATGACGGTTGCGGGCTTTCGCGCGCCGGGTCCCGACGACGGTTCGCTCACGGCGCGGTTTCCGTTGCGTCCGGTGCAATTGCTGGGAAGCGACGAATTGATCGAGGCGCGGGTGCACGTCGACGTGTTGGCGCCGGGAGCGTTCGCGGGCGGGATCCTCGGACAGCGCGGCGGCGCGGTGTCGGACGAACCGGTGCGGATCGTGGCGCCGGCCGGAATCACCGCGCGCGACGAGGCGGCATTGGTGCGCTCGATCGACCTCACGCGGTTGACGGGAGTGCGGGTGGGCGGCGTGCCGGTCGCCGTGTTCGAACTGGGCGTGGCGGGCGTCGGTGGGTTGGTGTTCGACCATTCCCTGCCGCTCCCCGCGTCGCAGCGGTTCGTGTTGTCCCGCGCGGTCTTCGACGAGGGCGTTCACGGGTACCAACCGGTCGGACGCTACGCGACGGACGCGAACGGCACGTTGCGTTCGGTCGAACCGACGTCGGGCGAACATCTGCCGGGCGTCGATGGCGGCGGGCAATACGTGTTGTCGCTGGTCGCGTCCCCGCAGGCGTTGGTGACGGGTTTGGCGCGCGACCATTCGGGGCGGGTGGCGGCGGGATTGGTGGTGCGTTCGGGACCGTGGACGGCGTTGAGCGACGCGGCGGGCAAATACCGGTTGCTGGCCCCCGAGGGCGCGGGATTGCTGGCGGTGAGCGATCGGTCGAGCGGCGACACGGGCGAGACCGCGTTCGAGGTCGTCGCGAGTCTGGCGACGGTCGCGGCGGACGTGGACGCGGCGCCGCGTGGACCTCGGGTGCTGCAGGTGACGCCGGCGGACGGCGCGTCGGACGTGGTCCGTTCGAGCGCGGTGACGGTGGTGTTCGACCAAGCGGTGTCGGCGGCCACGGTGGTGGCGCCGGGCGCGGTGCGGTTGGCGTCGGGCGCGGACACGTTGCCGTCGAGCGTCACGTTGGGCGCGGGGCGGACGGCGTTGACGCTGGTGCCGGCGACGGAATTGCCGGCGGGCGCGACGATCACGCTGACGTTGGCGCGGACGATCGCGGACCCGGGCGGACGCGGCCTGGAAGGCGCGAACGAATTCCGTTTCACGACCGTGGGCGACGCGGTGCGGCGCACCGACCTGGGCTTGGTGATCTTCGAACCCGAGGGCGGACGCGCGCGGTTGTTGGGCGGCGCGGGCATCGCGGATCCGCGGCAACCGGTGATTTTGGTCAACGAGACGACGGGCGCGACGGCGACGGTGCTGTCGAAGGTCGACGGCAGCTTCGACGATTCGATCGCGGCGGACGCCTCCGACCGGTTGAGCGCGGTGCTGGTGAACGCGAACGGGACACGGACGGAACTGCCCGCGACGAAGCAATTGTTCCGCGACGGCTCGGTGGGTTTGTTCTCGTCGGGCGGCACGGTGACGGCGGTCGGCGAGACGGGCGAGATCCGCTTGAGCGTGGATCCGGGAGCGGTCGCGGACCGCGCGATCCTGAAGCTGCAGCCGATGAAGCGTGCCGACTTCCAGACACTCGTGGGCAACATGCCGGTGGCCGGGGGCGGGCCTTTTCTGGGCGCGTTCACGTTGACCGAATCGGACGGCGCGCTGAACACGGCGTCGCACGTTTCGTTTCCCGTCCGTGTGGCGGACATGGCGCTGCCGCCGGGAACGAATCCGACGAACATGGTCTTCGGGGTGGTGTCGCCGGTGAAGGTGGGCGAACTCGTGGAATTCCTGATCGTGGACACGGCGAGCTACGTGCCGGAAGGGCCTGACGCCGGGCGGTTGGTGACGCATTCGCCGCCGTTCACGGGCGTGTTGGCGCGCGCGTTGGCGTCGTTGCGCCGGGACGTTGCTTTGCCGCTGCTGCCGGTGGAGCTGGCGCAAACGGTGCTCGACCACGTGCCGGGCAACTCGGCCGTCATCGCGTTCCTCGGCTTGTCGTTCAGCGAGGGAATGAAGGTGGCGGGCAAGGTGACGTCGGTGGGCGTGGACGAGACGGGGCAACCGAAAGGCGATCCGCAGCCGGTGGCCGGGGCGATCGTGCGCGTGTTGCTGGCGACGAAAGACACGCCGGGCGCGTTCACCGAGGGACAGACGGTGGCGATCTCGGATGCCTTGGGACATTTCGGTTTCTATTATTCGCCGTCGGACATCGAGGGCGCGCGGGCGTTGGTGGCGACGAGCGCGCGGTATCCGTTCCAGACGGCGCGGAGCGGCGGATTCGCGGTGGCGGCGGCGGACGTGACGGCGGTGGCGCGCGCGGAACTGCGGTTCGCGGACATCCCGGCGGCGGTCGGCGTGGTGGACGGAAGCGCGAGGCCGGTGCTGCGGTTGTCGGTGGACGACCCGGTGCCCCGCGTCGGGCTGGAAGCGGCCGCGGGAACGGTGGTCACGGTGGAAGCGATCGACGACGGGAAGGTGAACGATCCGGACCTCGTGTTCGCGGACGGCACGACGCCGGACGGGCGCGCGATGACGTTCGGGGACGCGACGGTGGGCACGCCGGTCTTGTCGCGCACGGGGCCGGGACGAGTCCTGGCGCGGTTCGACGTGAAGTCGCGGACGGCGGGGCAGGTCCGGCTGACGGCGAGCGTGGCGGACGACGCGTCGAACCGCGACACGGCGGACATCGTGTTGGAATTCGGCGGGACCTTGCCGATCAAACCGGATCCATCGGTGCCGGATAAATTCGGCCCGCGGGTGATTTCCTCCTGGCCGCCGGAAGGCTCGACGAACATCCCGGCGTTGACGCCGATCCGGATCCGGTTGAACGAGCCGATGCCGTCGACGGGCGCGTTGACGTCGGGCCCGATCCCGGGATGGGTGAAACTCGACGCGGCGCACCCGGTGCTGCGGATCGAGCCGTCGGAAGACCGGCGGGAACTGACGATCTTCTACGGCGGGGCCGCGTCGGGACCGGTGCAACTGACGTTCGGAACGGGCCTGCAGGACGCGGCGGGCAACGCGTTCGACCAGGATTCGACGACGCCGCAGAAGGACGCGTTCCTTCTGAAGTTCGACCAGGTCTCGCTGGACGCGGTGCCGTTGCCGGGACTGGCGAACGGAGGCGGTGTGGTCGCGCTCGGGCGCTTCGCTTACGCGGTGGACCGGACGTCGAGTTCGGGACGATTGGTTTCGTACGATCTCCTGGACCCACGGCAGCCGGTGGCGGTGACCACGCTGCAGTTGGCGGATCTTCCGACGGCGATGGCGTTGGTGCACCGCTATGAATTGCCGGTCGGCGTGACAGTCGATGCGGCGGGCAAGGCGACCTTCACGCGGACGAAGACCAACGACCTGCTCGCGGTGTTCACGGGAAGTTCGACGCAGACGAAGCGGCTGCGGTTGGTGGAAATCGCGAACGGACAAATGGTGCCGGGCGCGGCATTGGGCTTGGACGGCGGGAACCTCGTGGCGACGCCGGGCGGAGGCGCCACGCCGGACGCGGCGGACACGGTGACGGCGCCACCGACGCAGATCGTGAAGGCAAAGTGGGATCCGCCGTTCGTGGGTTATTTCGAGTTGGGAGCGGACTCGACGTCGGTCGCGTTGCTGGACCTGACGGCGTTCGACATCGCGGCGCGGCGCGGCGGCGCGTTGTCCGGTTTCCCGTTGCGTGGCGACGCCGGGTTGGATGCGAACGGCGACGGCGACTACGTGGACGCGGGCGACCGCGTGCCGTTGCCCGCGAGGAACGCGTTCCTGCAACCCGGCCTTGCGTTCTCGCACGCGCCGACCAACCGGACCGACCGGATCCAGGACTTCGATTTCCACGCGGGCCTCGGGTTGGTGGTCACCGTGAACGTCGATCCGGCGAACGGGCCGGCGTTCCTGCGCGTGGTGTTGGCGGCGTCCACGACGAACTCGCTCGCCAACGCGGCGGCACGTTTCGATCCGGTCTTCCGTCCGAAGCGCGTGATGATCCTCCCGGCGCAGCCGGTGGTTTCGGACGCCGGCCTTCCGGTCGTGCGCGATCTCGCGTTGGTTTCGTTGGCGCGCGACGACGGTCTCGACGGGGCGGTGGCGGTGGTCGACGTGACGGATCCCTCGACGCCGCTGCTCCGGGTCACGATCACGCTGCCGGTGGGCGAGGGCGCGGCGCAGTCGATCGAGCCGCGGGCCGACGGGCGACTGGCGTTGGCGACGGCCCGGAACGTGTTGCTGCTCGACCCGGCGCAATTGGGCGCGGCGCAACCGGCGGGCCGGCTGCATCCGGCGATCGTGGGCCGGATCGAGGGCACGGGAACGGGCGTGCGCGGGTTCGTGGCGGACGCGGGCGGGTTGAACGTCACGGCGGGCGGCGGGACGCGGACGGTGGTGCAGACCGCGCCGACGTTTTCCGTGCAGCGTTTCAACGCGGTCATCAATCCCGACGACATCGTCGCGCAGGGCGCGTCGGCGGCGGAGCGCTTCCTGCGGTCGGCGTCGGAGGTGCCGGCACCGGGCGTGACGCTGCCGGGAACGGAGACGGCGGCGCCGGCGCTGGATCCGGCGCGGCATTACTACGTGCGCGTGCGGGCGCCCGGGGGTGATCCGGAGAAAGGAAAACGGTTGCCGTTGGCGTTGGTGGCGGTGGATCGGCAGGGACATCCCCAGGCGGAGAAGGGAGCGACCACGGTGCCGAACGTGGTGGGCGATTCCCGGTTGTACGGCGCGCTGTTGGTGCGCCGGGTGGTGGACGCGGTCGCGGCGGTTTTGGACCTGAAGGAGAGCGTGCACGACACGGCGAAGGCGCGGAGGAATGCCTCGCAGTTGATCGAGTTCATCTCGACGTTGAAAAACGCGAAGACGGTGATATCCAAACTGGCCGACCTCGGCGACGGCGTCGGCAAATTCCCGTCCGGGTTCACGGCGCGACGGCTGTCGGACGATCCGAACGAACCGTTGTACAACGAGTATCTGGCGGGGCCGTTCATCATTCTTGGCGGCGCCCCGACCGCCGCGGAGATCGTTCCGTTCGCGACGCAGGCGAAGGCGGGTGGTTTCGAGCGCGTGTACCTGAGGCCGTCGCCGTATCTCTGGGTGGGATTGCCGAGCCGCAAGGACTCCGATCGTTCGAGCGACCCGCGTCCGCTGGACCCATTCAACGCGACCCTGAGATTGAACCCGAGCGTCTCGGTGCTCGGGCTGGAAATCCCGAACGGCGACACGATGATCACGGCCCTAGCAGGCGTGGCGGACTCGCGGTTGCTCGGCATCCACTCGATCCTCGATATCGGAGGCGCGACGGCGGCGCTGGTCCAGATCCTGGGCCATCTGCCGACGGTCGGCGCGGTGCTGAGCGGCGACCTGAAGCCGATGCTGTATCCCGGGGCGCACCTTCTCGTGCGCGAGGCGTACAACGACCGGCCGATGGTTCTGGTGCCGGGATTCGCGGCAAGCCGGCTGCGCGTGGGATCGAAGGAACGGTGGCTGGGAATCCCGTTCGATCTCCCGAACCGCGAGAAGTCCGAGCTCGCGTTGAATCCGGACGGGACGCCGTCGCAGGAGACGTTCGTGACCGATCTGATCCGGTACGCGGCGCCGATCGCGGACATTTCGGTGACGTCGATCTACGGGAAATGGATCGAGCACCTGGTCAACGATCTGGGCTACGTCGAGTACGACGCGTTCGATGGGCACAGTCCCTCGCTCGCGGGATTCCTCCGGCCGCAGGGCCCGGGATTGCGTCGTCGTCTGGACGGCGAGCCGGTGCTGACGCAGGACCCGATCCCGGATCTTTTCGTGTACGCGTACGACTGGCGCCGCGACAACCAACTCTCCGCCGAGGGACTCCGCGAGTACGTGCGATTGGTGCGCGAGATCCATCCGGACGCGGACGGCATCGACCTCGTGTGCCATAGCAACGGCGGTTTGGTCGGGCGCGCGTACATGCTGTTGGCGGGGCAGCGCGACGTGGTGAAGCGGTTCGTGACGGTGGGAACGCCGTGGCTGGGCGCGCCGAAGATTTTGGCGGGACTCGTCTCGGGCGATCTCGACGACGTGGGAGTCAACGTGCCGTTGCCGATCGGCCCGATGCGCCGGCGGCTCCAGTATTTCCCGGCGGGACACCAGTTCCTGCCGTCGCGCGAATACTTCGATCTCGGTTACCGGCCGCTGGTGGAGGACGGGTTCGACGTGAACACCAACGGGGTTTCGCACGAGGTCTACGGGTACGAGGCGTACATGGACAGCATCGCGCACCACCTGCTGCGCAAACAAATCGAGGAGACCGGGCGGACGCTGGAAACATTGGCGAACGGGGAACATCCGGCCCGCGCCAACGCGGAGAGATTCCGCGCCCAGGCGATCGGCGACCACCGGTTGGACCCGGCCGGCGTGGAGGTGCACCACATCGCGGGGTTGGGCGCGACGCCGGACACGATCGGGCAATTGCGGATGGTGGGACGGTTGATCCTCGCGCCGTCGAGCAACGTGCTGGTGATGGACATCCCGTCGGGCGACCGGTTCGAGTCCGAGCAGGAAGTGGGACCGGTGGGCGGGTTCGTGATGCCGCGGGGCGACGGCACGTTGCCGGTGACGACGAACCAATACCGGCTCAACGCGGAGGCGGAAAACCGCTTCATGGCCGGCGACGGCACGGTGCCGATCGGGAGTTTGACTCGCGGCTACCGGAGCGAGCTCGATTACAACGCGCCCGGCGCGAAGGTTCACGTTTTGGTCGCCGGCTACGGGGAATCGCAGAGCGGGCACAACCCGATGTTGAACACGGCCCAGTTCTTCCGGTTGTTCGACGACATCGTCACGGGACGGCCGGTCGACGAACTCGACGTGTCGGTGTCGGTGCCGTCGTTCGACGAGGGAACGGTCGGGACGTTCGTGGTGTCGGCGTCGGGGACGGGCGCGGCGGGGAAGACATTGAGCTACGTCATGGACTTCGGCGACGGGAGCGTGGAATTGCACCGCGCCGCGGGGTCGGTTTCGGTGGACCACACGTACCGGCAGGACGGGACGTATCTCGTGTGCGTGGGAGCGACGACCGACTCCGACAGCAAGGACCGCGCGCGCGTGACGGGTTTCACGAGCCATCGGGTGGTGGTGCGGAACGTGGCGCCCCAAGTGGAGATCGACGGCGGGAACATCACGGTGAACGCGGGCGACGCGCGGTTGGTGGTGGCGCGCGTGACCGATCCGGGGTTGGACGACCGGCATCGGTTCGAGTGGGAATTGCCGGGGAACGCGGGCGAGGGTTTCACGGGATTCGTGGTGCCCGTGAGTTTTCCGGACCCGGGAAATTTCCTGGTGCGGGTGACGGCGACCGACGACCACGGCGACTCGGGAACCAACTCCATCGTGGTGACGGTGTTGCCGGCGGTGGCGACGACCCCGCCGCAATTCCCCGAGACGGCCGCGACGGGACGTCGTGCAAGGCCGGCCGATCTTCCCGGATTCGAGGGCGGGCAGCCGGAGATCGTGGTGCGGATCGTGGGCGCGCGGCCGATCGGCGACGAGTTCGGGGAAATCGAGACGCCGGGAATCGTGGTCGACGACGCGCGCGGGACCGACGCGTTGGACCAGACATTGAGGAACGTCGTCGACCAGCTTGATCCCACGCGGTTTTTCGCCCTGCCGGTGGCGCTCCCG
>JANYDN010000075.1 GCA_025363585.1 Verrucomicrobiota bacterium | reverse complement strand
TTGACCCGAAACACAATCGCGGGAATGACGTTCACCGTGGCGGTGCCCATGGCGATCGCCAGCCCGCTGTATCTCGCGCAAAGCTGGTATTACCAGCGGACCCAGGGACTCCACGAACCGCCCGAGGACGCCACGCTGTTGTTGTTTGGCGCCGCCTTGCCGGTCTACTGCGTCGTCTGCGCGGTAGTGGGCTGGTTGAAATTCCGGAGCCTGGACGCGACCGACGCGGCGCAACCCTCGACCGCGCGGGGCCTCCTGAAACTCGGCCGCCCCGCAGAATGGCTCGCCCAATCGACGGTGTTTCGCGGCCTTCGCCCGGGCCCGATCGGCAGCCTCGTGCGAAAGGAAATCCGGCTCCAATCGATCCCTTGGATCGCGGCCGCCATCATGGCCGTCATCGCGCTGCTGGCCGGCGGCGCGCGCGCGTTGGATGCCAGGGCCCGGACGTTGTCGATGGAATCGGGCTTGGAGATGCCCGGGAATCCGGAATACCCCGCGATCGCGCTCGGGTTCATGGGGATGGCGGCGTTCATCTGTCTCCTCGGAACGGGCGCGACTTGCGTCGCCGAGGAACGCCAACTCGGGACGCACGACTGGCAACTCACCCAGCCCGCGACGCTCCGTCGCCAGTGGTTCGTCAAACTCGCGACCACGCTCGCCATCGGTCTGGCCGTGGGTTGCCTCTGGCCGCTGCTGCTGCTGTGCGCCGCTTTGGGCGGGAACGGTTTCACGGAACTCTTCCCCGCCGACAAGCCGCTGGCTCTCGCCTACCCGGCGGCCGCGATCGCGATCGTCATCGTCGCGACCCACGCCTCGTCGTTTTCGAAATCCACGCTCAAGGCCGGCGTGTCCACCATCGGCGCCCTCCTGGGATTCGGCACGCTCGCGGGCATCGTCTTGTCGACGCTCGACCGACGCTGGCCCGACGCCGGCGTCGCGACCTACCAAACCCTCTCGCCCGGCCAAGCCGTGCCGTGGGTGCCGACGCCGGGCCAGGCGATTCCGATCGTCTTCGGATTGATCGGGATCCTCGCGTTGGCTTGGCTCGCGATGATGCTGGAATTCGCGCGGCGCAACCACCGTCGTTCGGCGACCCCCGCGCGCACCGTCGCCTTGCATTGGATCGCCGTCGCGGCGGCAACGGCGGCCGCGATCGCGATGCCGGTTTGCGTTTTTCGGGAATTCGACCGCCGGGCCGACCTGCGCAACGCCGTGATCGACTATCAACAGAAGCACGCGGCACTCCTCGAGATCGTGCGGCCGATCGTCGCGGAGAAGGGATTCCCGGATGAAATCCGCGCTGCCGCCCGCGTGGGAACCGCGGCGTCCGCGGAAGAGATCACGGCCGGCCTGCTTCGCCAACGCGGCCTTGCCGCGTTCGACTTCTTCAACTTCCGCCCGCCCGTCCCCGGATCGTCCCACAGCTCCGGTCCGGTCAACCCCGCGTTCCCGGGTTACACCGTGATACTCCCGGCACCCGGCGGCGGCGCGGTCTTGATCGACCCGCGTTTGCAGCGCCGCTATGGCTTGAAGCCCCCGACCAAAAGCGCGAAGCCCGCCCCCGCGCCGAAACCCGCCGAGTAGTGGCCGACGCCGCGGGACGGCGGACCGGTGCAACTCGGCATCGCAAGAAGTAGCGCGGGCGTCCCCGCCTGCGTCCATGCGCCTCAACCCTAACCGTGGCGATGCAGCATGCCGTGGGTGGCATCGGCCCGGTGCCACTTTCCAATGGGTTCCCCGGCACCCTTTCTGCACCCAGTGGCGGCGAGCCGCCGCCACCCACGCAGGTTGGGCCAATCGCATCGTGGCCTACGTCGCGGGACGACGGATCGGCGCGGCCTGACGTAGCGCGGGCGTCCTCGCCTGCGGTATTCGCGGGCGTCTCGCCTGCGCTTCGCATGAATCAACTGGCCCGCATCTTCCCTCAGCCCGATTGGCCGCTTTGCCTCTTGCCCCGCGAAAAACGCGGTTCCTACAGTGTCACCCGTGGCTCGTGTTGATTCCGCATCCGAAAACCGTCGGCACGTCTGGGGGGACTTGCTGGGTTGGTGCCTCATGCTGCTGGCCGTCGTCCTGTTGGTCGCGCTCGTCACCTACGACCGCCGCGACCTCGCGTCCAACGCGGTCCCGCCGAATCCCACGATCCACAATTTCATGGGCGTTTTCGGGGCGAACCTCGCCAACGCGCTCTTCTTTCTCATCGGCGCCGCCGCCTACACCCTGCCCGTCCTCTGCGTCGCCTTCGGCCTCGCCGGATTCACCGGATCCCTGCGGTACCTCCGCGGCTGGCGCGCGGCGCTTGGCGTGGTCGGACTCCTCGTCTCCGCCACCGGCCTGCTGGACCTTTATTCGTCGTCGCTCCCGTCGCTCGGCGTGAAAGGCGCCTCGATGTCCGCCGGCGGACTGCTCGGCTTCACGCTGAATCACTATTGTTTCGAGACGTTTTTCAACCGCACGGGCGCGTCGTTGTTCTATGCCGTCATCTACGCCGTCAGCCTGCTGTTCCTGACGGATTTCCACGTCATCTCGTGGATCCGCTCGCTCTTCCACCGCACGCCGAAGACCGAGTCCGAGAAAATCGCGGCCCGCGAGTCGGCGCTCAAAAAACAAACGCGCGAACTTGAGAAACAACAGAAGGAACTCGCGCGCCAGACCGCCGCGGCCGCGGATGCTGCGACCGACGACGAGGAAGCGAAACCCGCCGCGCGCGCCAAATCCAAGGGCCGCGACAAAACTCCCGCACCCGACGCCGAAGAGGCCGAAGACGTCCCCGCGCCGATCTCGTACCCCGAACCGACCGTCCGCGATCTCTCCGTTCCGACGCCGCGTTCCAATCCCGTCATCCTGTCGGGCGAAGTCATCCGTGCCGACGAGATCGTCGCCGGACCGGGCACCGGATCCGCCGATCCCGCGACGCCCGCGGTCAAACCCAAGAAGTCGCGCTCGATCACCGACGTCATCCTCGGACGCGATCCCGCCGTGGTCCCGCCCAAGGCCACCGAACCCGATCCCGAGGGCGCCGCACCGGTGGATCCCACGCCCGAGGCCGCGGCGCGGGCGTTGCGCGTCGCGCCGGCCGACGATCCCGAGAACCCGATCGGCCTCCCCGCGGGCGATGCCATCCCCGTCGATGCCGTTCCGTCCTTGCCATCCGAAATCGCGCCCGCCCGGCCGCGTGGCCAGATGCAGACGCGCAAGGCTCGGCCGATCACCGTCGCGAGCACGCCGATGATCGGGAACTACCAACTCCCGTCGCTCGTCCTCCTTAACCATCCCGATCTCACGGTGAAGCCTTCCGAAACCAAGGAAGAGCTCATGGCGAACGCGCGACTGATGGTGCAGACGCTCGCGCAATTCGGCATCGAGGTCGCGCCCGGCGACATCACCAAGGGCCCGACGATCACGCGCTACGAATTGCATCCGGCGCCCGGCGTGAAACTCGAGAAGATCGCCGGCCTCACGAACAACATCGCCGCCGCGCTCAAGGCCGAGCGCCTCAACGTGCTCGCGCCGATCCCCGGCAAGAGTTCCGTCGGCGTCGAGGTCCCGAACCTCGTCAAGACGAAGGTCATCATGCGGGACCTTCTCGAATCGCCGGAGTGGGCCAACACCAAGGCCCGGATCCCGCTCGCGCTCGGCAAGGACGTCTACGGGCAACCCATCATCGCGGACCTCGCCGAGATGCCGCACGTGCTGATCGCCGGTTCCACCGGGTCCGGAAAATCCGTCTGCATCAACACGATCATCGCGTCGCTCCTGTTCAAGTTCACGCCCGACCAACTTCGTTTCGTGATGATCGATCCGAAGGTCGTCGAACTGCAGACCTACAACGCGCTGCCCCACCTCGTCGTCCCGGTCGTCACCGATCCCAAGAAGGTCATCCTCGCGTTGCGCTGGGTCGTGAACGAGATGGAGAAGCGCTACCAGATCTTCGCGCGCGTCGGCGTGAGGAACATCAAGGCGTTCAACGAACGCCCGAAGGACAAGCCCCTGCCCACCCAGCAACCCGAGCTCCCGCTCGTCCAGAAGAAGGACAAGGTCGAGGCCGGGGCCGACGGATTCGCCGTCGAGGTCGACGAGCAGATCGTGGTGCCGCGCGACGAGGACATCGTCATTCCCGAGAAGCTTTCCTACATCGTCGTGATCATCGACGAGCTCGCCGACCTGATGCTCGTCGCGCCCGCGGACGTCGAGATGGCGATCGCGCGCATCACGCAGATGGCGCGCGCCGCGGGGATCCATTGCATCGTGGCGACGCAGCGCCCATCCGTCGACGTGATCACCGGCGTGATCAAGGCGAACATCCCGGCGCGGATCGCGTTCCAGGTCGCGGCGAAGGTGGATTCGAGGACGATCCTTGACCAGATGGGCGCGGACAAACTGCTGGGCAAGGGCGACATGCTGTACCTGCCGCCGGGCTCGGGGAGGCTGATCCGCGCGCAGGGCGCGTTGATCACCGACCAGGAAATCGAGGGCGTGGTGACGCACATCTCGCAGCAGGGAAAGCCGAGCTACGAACTCGACATCCACCGCGCGCTGCAGAAGGCGCCGAGCAGCGTCGGCTCCATGCCGCTCGATCCGGATTCGGCGCTGGACGACGAGGACGAGCAACTGGTGCAGAAATGCATCGAGGTGATCCGGACGGAGAAGAAGGCGAGCGTGTCGTTGCTGCAGCGCCGGTTGAAACTGGGATACGGCCGCGCGGCGCGGTTGATGGACGAACTGGAAGACCGCGGAGTGGTGGGCCCGAGCAAGGGTGCCGAACCACGGGACATCCTGCTGGACCTCGACGGCGAGGGCTACGACGGCGGCGGCCAGAACCTGGTGTGACCGCGGGGTTACCAAACCGGGGTTTTTTTGACCACGGAGCACACGGAACACACGGAAACAAGCGGGTCCAGCAATACAACCGGATCAGCGGATGATTCGTTCGATCTCGACGCCGGGATGGTGACCGAAGTTCACGAGGAGGCCGACGCGGTGACCCGTCACGGCAAGGTAGTTGTGAAGCTGCGCGCGATGCTCGTCCGTCAATCCGGTCATCGCCTTCAGTTCCACGACGATCGAATCATAGCAAACCAGATCCGGTTGAAACGAAGAGGACAACTCGCGTCCCTTGTAGGTCAGCCGAAACCGGGATTGGGACTCGAAGGGCACGAGCCGAATGCCGAGTTCGACCTCGAGGGATTCCTGATAGACCGTTTCCGAAAACCCCACTCCACGGACCCGGTAAACTTCGAAGCACGCCCCCCGAAGCACGAAGGTTTCCTCGGCGAACAACAATTTGGAATCGGTCATGGGACCACGGATATAACCTCCGTTCCCGAGTCCTTCCAATTTGTCTGCCCTCAGAGGACGCCAAAACGTCCCCATGAGTTTCCCGCACCTTTTCCGTGTGCTCCGTGTGCTCCGTGGTCAAAAAATATCAACCGCCAGTCCGTGTTCCCTTAGCTGTCGCGCATGATCTCGCGCACCACGCGTCCGGCCACGTCCGTCAACCGGTAGTCCCGTCCCGCGTGTCGGTACGTCAGCTTTTCGTGGTCGAGGCCGAGGAGCGCCAGGAGCGTCGCGTGCAGGTCGTGCACGTGGACTTTGTCCGCCACGCCGTAAAACCCGTACTCGTCGGTCTGCCCGAAACTCATCCCGCCCTTCACCCCGCCGCCCGCCATCCACAACGTGAACGCGTGCGGATGATGGTCCCGTCCGTCCGTCCCCTGTTGCGTCGGCGTCCTTCCAAACTCGCCGCCCCACAACACCAGCGTCTCGTCCAGCAACCCCCGCGCCTTGAGGTCGTGCAATAATCCCGCGATCGGCCGGTCGACCTCGTGCGCCAATCGCCCGTGGTCCTTCTTCAAATCCGAATGTTGGTCCCAGTAACCGTGCGTGGCCTGCACGAACCTCACTCCCCGCTCGCTCAACCGCCGGGCCAACAGGCATTGCCGCGCGAACGACGCCGTCGCCGGATCGTCCAGGCCGTACAACCGTTTCGTCGCGTCGCTCTCGCCGCGCAGTTCCAGGATCTCCGGCGCCTCGGTCTGCATCCGGAACGCGAGCTCGAACGATTCGATCCGCGCCTCGAGTTCCGGGTCATGGCCCGCCGAGGCGAGATGCTCGCGCTGCGCCCCGCCCAGCAGGTCCAATTGCGCGCGCTGCACCGCGGGATCCCACGCGCCCTTCAGGTTCGAGATCGTGGCTTGCTCCACCGGCATCCCGCTCGCGCCCATCCGCGTGCCCTGGTGCGATGCCGGCAGGAACGCGCTCGCCCAATTCGCCACGCCGCCGTGCCCGAGCGTCGGGTTGATCGTGAGGAACGACGGCAGGTTCGCGTTCTCGGTCCCAAGCCCATACGAGATCCACGAGCCCA
>JANYDN010000151.1 GCA_025363585.1 Verrucomicrobiota bacterium | reverse complement strand
ATTATCTCACGCCAAGCCGGGCCAAGGCCATCCAAGGGGGCAAAGACCGCCGGCGTGTCGTTTCACCGAACGGTGGGATCCAATCTCTGGTTCCCGATACCCGTTCCCGCCTTCTTGGCCGGCCTTGGTCCCCCTTGGCGTGAGAGAATTCCCACGCCGCGACCGCAGGGTTCCCTCCCGGCTCGGTCGGGAATGCTTGGCGTCTTGGCGTCTTGGCGCCTTGGCGTGATACCCAATCGAGTTCTTACTGCATGGATACGGCTAAGCTGCCGCCTCAAGCATTTCACGGGCCCTCGGCTGTGGCTTTCCGGTGCCCGATCGATACCCTCGGGCGAATGGAACTCCGGCAACTGCGTTACTTCGTGGCCGTGGGCGAGGCCGGCAATATCAGCCGCGCCGCGAAGAAGCTGTTCCTGACGCAGCCCGCCCTGAGCCGCCAGATCAAGGCCTTGGAAGAGGAGATCGGCCAGTGCCTGCTGGAACGCTCGGCCCATTCCATCCGACTGACCCCGGTGGGCGACGCGCTGTTGTCCGAGTCTCGCGATCTCCTGCAGCGCGCCGACGCGATGCTCGACCGCGTCCGCGCCGCGGGCCAAGGCGTGCGACTGCGCGTCGGCTACGCTCCGTCGCTCGCAAGCAGCCTGCTCTCCGTCGCGGTGGAAAGCTTCGCGCAGAAACATCCGACCGCGCGCGTCGAGTTGTTCGACCTCTCCACCAAGGAAATGCTCGCCGGCCTCGAGGACGACACGCTCGACGTCGCCTTGGGCGTCGGGCAACCGCGCGGCGGCCGCGGACTGAAGTGGACGCCGCTCCTGCAGGTCTCCGTGCAACTGGCCGTGAACCGCAACCATCCGCTGGCGCGACGCAAGCAAGTGACCGCCGCCGAGGTCGCGAGCGAGCCGTTGCTCGTCTACTGCCAGCGGGATTACCCGGAATATTGGAGCGCCATCACCGGCTGGCTGCGCGAACACCAGCAACGTCCCATCATCGCCGGCGAATACGACGGCGTGGACAGCCTGCTGGCGGCGGTGGAATCCAATCTCGGCGTTGCCCTCGTCGCGACCAGTACCGCGCGCCTTGTTCCCGCGCGCGTGAAACTAATAACACTTTCCGCCGCCCCGGAGCCCGTGTGCATCGCCGCCGGCCACCGCGTCGCCCGCGCCGCCGAAAAACCCCTCGCCGTCTTCATCGAGGAACTCCGCCACGCGGCGCGGGCGTTGGCGTAGGGCTCACGGCCGTGTGCGGCGAGCCCGCGGGACGGCAAGGCTCCCCTTCCACTGCGGGCCCCCGTTGGAATCGAACCCTCGCGATCATTCTCATGCGGGGCGTTGTCGGGATTCCACGTGGCATTCGAGATCTACTTCAACGACCACGCGTCGATCCCGCGAATCTTCAGGCCTTTCCCGTCCTCCAGGAACCCAAGCGTCGGGTTTGCTCCCGAGGGAAACATCAAGGCGGTCAGTACCAACGCGCCGTCATCGGCGAGGACTTCGATCGAGGAGGCATCCACGAAGAGGTGGAGCTTGATGCGGCGATCCAACGCATGGAGCGGAGCGGAGTATTGTCCCGGGAATTGCGGGTGAAAATTGGGTTCATTCGCGCCGTTTCGATCCAGATAGAGCCGTCCTTTTTCCGGATTGAATCCAACGACGATTCCTCCTCCCGGGACCCGCAGAAGCTTCAGATCCCCGCCATCCTGGGAAGGCAGTTCGAAATCGACGATCCATTCAAAGGCAGGGCCTTTCGTTGCATTCCGTTGCTGCCACGCGTTCGCCTCCGCGACGGTGCCGCCCGCGAAGTGCCGGGACGGACCGCGGAGTTTCGTCAACTCGCGAACCGGCGCCTGGGACAGGCGAAGACCTTCGCCCGTCTGCCGCAAGGTGAGTTCGCGCGGGATCGACATCGCGCTTCGCCAAGGCGTGGTGGGCACGTCGTTGGCATATTGCCAGTTGCTCATCCAGCCGAGCCAGAGCCGGCGTCCGTCCGACTTCGGAATGTCGCTCCACGAGACGCCCGCGTAGAAATCGGGGCCAAAATCCGCCCAGAGGGCGGCGTCCTTGCCTTTGGGAAACGAGGCGTCGGGCGAGAAGCGATGCCCGTCGAAGTCGCCGACAAAATACTGGCAGCCCGAGCCGCCCGCCGGCCCGCCGGGATTCAGATTCACGACCAACACCCATTTCGTTCCGCCGCCCTCGATGGCGACCGGGAAAAGGTCGGGACATTCCCACATGCCTCCCGTCGCGCCGGCAGGACCAAACTCGCCGACGTATTTCCAGTGCTTGAGATCCGGCGCGGTATAGAAATGAACTTTCTTCTCCAGCGGCAACGCGACGGTCATCACCCATCGGGCCGTCGGCTCATGCCAGAAGACCTTCGGGTCACGGAAGTCGGCCATATTCACGTCGAGGACGGGATTCCCGGCGAACTTCGTCCAGGTACGGCCCTTGTCGTTGCTGAACGCGACGTGCTGGTTCTGGAGCCGCTGCTTCGTGTAATGTCCGGTGTAGATGGCGACGAGCGGCGGCTTGCCGTTCTTGCCGAAGCCGCTGGTGTTCTTCCAATCCACCACGGCGCTGCCGGAAAAAACCATCACGTCGTTCTCCTCGCGGAGCGCGATGGGCAGGTGCTCCCAACGCATTAGATCCCTGCTCACCGCGTGGCCCCAGCTCATGTGGCCCCATTGGTTGCCGAACGGATTGTACTGGTAGAACAGGTGATATTCTCCGTCGTAGAACACCATTCCGTTGGGGTCGTTCATCCAGTTTGTCGCCGGCGTGAAGTGAAATCGTGGCCGACCCGGCTCGCGATAAGGCGCGGCTGCAGGTAGCGCGAAGGCGCAAAGCAACAGCGCCACGAAGGCGGCACCGGGCAACAAGCGGTTTGGCGTTTTCATGGAAGGAATCACGGATGGACGGGTTGTTCCCTCAACCCGACCGGCAACATCGGCGTCGCGCCGTCCTGCGAGCAGACGAACGACGCGACGGCGTTGGCGTGGCGGTTGACGACGTCGAGCGGCAAGCCATGGAGAAAGCCGGAGACCAGCGTGGCGGTGAACGCGTCGCCGGCGCCCACGGTGTCCACGACCCTCGTGGGAGGCGCGGGGCAGTCATCCTCGTCGCCGCCCGCGACGAGCAGCGAGCCATGCGGTCCGCGGGTGAGGGCGGCGAGGCGCAGGTCGAATCGGTCGGCGAGTTCGACCAACATGTCGCGCGGCGCGGTGGCCCGCAGACCGCAGAGTTCGCCAACGACGGGCAATTCCTCGTGGTTGAGTTTGACGGCGGAGGCGAGTGCGAGCGAGGCGCGGATTGTATCCGGGTCATGGAAGCGTTGCCGAAGATTCACGTCGAACACCCGGAGCGCGCCTGGCGGGGTGGCGGCAACGAAGCGGCGGATTGTTTCGCGCGAAACCGGCGAACGCTGGCCCAGCGTTCCGAAGCACACGGCATCGCAGCGCGCGGCAAGCGCGGCAAGGTCCCCCGACCACGCGAGATGATCCCATGCGGTGTCGGCGGCGAATTCATAACCGGCCTGGCCCGCGTCGTTGAGCGTCACCAGCACGCGTCCGGTGGCGTGATGGGCGTCGCGGCACACATGGCCGCATTCGACGCCGCGCTCGAGCAACTTCCCCACGGCGCGTTCGCCGAGTTCATCCGCGCCCACGGCGCCGACCATCCACGACTCGGCGCCGAGGCTGGCGGAATGACAGGCGAAGTTCGCGGGCGCGCCGCCAAAATGCGCCGCGTCGGGATACACGTCCCACAGCACCTCCCCAATGCCCACGATGACGGGTCGCGCGTTCATGCGACGCCGAGCCTCTTCTGCATTTCCTCGAGCGGCACCCCCTTGGTTTCCGGAACCATCGTCCTCACCCAAACGAGTTGGAGGACCATCATGCCGCAGAAAAAGGCGAAGACGTAGCCAGGCGGAAAAGTGGTGACCATTTTCGGAAAGAACGTGGTGAGCAGCGCCGCGAAAATCCAATGGGTGAAGCTGCCGAGCGCCTGGCCCGCGGCACGGTGGCGATTCGGAAATATCTCCGAGATGAAAACCCAGATGACCGTGCCTTGCCCGATGGCGTGCGCCGCGATGAAGGCGAAGATGCACGCGGGCACGATGGCGAAGTGCGACGTGAAGAACGCCCACGCCGTCAGCCCAAGCGAGGCGATGTAGCCGAACGAACCGATGTAGAGCAACGTGCGACGGCCCAGCCGATCGATCAGCCACAGTCCGGCGAACGTGAAGACGAGGTTGGTCACGCCGATCCCGATGGATTGAAGCAGCGCGGCCTTTGCGCCAAGTCCGGTCAACTCAAAGATGCGCGGGGCGAAGTAAAGAATGGCGTTGATGCCCGAGAGTTGGTTGAAGAACGCGACGAGGAAAGCCAGCAGGATGGGAACCCGGAGCCGCATCATCCGGAAATGCCCGGCGGTTTCCCTTCCGTCCGAGTGCGCGGCGATCTCGTCGGCCTTCGCCTCCAGTTGTTCCGGCGACGATTCGGGCCGGATGAGGCGCAGCACCCTGATGCCCGCCGCACGATCGCCTTTCCTTCCGATCAGCCAGCGCGGGCTTTCCGGGATGCCGAGGCAGAGGACGGTGTAGAGAACCGATGGAAACGCGGCAATGCCGAGCATCCAGCGCCAGGCGTGTTCGCCGATGCCAGCCAGCGCGGCGTTGGAAGCGAACGCGACAACGATACCGAGGACGATGTTGAACTGGAACATGCCGGCCAAACGACCGCGATGTTCCGCGGGCGCGATCTCGGCGATGTAGAGGGGCGCTGCCACCGTGGAAATCCCGATGCCCACCCCGCCGATGAATCGGGCGATGACGAACGTCCACACTTCCGGCGCGAGACCGGTTCCCACGGCGGAGATGAAATACAGGACCCCGATCCAGAGCAGCGTGGCGCGGCGGCCAAACCGATCCGTGGGCCAACTGCCGACCAGCGAACCGAGCACCGTGCCGTAGAGCGCCGAGGCCATGGCGATGCCGTGCATCCCGGCGCCCAGGTGCCAGAGCGACTGTATGGTTTGTTCGGCGCCGGAAATGACCACGGTGTCGAAGCCGAAAAGAAATCCCGCCAGCGCCGACGTGATCGCCCAGAGAAGAATACGGCCACTCATCGGCTGGGCGCGGCCGTCCACGCGTGGCGAATCCAAGGCCTCGTGCATCGCGGTGTTCATGTCGCGAGGAAACTGCGGCGTTCAAATTCCCGTAAGGGCGGATTTGATCCTTGAGACAAACATCAGCCATGACAGCTTTCATAGCTGTCAGCATGACCGGCCCCTTCAAACACCGGGAAATTTCCCGCCGCCTGCGCGGCGAAATCGCGGCTGGCCGCCACGGCGCCGGAGCGAGGTTGCCGAGCGAACCGCAACTGGTGAAACAGTTCGGCGTGTCGCGGCCGACGGTTGCCCGTGCGTTGCTCGATTTGAAAAACGAGGGGCTCATCGAGCGGCGTGCCGGCTCCGGCACCTATGTCCGCGCCAGCGCCCCCGGCGCCGCCGCGACGTCGACGCGGCAGCTTGGCCTGCTCATTCCCGGATTGGGCAACACGGACATTTTCGAGTCGATCTGCGGCGAGCTTGCCGGCCTCGCCCGCGCCCATGAATACAGTTTGCTCTGGGGCGGCTCGACGCATCCCGGTCACGACACGGACGCGAGCCTGGGGCACGCCGAGGAATTGTGCCGGCATTTCATCGAGCGAAGGGTCAGCGGTGTTTTCTTCGCGCCTTACGAACTGCTGCCCGAGAAAGAATCCGCCAATCGCCGTCTCGCCGAAACACTGCGCCAGGCCGGCATTCCCGTCGTGCTGCTGGACCGCGACCTCCAATCCTTTCCGAATCGCAGCGACTTCGATCTGGTCGGCATCGACAACGTGGCGGGCGGCTACCTGCTCGCGGAGCACCTCATCAAGCTCGGTTGCCGCCATCTTTATTTCGTCGCGCGACCCCACTCCGCGCCGACGGTCGATGCCCGCATTGCCGGCGTGCGCGAGGCGCTCGTGCGGCACCGGCTGGAGACCGATCCCCGATGGCTGCGCGTGGGCGACCCGGCGGAGGCGAAGTTTGTGCGCTCGCTCGTCGCGGGCAAACAGGCCGACGCTTTTATCTGCGCGAACGATCACACCGCGGCGCTCCTGCTGCGTTCGCTGGAAGCCGCCAACATGAAAGTTCCGCGCGATGTCCGCGTGGTGGGATTCGACGACGCCAAATATGCCGCCCTCGTTTCGCCACCGCTGACGACGATTCACCAGCCTTGTCGCGATATCGCCACGATTGCACTCCGCCTGATGCTGGAACGAATCGCGGAGCCGACGCTGCCGGCCCGCTGCGTTTCGCTCCCTCCACGGCTGGTTCTCCGCGAATCCTGCGGCGCCTATCTCCCGACGGGAGCCAATCGGCAGCCGAAACATTGAGGCGAAGGGAGCCCGCCGCACTTTGCTAGGCGATCACGCAAGCGCCCTGAATTCAGTGCAGCGGGAAAAGGGAATCGGACCCTCGTTTCGGGCGTGGACTCGTCGGCGAGCAGCGGGAACGGCATGCCGAACTTCTCCGTGGACTTCGCGTGCGATTTACCCGTGTCTGCGCTCACGCCCAACACCACCGCGCCCTTTGCGTTGCAGCACCGCGCGTCTCGTCCCGACACGCGTCGGATTAATCAAACTCGCCACCGCCCCCGGAACCCGTGTGCATCGCAGGAGGCGGCGTTTCCCGTGGATTGGACCCGGACCCGAATTGACAATAGATAGCATCTATTCCAGTTTGCCATCGATGAACATCGCGTTGACCAAGCATTTCGAGGAACTGATCGCGCGTTTGGTCGCGAGCGGGCGCTACAACAACTCCAGCGAGGTCGTCCGTGCCGGCCTGCGCATCCTGGACGCGGAAGAAAAAGCCGTGTCGGCGGGGTCGTTTCCGCCGGGCGCTCTGCGCCACCTATACACCAACGCCAACAACCGCACGGAGCGCCGCACCGCCAAGGCTTCCACGCTGAAGGTCGAGGCCGAATGAAACAGTGGGACATCTGGACCTGTGACTTCGACAAAGCAGGCCCCCATCCGGCGATCATCGTCAGCCACCCGGACCGCGTCTCGCGGGCGCCGCTGGTCAACGTCCTGATTGGCTCAAGCCAGAAGGCGGGCCGTCCGGCCCGCGAGAACGAGGTCCTGCTGAATGGTGCCGATGGCCTGGATTGGGAAACACTGGTGAAGTGCGACTTGATGTACCTGGTGGAGAAGGACCGTCTCTATAGCCGCCGCGGAATCGTCGGCAACGCGCGGCGGCGCGCTTTGGTCCAACGTCTCAATGCATGCTTCGGCTTCACGCTCGTCTGAGCGGAACAATACCGCCGACCTTCGCGTGGCCGGCAACGTGCGACCGGGACCAGCCGGAGCGTCGGAAGGGGATCGGGACATCGACCCGGGCCATGTTCGGGCTACTGCCAATTTCAACCCAGTGCCGCCAGGACCTCGGCCGCGTGTTCCTCGGGTTTCACCAAGGGCCAGACGTGCGCGATTTTTCCGTCGCGGCCGATGTGGAACGTCACCCGGTGTACGCCCATGTATTTCCGGCCCATGAAACTCTTCTCGCCCCACGCGCCGTAGGCCGTCGAGATCGCCTTGGTGTCGTCCACGAGCAGAGGGAACGGGAGCCCAAACTTCTCCGTGAACTTCGCGTGGGCCTTCAAGGTGTCGGGACTCACGCCCAGGACCACCGCTCCCTTTGCCTTGAACTTCGCGTACCCGTCCCGGAACGCGCACGCTTCCTTCGTGCAACCCGGGGTGTCGTCGCGCGGGTAGAAGTACAGGATGACGTCGTGGCCCTTGAGGCCGGCGAGCGAGACGGTGGTCCCGTCCGTTGCCGTCGCGGAAAACGCCGGTGCCGGATCTCCCGGTTTCAGCGCGAGTAGGACTTCCTTTGCCATGGTCCACGGACGGTACCGCGGAGTTGCGGCCATGCAACCACGGGGCGGGGTTGGAAATTCTTAACCACGGAAATCACTGAAATCACGGAGGTCCGCGCCGAGGGAATTCTCACCACGGAGCACACGGAGCCGAATGACATGGTCCCCGCTTCGGTTTCCGTGTGCTCCGTGTGCTCCGTGGTGAATCTCAGTGCAGTTCCCCGTCCGTGATTTCCGTGATTTCCGTGGTAAAAAATTCCACAGCTCACCCTTTCGTGGTCCGGCGGGAGCGCAGGTATTCCACCACCATCGGCAACACGCTCACGAACACGATCGCCAGCACGATCACCTCGAAGTGTTTCTTCACGAACTCGCGCCCGCCGAAATACCAGCCGCACGGCAGGATCAACCCGATCCACAGCAGCGACCCCACCACGCTGTACGCGATGAACCGCGGGAACGGCATCGCGCCCATGCCCGCCACGAAGGGCGTGAACGTGCGCACGATCGGCACGAACCGCGCGAGGATCACCGTCTTGGGCCCGTACTTCTCGAAGTACGCGTGCGTCCGCGCCACGTACTCCGGTCTGACCACGCGCGGGAATCGTCGCGGCAATTTCTCGCCCACCACGCGCCCCACCCAGTAGTTCACCGTGTCGCCTAGGAACGCCGCGCCCAACATCACCAGTCCCGCCACCCAGACGTTGAGTCCGGACTGCGGGTTCGCCGCCACCGCGCCCACCGCGAACACCAGCGAGTCGCCCGGTAGGAACGGCGTCACCACGAGCCCCGTCTCCGCGAAAATGATCGCGAACAGGATCCCGTAAAAACCCGTGCCGTACCGCGTCGTCCACTCGAACAGGTACTCCTGGAGGTGCAGGAGGACGTGGAGAATCTGTTTGGCCGCTTCCATCGGGGGCGAACCGTGCTCGACCCGCCCGCTTGCCCGCAAGCCGCGACTCCGCGGGCCGCGACTCGCTTGAATGTTGGCCGCCGAATCCCGAAGCTCGCCGCCCATGCGCGCCGCCGTCCTCCATGGCCGGGAAGACATCCGCCTCGCCGATCTCGATCCCGCCCCGCTCCGCGCCGGCGAGGTCCGGGTACGCATCGGCGCCGCGCTCACCTGCGGCACCGACCTCAAGGTCTACCGTCGCGGCTACCACGCCCGAATGCTCGTCCCGCCCTGCGTCTTCGGACACGAGTTCGCTGGGACCATCGTTGAATCCGCCGCCGACCCGTCGTCATGGCCCGTCGGCACCCGCGTCGTCGCCGCCAACTCCGCGCCCTGCGGCGAATGCCCGTCGTGCCGGCGCGGGCAGGAAAACCTCTGCGATGATCTCCTCTTCCTCAACGGCGCGTACGCCGAATCCATCGTCGTCCCCGAACGCGTCGTGCGTCGCAACCTGCTCGCACTCGCGCCCGGCACCCCGTTCGCCGCCGCCGCGCTCACCGAACCGCTCGCGTGCGTGGTGCAGGGCATCGACGACCTCAATCTTCCGTCGCGTCGAAGGCCGGGTTACGGGTCGCGACGATTCGCGCGACCGAGCGGACCAGGAGAAGCACGTCTTCCGCCTCGTCGAGGAGGCGGAGCCGGTCTTCGGCGGGTGCCTCCGCGAGGTCCATTGCGAGGTCCCGATTCCCGAGATCCTCGATC
>JANYDN010000005.1 GCA_025363585.1 Verrucomicrobiota bacterium | reverse complement strand
GGCAAGGGTGCCGTGAAGCGGGGCATCGGCGGCGGAGCGGGGATCATTTTCAAGGGCAGCGGTTTTTACAGCACCGACTACCGTAGCGATGGATACAAGGCCGCCGCGAAGGCCGACACCGGCGCGTCGTCATCGAAGCCCGCGGGAGATTCCACCGCGAAACCCGCCGGCGATTCGAAACCCGCCGCGACGCCCGCGACGCCCGCGGCGACACCGGCCCCGGCGCCCGCCGCGAAGCCGAAGGGTGGAACACCCTCGAAGTGATTCGGTCTCACTTCCGTGCCGCGCCCATTTCTCCGTTTACGGTCCGGTCTCGTCGCCTGCCTCGCGTGCATCGCGACGGGGAATTCCCGGGGCGCGCCGCCGCCGGGCGTGTTGCCGAAAGCGATCGCGCCGGTGACGGCCCGCAGCCTCTCCGGGCAATTCATCGTCTACGGTGATTCCGCGCCGGCGATGGCTCCCGGGAGCATTCCCAAGCTCGATGCCTCCGACGAGAAAGTGCCGTTGAAGGCGGATTGGCTGGCGATCTCCGCCGAGCGCGTGAAGGGCGCGGTGCTCCGCGAATTGGGCGCGTCGGACCATTGGCGCGGACGCATCCACCTCTACCTCCGGCCTCGGCGGGAGTTGGGGAACAATCCGATCCGGATCGTGCCGGTGCCGTTCCGCGATGGATGGCAATACCGGGTGGACATCCCGGACGAGGTGGAATGGCAGCGGTTGGTGCGGGCGTTGGTGGAGGCGGTGCTGCTCGAGGCGTCGAACCGCGAGGCGGTCGACCGCGCGGCGCAACCCCCGCTGTGGTTGTCCGAAGGCATCGCGGGAATCGTGGCGTCGCTGTACGGGCGCGATCTGGTGCCGCAGGGGCAGACCTTCGTCTCGCACAGCGAGCGGCGCCCGAACGTGGTCTCGCTCGCGCAGGCGCGGCTGGGAGGCGGGGGACCGATGCTGTTCGGGGAACTGAGTTTTCCGTCGGACGAGACGGTGCGGGATCCACGGGCGTGGGCGCGGTACCAAGGCAGCGCGATGTTGTTGGTGCACGAGTTGCTCGCCGACGACGCGGGGAAGGCGGCGATGCGCGACACGATGCGTCGGTTGCCCGGCGTGCTGAATTGGCAAACGGCGTTCCTCCAGGCGCACTCGCGGCGATTCCTCACGCTGCTCGAGGTCGAGAAATGGTGGGCGGTGAACGGGAGCTATCTTTTGTCGCGGGACGCCGCGCTCGTGTGGCAACCGGAGATCGCCGGCGCGCATCTCGCGTCGTTGATGCACGAACCGGCCGAATTGCCGGGCAGCACGGATGGTCCGGCGGTGCGGGGCGACGTCCCGCTTTCGCGGATCGTGCTGGAATGGGATTTCGAGGCACAGCGACCGGTGATCGGGCGGAAGATCGCGCAGTTGCGCCACATGTACCAGGTGGCGCCGGCGGGACTGGTGTCACTGGTGATGGACTACCACCAGGTGCTTTCATCGTACATGGACGCGCGGCAGGGCGTGACGGCGGATCCGTTGCGACGCGCGGAATTGGAACCACGGGGAAGGCTGGCGGCGCGGCAGGCGGCGCGGCGGTTGGACGAACTCGACGCCCGGCTGGCGAAGTGGCGGGCGGGTCCGCGGCGTTGAGGCGAGGTTGGTGGGGTCCGCCGTCTCACGACGGCGGCTACCACGCCGGAGTTTGGCTAGGTCGACTTGCCGGAATCCTCGTTGGCCTCGGGGTCGGGCGCGAGGTCCGGGAGTCGGGCGCGCAAGGGACGATGCGGGCCTTGGCCTTCCAATCCCATCCGGTCGCTGTATTTGCCGATCTTCAGCGTGCGGGTCGGTTTGTCGCCGCGCATTTCCAGTTTGAGTAGCGCCAGCCGTTGTCCCGCCAACTGCGCGGCGGCGCCGCCCGGGAATCGCAATTGGATCCGTTCCAACGCGAGCCGCGCGGCGGGAAGCCCATCGGATTCCTCGAGATGGATGTCGGCGATCTGGTTGAGCCACCGCGCCACCTGTCGGTCGGGCTGCCCGGGGGTGAGGACGAGGCGCTCGAGCTGCTCGTGGGCGAGGTCGGGCCGCTCGAGGTGTTCCGAGTACAGTTTCGCGAGGCGTTCGCGGCGTTCCCAATCGTCGGGATGCTCGGCCAAGTGGACGACGAGGCCCGAGATCTCGGCGTCGAGATCGCCTTCGCCGGCGAGTTGGGAAGCTCCGAGATCCTCCGTGAGCCCGAGCTTTTCCTCGTGGTGGACGACGGTGAGTTTTTTGCGTTCGCGCGAACGGGCCTCGGCCAGGTGTTCCGCCTCGGGCATGTGCGCGAGGCGCTGCGCGGCCAACCGCGCGCCGTCGGTGCCCGGGAACTCCGCGACCAACCGCTCGAGGACGACCTTTGCCGCGGCACGGTCCTCGAGCTTGAAGAGGAAAAGGTCGGCCTCGCGCTGCGATGCCAGCATCCGCTGCTCGGGCGTCGCTCCGTCGCGCGCGAGAAACGCGTGGAGCGTCTCGATGGCCGCGGCGGGATCCTTGAGATCGTCCGACTGGACCTCGGCCCATAGAAGCCAGCCGTCGGTGTCGTTGGGGAACAGGCGGAGCTGCGACTGGATTTCCTCGAGCGCGTTCTCGGGTTCGCCGCGTTTCCGCAGGGCGAGGGCGCGCGAGTAGAAGGGCTTTGCGATCAATTCCTGGTGCCCGCCGTCGTACAACGAGGTGAGCGGACTGGCGAAGAGCCCGAAGATGTCGCGGTGCCAGATCACGAACACCGCAAGCACGCTCACCATGACCAACGCCAGCGCGTACAACTGGGTGAGGCCACCGGTGGCGGAGGTCGGGGCATTTTTCGCGGCGGTCGTCACCGGCCAAAGAACCGAAAGGATCGCGGCGGAGAGCAGGAACCGAAGCCAAATGGGCATGGCTTCCAGGTTGGACCCGCGGACACGCCAGATGGAGTAACCGATCGCGGTCGCGATCCAAAGGACGCCGACGATGATGATCGGTTTGCTCATGGGATTCGAAGGCCAGTGCAGGGAATCACGATCACTTGGACCGTCCAAGCCTTCAGTGCGCACGGGTCGGGCCAGGGAGTTTGGGTTGCCACGTTCCGAAGTCCGCCTTGCTGCCGCGTCGGGGCGGGTATTTTCTCGGGTCATGTGCTGCCCCCGATTCCCACGCGGCCTCGTCGTCATCGCGTTGCTCGTGTGCGCGGTGGCCGCACGACTGGCCGGCGCGACGCGGGTGGCCACGATGACGCTGACCGGCGACTCGATCCGTGTTTCGCCGGCGGCCGCCAAGGACCTCTCCGGGAATTACTCGGTCTCCTTTTCCACGACGGACGACGGCACGATCAACGACGAGCTGTACCAAAGCGGCGGGACCGACGAATACGGATCGATCGTCATCATCGACTATCCCGGCGCCGCGACTTTGGGTCCGATCCGCGGGGTGTTCGACCTGTTCATCCCGTCCCCGGGCGATCGCGATGTGAACGGAATCACCGATTTCCTCGAGGTCACCCGCGCGATCGCGGGCGAGACGTCGACCGGCACGATCGAGGTCGACGACGGGATGGACGTGAGCCACGGGACGGTCGCGGCCACGTGGACGCGCGCCGCGGGAAGTTCGAAGGGAACGGTCAGGATGAAGGTGAACCTCGCGGACTTCGGCATCCAGAACCTCGTGTTCACCCACGTCTTCGAGATCTTCCAGTATTCCGGGAGCCTGAAGTACGACCTCGACGGGACCAACGTCACCGCGACGGTGAATCTCCCGCGGTTGGGTGGCGGCGTCGGGTTCGTGGGTTCGATGCCGATGGGTCGCGTCGATTCGAGAACGATGTTCCGATACGACACGCAATGGAAGGGGCCGGGCGGGTTCGACTACGACGTGTTGTCCACGTCCGGCATCGAGGACGTCGACCTGAACATCACCTACGTCGCGCACTCGATCTATGCCGGCGTGTTGGTCTTCCAGGACGGGAATCCGGCGACGCCGTTCCAGGACGAGTACGACTACTTCGACGTGATCATCACGGATCCGAACGACGCCAACGGGAACGGCCTTCCGGATTTGTCCGATCCGGTGACGGTGGCGCCCCCAAAGGTCGCGTGGGCTGGCGTCGGCGGCTCCGGCAAAATCGGTATCACCGGGGAGCCCGGCGCCTTGGTCGCGGTGGAGGGAACGCCGTCGTTGGTCGCACCGGTTTGGGCGAAGGTGGGCGAGGCAACGCTCGACCCGGCGGGAGCCGGCATCGTGGACGTGGGCGTGCCGTCGCAGGGGTCGATGTTTTTCCGGGCGCGGGTCCCGTAGCCGGAACGATGCAGTCGCGGCAGAGGAAATATCTCACGCCAAGCCGGACCAAGGCCATCCAAGTGGGACAAAGACCGCAGGGATGTCATTTCACTGAACGGTGGGATCCGATGTCTGGGTCCCCATCCGCGTTCCCGCCTTCTTGGCCGGCCTTGGTTCCCCTTGGCGTGAGGAATTCCCGTTTTCCGAACGAATCGTTGGGGCTTAGTGCCCACGCCACGGGGTTGCCACGGCCACGGCGTTGCCGCCACGCTGCGGCATGCGAATCGTTCGGTCGCCGGCGGCGATGCAGCGTCTGGCGTTGGCGTGGAAACGGTCGGGGACACGGGTCGGTTTCGTGCCGACGATGGGCTACCTTCACGAAGGCCACGTTTCCTTGGCTCGGGACGCCCGGCGTCGCGTCGGGAAATCCGGCATCGTGGTGGTGAGCATCTACGTGAATCCCACCCAATTCGCGCCGACCGAGGACCTGTCGCGTTATCCGCGCGATTGGGCGCGCGACACGAAGTCGTGCCGCGAGGCCGGCGTGGACGTGGTGTTCGCGCCGACGGATGCGTCGATGTATGCGGGGCGCGACGCGGGACGGTACAGCACGTACGTGGTGGAGGAATCGTTGGCGAAGGGCATGGAAGGGGCTTCGCGCCCCGCGCATTTCCGCGGCGTCACCACGGTCGTGGCAAAGCTCTTCAACGTCGTGTTGCCCGACGTCGCGGTGTTCGGCGCGAAGGATTGGCAACAGGCGGCGGTCATCCGGCGGATGGTGGCGGACCTCAATTTCCCGTTGAAAATCGTGGTGGCGCCGACGTGGCGCGAGGCCGACGGCTTGGCGATGAGTTCGCGCAACGCGTACCTGTCACCCGCGGAACGATCGCAGGCGGTGGTGTTGGCGCGGGTTCTCGCCGAAGCGCGGGCCTCGGTGAGGAAATCGCGCGGACCCGTCCAGGCGTCGTCCTTGCGCGCGCGGTTGGAGGCCATGGTGGCGGTCCAACCCGACGCGCGGCTCGACTACCTAGAGTTCTTCGATCCGGAAACGATGGTGCCGACGGAGCGCGTCGGGCGCGGAACCCATCTGGCGCTCGCCGTCTTCGTGGGAAAGACGCGGCTCATCGACAACGGCCGTCTCTAGCCCCGGTCACTCCACGACGCGCCGGCCCTGCTTGCGGGCGTGGTATTGCCCGCCGATCCATTTGTAGGTGGCGGCAAGTCCCTTCGAAAGCGTGGTGTCGGGTTCCCAACCCAGCACCTGCTTGATGAAGGTGTTGTCGCTGTTCCGGCCGGCGACTCCGCGCGGCGCGTCGAGCTGGTACTCGCGCGCCAGTTTCACGCCGGCGATTTTTTCCACCTTGGAGACGAGCTCGTTGATCGAGACGAGTTCGGTCGACCCGAGGTTGATCGGCGTGGCGATCAGCGCGTCGGTGTGCGTGATGCGGTCGATGCCCTTCACGCAATCGTCGATGTACATGAAGCTCCGCGTCTGGGTGCCGTCGCCCCAGATCTTGATGCGGAGATCCTTGCGGTCGACGGCATCGACGATCTTGCGGCAGATCGCGGCGGGGGCTTTCTCGCGTCCACCGTCCCAGGTCCCGTTCGGGCCGTAGACGTTGTGGAACCGGGCGATGAAGGTCTTGAGGCCGCGTTCGGCCCAGTACTCCTGGCAAAATATCTCGCTGACGAGTTTCTCCCAGCCGTAGCCGCGTTCGGGCATGGCGGGATAGGCGTCGGACTCCTTCAGGGCGCGGACGGCGGGATCCTGCTGGAGCTCGATGTTGTAGGCGCAGGCGGACGACGAATAAAAGTAACGGCGGACGCCGGCGCGATATGCGGCCTCGACCATGTGGGTGTTGATCAGGATCGAGCGGAGGCATTCGACGCGGAAGCGCTCGATGAAACCCATGCCGCCCATGTCGGCTGCAAGGTTGTAGACCTCGGCGGCGCCTTCGCAGACGCGGTGGCAATTGGCCTCCTCGGAGACGTCGAGACACAGCGTCTCGGTGCCGGGCACGCGCAGGTACCAATCGTAAAGCGGCTTGCGGTCGACCGCGCGGATCCGGGTGAAGCCCTTCTTCGTGAAGTAGAGGGCAAGGTTGCCGCCGATGAATCCGCCGGCGCCGGTGATGACGATGAGGTCGTCCTTGCGCGGGGGCGCGTCCTTTTCAACGAGTCGCTTGTTTTGCATGCGTGCCACGGGTGCCGCGCGGGCCGCGGCGAAAACGGTTGGGGCGGAGCCTGTGGAGCGGCGGGGGGAGCCGTCAAGATCAGGCAACCGGTGGTTCGGCCCGCGTCGGGCCGGCGGGACGCGCCCCGTCGTCGCTTCGATGGGCCACGCGGGTCCACGCGGACCGTAGGCAGGTCGCCGCGCCGGATACGATGCCGGCCCACGCGAGCCAGAAGAGCGTCAATTTCACCGGGGAACCATGCCCGAGGGTCGAGGGGAACAGGTTCAGTCTCCAGATGTCCGACTGGAGCCCCTCCGGGCCCGGCACGCCCGAGGCGAGCGCGATCACGTTGTTCAGCCGTTGGAAGACAACCACGTGGTTCTCGTAGTGGATGATCGTCTGCGAGTCCCCCAGCGACCCCGGCATGGCGATCGACAGCAGTTGGACCGACGCGGCGGTCGCCATGATGGCCAGCGCGACGATTCGTTTCCACCGCGACCCGTACAAGGCGGACGAGAGGAACACTGGAATCGAAAACATCGCCAGCACCTGCACCGGCACCAGCGTATAGCGATTGGCCATGCCGTCGCGCCCAGCCAGTACCGACACCTTGCGTAAACCAGAACCAGGAGCGCGAAGCCCAACAGGGCCCCCAGGATCGCCCCGAGCATGGGCCTGGAGATTCGCCGCCAATCGACAACCCCGACCCAGACGAGAAGAATCAGGAGAGGATCGAAGAGGAAGATGGATCTCTGTGGCGAAACCAAGGGCCCGACCAACCCTTCCGAGAATTTCCCGTCGAACGGGAATGCCGCGCTGGTCTCGGGAAGCTTGGATCGGTATTCGTCCGCAAACAGTTGGATATAGGTTCCGGTCCATGATTCGAACCGGTGGAAGTGGTAGATTCGATCGCACACGAAACCCATGAGGGGAATCCGCGAGGCGCTCGACCAGCGATGCGACCAGATCCGCGGGGAGCATGACGAGACTTTGGCCAATGTCATACCATGCGTGGATCCGGCCGTCCTTAGCCGTATCCATGCAGTAAGAACTCGATTGGGTATCACGCCAAGGCGCCAAGAATCCAAGAATCCAAGAATCCAAGCATTCCCGACCGAGCCGGGACGGAACCCTGCGGTCGCGGCATGGGAATTCTCTCACGCCAAGGGGGACCAAGGCCGGCCAAGAAGGCGGGAACGTGTGTTGGGAACCAGAGATTGGATCCCACTGTTCGGTGAAACGACACGCCGGCGGTCTTTGCCCCCTTGGATGGCCTTGGCCCGGCTTGGCGTGAGATAATTCCTCGGCCGCTACTGCATGGATACGGCTTAGCGCGAATCCCGAAATCCGGATACTCGCTTGGCCTTACCGGGGGTTCCGACGTCCAAAGGGACCGTCACTTGCAGACGGCGCGAGGTATCGATGTTTCCGAGGCCGGGAATCTGCACCGCGATCACGACGAGCCAAGCGCCCCAGAACAACCACCAGACCGGATTGGATGAGAAACCTCGGGAGGGTTCATGGGCTTCCGGCTTGGTGGGCTCTCGTTGGGTCTGTCCCCGGTGACCGGCCGGTTTGGTCCATCGGTCCGAAATCTTGGCGAAGCGAATCAATACTTCGCGGGGCCATGAACGTCGATCCAGATGATGGATTCTCCGGGCGAAACATCGGGTCCGACCGGCCGCGCGATCCTGATCGCGAGTCGACGCGTGACTCCATCGTGCATCAATCGCAAGATCGGGGCGGTGAGCGACAACCCGGACACGACAATCGATGGGGTAAACCCGGACCCGGTTTGCCGTGCCCCGGCTTGGATTCCTTGGATGATCGCCGCGGCGATCTTTTGCTTCTACGTCGCTTTTGTCGCCAAGCTCTACGATGGAGACGCGCTCAAGCAAAGTGGGTGTCTTTGGGGGCCGGTCGACGTTGCCGGGGCGAACCATCCCTACACCGGGCTCTATTTTTCGTTTTGGTGGTCGGCGATAAAATCGTTCGCGCCCCAGGATTTCGTGGGACGGATGTCGTGGCTGGAGGCGATGAGCTCGCTGTTTGGCGCGGGTGCCGTGGGTTTCACCGCGGCGGCGTTGAGGCGGTTGGGCCTCGCGACGGCCCACGTGGTTCTGGGCGCGTTGATCCTCGGGTTTTCCACCGCATGGATCTACCACGCCACTCAGACGACCGAGCCCATGGTTGCCCAGTTCTTCCTCATGGCATCGCTGTGGGCGTCGGTCCGGTGGAAGGATTCGGCCGCGGCTGCCGGTGTCGCCGGTGTCCTGTGGGCCGTCTCCGTGGCGTCGTACCAAAGCTATTTTCTCGCGGGGCCGGCGATGCTGCTGATCGCGGCGCCTCGTCTTCGAGCGGCAATCGCGTGGGTGGCATGTGCGGGCGTCGTGGGCACCCTTCTTTTCGTGGCCGCGGCGGTCCTGTCCGGCGCGAAAGACGTGTCGGGAGTGGTCGGATACCTGGCGACGAAACCCGACGGCGGTTATTGGGGTTTCTTCCGCCTTTCGCAGGCCGTACGGGTGCCTCTCGGCATGGTGCAGGCGATCGCGGTGCCGTGGCCCACCAAAAGTTGGCCCGGGTTGATGGGCGGTTTCGGGTCGCTCTCCACCGGGGGGCGCGCGCTGCTGGTGGCGCAGTCCCTCGCGACACTTGGGTTCGCGATATGGGCGATGCTGGCGCCCGCGCCGAAGGGATTGGGACGAACCCGCGCGCTGCTGCTGGTGGGGTTGGCCTGCGGCCTGTTCGCGCCGTTCTATCTGCTGCCCCTCTATAACAAGCTATGGGTATTCCCAATCTCGTTTCTGATCCTGCTCGGGGCGATCGCGGCAGGGCGGTCGCGGCATGGCACGTGGATTCTGGCCGGAATGCTTGCGATCCAAGTGGCCGCCAATGTGCCGCGCGTCGCGGTGGCCGGCAGCGATCCCCACAATCCCGGGCTGCTGGCCGCGATCGCGCTCCGTGAATCCATACAGGGCGACGACCTGTTGATCTGCGATGGTTGGGATGATTCCGGACCGTTCTGCGCGATGTATCCACGACAGTCGCGCGTGCTGGTGATGTTCCACCTCTCCGGCATTCCGGGACTCGAAAAGCGCATCGCGCAGGCCCATGCGGCCGGCCGTCGGGTGTTCGTGTACGGGCTCGTCAACCGAACCGCCGAGCAATGGGCGATCTCGGACATGGGATTCCGGCCGGGACTCATCCGGCACGCGGATTTTGCCCCGATCCGCGAGCGCGCCAAACTGGTATGGCTGGGCGCCGACAAAGGTTGCTACGGCGACTTGTACGAATTGCCGCCGGCGCGCTGACGCCTTGGCGAGCGCCCGCCCCCGCTCATTTGCGCACGATGTAACTCACGTACGCTTCTCCCACGAGGGTCCGTGGCGTGGTCGCGGCTTGGCCGGGACGGGACGCGCCCGTCGCATATGCCCCGAGACCCCGGCTCGACAACCCAGCGGGTCTGAGCGGTTCCGTCCTGAAGAACGGAGAGTCGCCTTCGGGCGGCAACTGCACGTCGTTGAACGGCTCCGTCGAGCACACGGCCTTGATCACCTCCGGTCCGTACGGTTCCTCCACGACGAATTTGAAACCGTCGTTCGAGTCCGGGAACGACGCCTTCGCGCCGGCGCGGACGAAATCGTTCGACTGGAATTTGTTCGGATACACCAACGTCACGCGGCCATGCGCATCGGTGTGGAACAAGCGCACGTGGCAGTCTTTTTCGGCGGAGACCTGCACCCGCACCTCGCGTCCCGACCGGACGTCGCGGTCCATGAGCACGGAGCCGTCGTCGACCGCGAGGAGTTGGATCATCACGGCGAAGTCGCGGTGCTGGATGATCTCGACGTTCGCGGCGACGGCCGCGGCGTTCTGCGGATTCGACGGGCGCGCCGGCGTCGACGGCAGCGCCGCAACGGGAGGCGTCGGCACCGCGATGGGGACGGCCGGCGAAACCGACGGAACGGAGGCGGGGGTCGACGCGACGGCGGGAACGGAACCCGTGCCAAGAACGAGCGTGGCGTCCGGGGCGCCCTCGTATTGGGGATGCTGCGCGTGGTTCGAAGACTTGCGGGCGTCGTCGGCAACCGCGGCGGTGAGTTGGGCGACCAGATCCTTCATCGGGCGCCGCGGATTGGCCTCGACGATGCGCGCGAGGCTGGCGGTGAAGAGACTGCCGGCGCGCGGTCCGAGCGCGGTCTCGTCGTCCTTGCACGCGGCCAGCGCGAGCAGGCGCCCTTGCTCGGGACGTGGGCGCTGGAAGCCGTTGGAAGGACGCGGTGCATACGCGAACGTCCCGTCTTTGCGGGCCTCCGATGGCTTCGCGTAGAATTCCTCGGCCTCTTGGTACGGCGGTTTCCAGGTCTTCTGGATCGAGGCATCCAGGCTCCGCGTGCCCGTGCCCGAATGGCAGCAGTCGAGGATCACGACGACCTGCGCGCCCTTCACTTCCTTGATCAGGTCCGCGAGTTGGTCGTCGGTGATGTAGCTCTCGGGTTTCGCCCCGTTGATCCCGTAGGGGACGATGACCTCGTCCTGTCCGTCCTCCTCGTCGCCGTTCTGGTCGGGAACGTGGGTCCCATGGCCCGAGAAATAGAAAATCGCGGTGTCACCGGGCCCGGCCTTGCGCGCCAACTGGTCGCGGAACGCCCGCGTGATCGCGCCGGCCGTCGCCTGCGAGTCCGTGAGCGTCGTGATGTTGGATGACGGGACGGACAACGCCTTGAGCACCCGCTGCATGTTGGCGAGGTCGGCGGGGAGGCAATCGAGGTTGTTGCGGGGATCGTCGTAGTTGCCGACGCCGGTCACGAGCGCGTACGTGGCGGCCCGGGCGACCGGGAAGGCCAAGGACACGAGGGCGGCGAGGGCGAGGGTGGGCGCGCGCATGCGGCAGACTCGCGCGGAAGGGGGTGGACAGCCAAGAGCCGAGTATCCGGCCAAAAGAGAAACCCGGCGGTCTGTGGAGACCGCCGGGCCAGTGTCAGAAGCCACGCGTCATGCCTGTTCGCTCGACGCGGTCGGGGATGTGGATGGGTTGATTGTGCCCGCATTGAAGGCAGGCACGGCAGGGCTCGGTTCGACCTGTCGCCAAGTTGTTCCGAGAGTTTCCACTGGTCCCCGGTCAGCATGAGGCTTGCCAGCGCTCGAAGCGGTGCGGACGCGGACGAACAACGAGGGTAAATCGCGCCGCCGTGGTTCCCGGGTGCGGATGTAAACCCGGGGAATCAGCGCGGGCATTGAACAAACCTAGGGAGGAAGTCGCCTGGAAACATCGGGCGGATCCGGCGCCGACCCGCGGAGATGCCACGTGCCCGTGGTTCAGTTCCGCGCAACGTGTGGCGTTTTGCACAGGTTGGACGGTGGACCCAGCGGTGGCTCCGACGGTTTGTGGATGGCGACACAGTCGGGCCGGAACGCGAGGGTTGGCGGAAGGAAGGAACGGATCGTCAGCGAGCAGAAGCGGCAGTCGCACGCCGGATGCTTCCGCCACGGGCGCTCACTTCCCGTCGCGGTCCCTGGGGAACACCTTCCGGGCCTCGGTATGTTCCATCTGCCCGCGCGTGACGCCCAGTTGGTTCTGCAGTTTCAACTCGCGCCACAGCGCCTCGCCCGTCACCTCGCCGCGAAGGAGCGCCCGATAGCGCGCGATGGTTCGTTCCACCTCCCCGGGTTTCTCGTCGACGAACTCGATGCGGAAACGCCGCACGCCGAGCGCGAGCAGCAACCCCGCCTGTTCGGCGCCGGTCTGGGCCCGCGCGTTGAAAACGGTGTTGCGGCACCCGGCGTCCGCCTTGAGCGCGTGCTCCATCCCGACGCGGTCGCGTAGCCGCACCTCGTGCTTGTCGCACGGACGACCACAATTCGTGAAGTCGGTGCCCTTCGACAGGAACGCGCAGAACACGCAGTGCTCCATATGGAACATCGGCATGTGCTGGTGGATCGTGATCTCGATCCAATGGGCCGGGACGCCGCGCAGCAACGCCTCGAGTTGGCGCGCGTTGAGATCGTAGCTTGCGGTCACGCCCTCGAGCCCGCGCCCGCGCACGAAGTGCTCCGCGGTGAGCGGGTTCGCGACGTTCAGGGAGAAATCGCCGCGCCGACGCTGGTCCGCGAAGAAGCGGATGTGTTCGGCATTCCGCACCAGATACCCGTCGGCATCGCTCGACCGGACCAGTTTCAGGATCCAGTCCTCGCCGGGTTTGTGGACGCGTGGTGGCGCGACCCAGACCGAGCGCGCGGGAGCG
>JANYDN010000392.1 GCA_025363585.1 Verrucomicrobiota bacterium | reverse complement strand
ACCTCGTCGACCAATACACGTTGGACGTGATCGGATACGACGTGGTGCCGGAAGCCTCCACGCTGGTCCCGACGGCATTGGCGTTCGGCGGACTGGCGGCGACCCTCGTGATCCGTCGCCGCCGGGCCGCGAAGTAGATCGTTGATCGGTTTCTGAAAAACCCGGCTTCGTTTCCCTGGAGATGGGCAACGAGCTGGGTTTTTGATTTTTTTCCGAGGCCCTTTTCGCCGCAGGGCGCCCTTCAACCGACCGCCGGGTCGGCGCGCTCAGACCGCGGTGGGCCGCGCGAAAGTGTCCCTGTTGTCGTCCCCGGCGGCGGGTTCGAGACACGCCCAGTCTTTCTCCACCAGCAGCCGCGTTCCTTCGGGTAGCTCGTAGCAAAGCCCGACGGAATCGTCAGAAGCCCATCGTCGCGCGTCGACTGCCGGTATCCGCGCCACCAGCCGGGATCCCTCGAGCGCCAGCGAGGGCGACGGCCCGCCTAGTTCGAGCAAGTGCACAAGAATCGCGTCGCCAACCGCGACGGATTCCTCGAAACGACCCGTCTCGACGAGCGACCGCACCTCGCCTTGCCGAAGGCGAAAACGGATCGAACCACGCTGGAATCGTGTCTTCATGAAATTCCCCGTCCCGGCCAGCGGGATGGGCTCACCGAATCAAATTCGGCGGGACCAGCGTCAACCGGATGCCCCCCTCAAGTCGACTGCCGGAATACCGATCACCCGACAAGAATTGCCCGGTGCCTCAAGGTGCCGCGACGCGCGTGCGGTAGAATCGCGCGCCGGGATATTCCGGAAACGGTTCGACAAAGTATCCCGACCCGTTGTTCGCGTTTGTCCCCACCGGCGCCCAGTCGATCAGGTTCGAGGACGCCTCGACGACGAACGGGAGATCAAATGCCGGCGGGTATCCCACCACGGCCTGCGGGCCTGCCCAGTGGGGGTCCGAGAATCCCGCGAATCGCAACGGCGCCGATTGCAGCGGCTCGATCCTGAACCCCACGTTGCCGCCCAGAAAGCCAAGCGACCCGACGCTCACCGTGAACACGTCGCCCGCCGTCGCCGCGAACACCAACGGACCCGCGCGCACCGACCGCATCTCCCCGGCCGCGGGATGTTTCGTGCCCGTGCCCAGCGCGAATTCGCTCGAATTCCGTCCCGTCACCGGCCGCAACACCCAACTCCCCGAAGTCGGCGCTGTCCATTCCCACCACACGCTGCGGGCAAAGGACCCGTCCGCCGTCTCCGCGGTCGCCGCGAACGTCCGCCCACCCACCTTCACCGGCGCCGACGGCAGCACGATGCGATTGGCGAAGTCGTCGTTCGACGGCGGCGGCGTGAACAACAGGTTCATCTTGGTCTCGCCCGACGTTCCCGCATGGCCGTCGAACTGGATCCACGCGTCGCCGTACACTTCGGCGACGGCGGCGTTCGTTCCGTAGCCCAGAAGCGAGAGGTACGGCCGTCCCTCCACCGACCCGTTCGGAGCGTAAATGCCGAACACCGGCGAGAACTCCGGCAGCGGGTGCAAATCGACGATCGGTCCCGAGCACGACGGCAGGGAAATCGTGACGACGACCCCGACCGGCCACGTGCCGTCCGGTGGCAGTATCTCGAAGCTCGGTTCCGCGAAGCGGACCGGCTGGTTCGTGGTCACCTGCACGACGCCGCGTCCGGGCACCGGCCACCGGTACCAGACCGATCCCGCGCCGGTCTCGCCGGGCAACACGGGATCGCGCGCGTCGTAGGTGGATCCGAAGTTGTTCGCGTCCACGGAAATATCGGTGCCCGCCAACACGGTCGCGCCCGGGAGGTTGTCGTTCGCCGGCGCCGGCACGAACGACAGCGCCACCTTGAACGCCTGGTTCATGTCGGCGTCCGCGTTGCGGTCCAGTTGGATCTCGTACGCCTGGCCCGCGACCGTGTCCCACTCGACCGCGTCGCGCGCGTGCCAGAATCGAATGCAGGCGTTGCCGAACTCGGTCTGGGAATCCGCGACGGTCTCTAGCTGGAACAAATCGCCGCGCCGGTAAACCGCCACCACCGCGGGAGCGCCGTCGCCCGTGTTGGCGATGCGCGCGCTGCCATTCGACGGCGCGGTCCAGGTCCACCACCGCGAGCGGTGCCGCGCCCCGCGGACCGCGGGTTCGCCGTCCTCGGCCGTCGCCGTCGCGAGACTGCCGCCGAACTTTACCGCCGTCCCCTCCAGCGCCACGCGCGCCGCGAAGGCATCGTTGGCCGGCGGCGTCCCCGACATCGCGCGCAGTTCGACGCGGGCCACCCACGGGTCGAACGGCGACGGCGCCAGCCGGATCTCTCCACCCGCGGCGCGCGCGTACCCGATGTCGGCCTGGAGAAAATACAAGGTGCCGGCCCGGGTCTGGAACGATCCCGAGTCGAGCCCATGCGCGACCGCCGTCAATTGCCCGAACCCGTCCTGCTCGTAGAGCGTCACCGCCACCGGCGAGTTCGTGCCCGTGTTCGCCCATTGCTCCAGCCCATCCGCCGACGCGGTCCACCGCCACCATGCCGTGCGCCCGAACGAATCGCCGCCGAACGACTCGAACGATTCGCGCGTCGCCGAAATCAGGTCGGCCTCCAGCAGGGCGGGATCGCCCGTGAGCAACCGCGCGTCGGCGAAGGCGTCGTTCGCGGGCGGGTCGGGATATAGGGAAGGCGGAAGCGGCGACTGCGCGACGGCGGTCGCGAACATCGTGAACAGGAGCGCGGGGAGGGTTGCGGGAAACCTCATGGGCAGGCGGACGCTCGCCGGCTCACACACGCTTTGCAAAGACGGAATCGGGGTCGTGGCCGCATCGGACGCATCCCGCCATTGCCCGATTCGACTGGTGGATCCGGGAAACATTTTACAGGAGGAAACGGAGGCAACAGAGGTGGCACGCGGAATTCCGGCGGAGCGGAGCTCACCTCGGACACCCATGCACGCGCCTCCTCCGTTCCCTCCGTTCCCTCCGTTTCCTCCTGTTAAAAGTTTCCCCGAGAGATGCGCCCCGGCCCGAATCCCGAAACTTGAAACTACCCTCGCGTCGTTCGCGCCCTACGATGCTTCAAGACATGTCGCGGGAGTACACCATCAAGGAACACACGCCGGCGATCGATCTCCGGATCGACTACGCGGGCGAGCTCAACCCGCAGCAGTATGCCGCGGTGAGCGCGCCGCCGGGGCCCGCGCTCGTCCTTGCCGGCGCCGGTGCCGGCAAAACGCGCACCCTCGTCTACCGCGTCGCGTGGCTCCTCGAGCACGGCGTCGCCGCCGAACGCATCCTGCTCCTCACCTTCACCAACAAGTCCGCCCGCGAGATGATGGACCGCGTCGCCGCCCTCCTCGGGGGCGATGTCTCCGGCCTTTGGGGCGGCACCTTCCATTCGGTCGGCAACCGCATCCTCCGCCGCCACGCCGACCGTCTCGGCTACCGACAGGATTTCACGATCGTCGACCGCGAGGACGCCCGCGACCTGCTCGAGGCCTGCGTTGCCGAGGCCAATATCGACACCAAGGCCGTGCGCTTCCCGAAGCCTGAGGCGTTGCTCGACATGCATTCGTTCGCGCTCAACACCGGCCGCGCCCTCCGCTCGGTGATCGAGTCCGACCACGAGCAGTTCGTGCCCCTCGCCGGCGACATCGAGCGCGTCGTCTCGCTCTACGCGCGGCGCAAACGCGCGGCGGGCACGATGGATTTCGACGACCTGCTGGTGCTGTGGCTGCAATTGCTCCGGGAACACGCGGACATCCGCGATTTCTACCAGCGCCGTTTCCAGTTCGTCCTCGTGGACGAATACCAGGACACCAACCACCTGCAGGCCTCGATCATCGACCGCCTCGTGGAGGTTCACCGCAACGTCATGGCGGTCGGCGACGACTCGCAGTCGATCTACTCGTGGCGGGGCGCGGTGTTCTCGAACATCATCGAGTTTCCGAAGCGCTATCCCGGCGCCCAGGTGCACCGCGTCGAGACCAACTACCGCAGCACGCCGCAGATCCTCGCGCTGGCCAACGCCGCCATCGCGCCGAACACGCGGCAGTTCCCGAAGGTGCTCCAGGCCGTGCGCGAGCCGGGCGAGAAGCCGGGGCTCGTCGTCGTTCCCGAGGCCCGCGACCAGGCGTCTTTCGTCGCCCAGCGCGTCCTCGAACTCCGCGACGAGAACGTTCCGCTCGACGAGATCTGCGTCCTGTACCGGTCGCATTTCCACGCGATGGAACTCCAGTTCGAGCTCACCCGGCGCAACATCCCGTTCGCCATCATGAGCGGCATCCGCTTCTTCGAGCAGGCGCACATCAAGGACGTGGCCGCGCACCTCAAGCTCGTCGCCAATCCCGTCGACGAACTCGCCTTCAAGCGGCTCGCGCGCATGTTGCCCGGCATCGGCGGCAAGGGTGCCGACAAACTGTGGCACGCGTACCGCGCCGATCTCGACCCCCGGATCGCCACGCTGCCCGTTCCGCCGCCGATGGAAATGGTTTCGGACAACGACGGCGGCCTTCCCGAACCCGCGCCCGTCGTCGCCGCGCCGGACGCGCCGCATCCCGCGGATTTCCTCGCCGTGTCCCTCGCCGCCGCCGGTCGCGCCGCGCCGAAAAAGTCCGCCGTCGCGTGGGCGCAACTCACCGCGACGATGGCGCAGGCCGCCGCGCCGCGGATGCGCGCGCGCCCGGGCGATCTCATCCGGCATGTCATCGGCGCCGGCTACGAGGAGTATCTCGAGGCCACGTACGAGAAGGCGCGGAACCGCCTCGAGGACATCGAGCAACTCGCGCAGTACGCGGACCAATTCCCGTCCACGGCCGAGTTCCTCGCGCAGCTCGCGCTCCAGACCAACATCGAGGCGGAGTCGCAGGCCGCCGCGCGCGACGACGAGCCGCGCCTGCGGTTGTCGTCGGTGCACCAGGCCAAGGGCCTCGAGTTCCGCGTCGTCTTCGTGATCATGCTTTGCGAGGGGTTGTTCCCGTCGTCGCGTTCGACCGAGTCCCTGGAAACGCTCGAGGAGGAGCGCCGGTTGTTCTACGTGGCGGTGACGCGCGCGAAGGACGAGTTGTACCTGTGCCATCCGTTGCTGCGTTTCGCGCAGGGCGCCGAGGCCATGCAGCAGCGCTCGAGATTCCTGCAGGAATTGCCGCAGGAACTCATGGAGGAATGGAACGTGCACGTGCCGTGGAGCGGCATGGGAACCAATTTGGGACGCGCGCCCGCCAAAACGAGCGACGACGATTTCCCGTCGTACGAAACCGGCAGTCCCGACGATCCGTTTTGAACGGTAGGGCGGCCGTCCCCGGCCTCAACCTGCGTGGGTGGCACCGGCCCGGTGCCACCGCCCGAATGAACTCGTTGCCCCCTGTGCCGGCGAGCCGCCGCCACCCACCCACGCTTCGTCACTCCTTCCAGTCGTACACGCCGAACCAACGCTCGCTGCCGGAGGCGCTCCCGCTCGCGTGGCAGTTTCGGCGGTAGGGCGGCCGTCCCCGGCTGCACAAACAGCGGGCGTCCCCGCCCGCGCGTTCTCCCTTCCCCTCAGCCCACCCGTCCCGGCTCCAACGTTCGTGGGTGGCACCGGCCCGGTGCCACCGCCCGCGCGGACTCCTTGCCCTCCGTGGCGGCGGGCCGCCGCCACCCACCCATGCTTTTTCACTCCTTCCAGTCGTACACCCCGAACCAACGCTCGCTGCCGGACGCGGTTCCCGTCGCCTCGCACTTCCACACGGGCACCGTTCCCGCCGGTACCTCGCCGCGATACTCCAGTTCCAGCGTCCCGCTGCCGTCCTCGGCGCCCAAGTCCTCGATCCGGTACGACGCCCGCCAGCGCGGATCGATCCCGTTCCACGACGCGTCCGCCAGCGTCACGCCAAACCGCGCGACGTCCGCCCCGCCGACGCGCAGCAGGAATTCTCCCGCCGGCTGGGACTGGAATCCCATTCCCGCGACCATCCGCGCGCGCCACGCGCCGTCAGCGCCGCGCGTCGGCCGCACCGTCCATTCGACCCGCGATTTTCCGTCCGTCTGGCGGCAGAAATAGAACGGATGCGTGCCAAGCCACGACGGATAAGACAGCGCGGCAGGCGTGGCCTTGGGTTCCGCGATCCGCGTCCCGCCAGACGCGACGAATGCCTTCCGTCGTCCGGCCGCTTCCTCCGGCGTCACCGTTCCGAATGCGCCCGGCGCGCGCCGGACCCACGCGATCAAATCCGCGAGGTCGCCGGCCGTCAGTCCTTCCTCAAGACCCTCGGGCATCAGCGAATGACCGCCCGCCTCGATGCGGCGGACGTCGGTCCGCGCCACCGCCTCGCGCGTCCCGCCCGGCAGCACCAGTTGGAACGCCGTGTCGGTCTCGTCCGCCACGATGCCCGTTTGCTCGCGCCCGTCGGTACGCGACACCGTGTACGCGACGAACCGCGGGTCGATGGCCGCGTTGGGATCAAGGATGGCCACGAGGAAATCCGCGACGGACTTCGAGCGGAACGGCGCGAGGTCGGGCCCCACGGGATTGCCAATGCCGCGCAACGCGTGGCACGGCGTGCATAGACGCGCGAACACCGGTGCACCGCGCGACGCATCGCCCGACAGTGTTTCCACCGACTTGAACCGCGCGACGACGTCCGCGCGCGTGCCGACCGACGCCGGGAATGCGTTCGTCGCGGCCGACGCGATCGCCGGGTCGCGGTGCCGCCGCAGCGTGTCGCGCGATGCCGGAGGGATCTCCGTGGACGCGATCTTCCCTTGAAGCACCGCTTCCAACAGCAACCTCGTCCATCCCGGACGCTGCTCGAGCATCGCGATCGTCTCCCCGCGCGCCGCCGGCGAACGCGTCGGCCAACCCGCGATCAAACCCCGCGCCACCGCGTCGTCATCGAGGCGTCCCAAGGCGCCCATCACCACGCGGCGCATCGCGGTGGTGGGAACGGTATCGACGAGGGCAAGCAACGCGTCGCGGTCGGAAGGATTCGCGCGCGCGCGTTCGCCGAGCAGGCGCACGGCGGCCCCGCGGAGTTCGTTTGGCACCGAGGGATCCGCGGCGAATGCGGCGGCGCGCGGTGCCAACTCGTCGTTCAACCGCGACAGACGCCGGGACGCGTCCGGATCCTTCGCCAGTTGCACGCGCAGGGCCGGCGACGATTCCAAAGCGGCCATCAGCGCGAACGCGTTGCCACGAGACGCGTCGTCCCATGCGGCGCCCTTTGCCGGAATCGCGTCCACCAGCAACCGCGAAAGGGGCTCCAATCGTCCCGCACCAACCACCGACGCGAGGAACGGCTCGCGGTAACCGGCCAACACTTCCGGCGACGCGACACGGACCAACGCGGCCCAGAAATCCCCCGGCGACGCGAGACACGAGCTCAACACCGCGTGGCGTGTCCACGCATCGGCTCCCGGGAACGCCGCGACCCGCGCCAATGCGGACGCCGCGTCGGTTTGTGAATAGGCACCGAGCGTCAATGCCACCTGGAACCGCACGCCGGCATCCGGATCCGACGCGAGCGCCAGCAACGCGGCCGGCGCGGCAGTACCGTCGCCGTGGCGTTCGAACAGGGACGCCGCGAACCGGCGCAGCCTGGGCTCGGGCGACGCACAGGCCGACAACACGGCCGCGTCGTCGGGCGCCCCGAGATCGCGCAATGTCGCCAACGCCTGGGCGCGCTGCGCGGGTCCCGATTCGTTCGCCACGCGACGGAGTTCCGCGAGCACCGGCACCGCGGTTGCCGCCTCGCGCCGCTCGAGGAGCATGCGATGCGCGAGGTCGCGCACGACGCCGTTGCCCGACGCCATTCGTCCGGCGAGCCCGAGCGCGTCGAGCCCGTCGAGTCGCCACGGCGCGGGCCGGCGTTCGGCGGCGGGATGCACGCGGAAGATGCGACCGCGGTTGGCACCCGCGCGGACGTCGAGTTCGGCAAGGCGCTCGGGCGGAATCCACCGCGGGTGCTCCACGACGAAGCGGTACATGTCCACGACCCACAGCGCGCCGTCGGGACCCGTGCGCACCTCGACGGGCCGGAACCAATTGTCGGTGCTCGAAAGGAATTCGGACTTCGCGTCCGACGGCGCGCGGCGCGCGGCGAACGTCGCTCCGTCGGACGCGAGCACCGCGCGTCGGACCAAATTGTGAACGGGTTCGCAGACGAACGCGTTGCCGGCATACGCTGCGCCGAGCGCGGTGTCGCGGTAGATCTCGGGCCCGCACGCGCTGGTGAGTTGGTTCGCGGAAGCGGGATCGTTGAACCGCTCGAGCGTGCGGCTGATCGGAAAAACGCGGCCGTCGTCGCGGTTCACTCCCACGCGCGTCGGCGGCGCCGGCGCACCCGGATTGCGCCGCGAATACCGCGCCGCCAGCGGGAAATGGTAGAGCAGCGTGCTGTTGTCGTTCCCGAACCATTCGCCGAAATCGTCGCGCACCCGTCCCTGCTGGCTCACGCCCGACTCCGCCTCGAACGCCCCCGTGTCCGGATGCCAACGGAAATCCCGGCCGTTCGCGTCCACCGTCGCGCCCGTCCGCGACGACACGATGCGCCCGCCGAACAATCCGCCGGCGCCGTGGACCCATCCGTCGAGTCCCCATCGCAAGCCATTCACGCGCGCCTGGAAATTGTGCGTGGCGAATCCCGACAACAGCACCTGCGGCGTCGCCGACGCCGGCGGCGGTCCCTTCGCCACGCCCGGAAACCACAGGACATCCGGCGCCGAACACACCAGCACGCCGTCACGCCAAACCATAAGGCCCGTCGGGAACGGCAACCCGCGCGCCACCACCGTCGCCGTGTCGTAGCGCCCGTCGCCGTCGGTGTCTTCGAGCACCTTCAACCGACCGCCGCCTTCCGCGCCCGACGGATAATCGAACATCTCCACCACCCAGAGCCGGCCGTCGGGCCCGAAGTCGATCGCCACCGGCGATTGCACGAGCGCGTCGCCGGCGACGAGATCCACCGCAAGCCCCTCGGGCACGCGGAACGATTCGGCGGCGCGCGAATCCGGCCTCGGCAAGGGCGACTCGGATTGCCGCGGCGCGGCCTTGAATCCCGGCGGCAACAATTCCTTCACCGTGTTCACGATGAGATCCTCCGTCTCCGGCGCGAGGCGCTGCGGACGGTCGTAGTACCAGAGCGAGGACTCGGCCTCGTAGCCGCCCTCCTCGAGGATGCGTCGCGACGGGATGTAGCACGGCACGTCGTTCGCGTAGGCGTTCACCCAGATCCGCGACGGATCGAGCTCGCGCTTCAACCGCAGCGCGTAGTCCACGACCACCTCGCCGCCGAGGAACACCATCGCGAATTGGTCGCCGAAGGCCCAGGTCTGCACCGGATACGGCAGCATGGGAGGCGGCACCTCGCTGCGTTCGAGGCGCGCGATCCAGCGGCGCGCGTGGTGGCCGACGATCCCCGGGATCTTCGCGCGTTCGTCGAGTTCGGCGCGCGTGAAGTGCGGGCGATATGGAAGGGCGATCGTCCGCGCCTTGGCCGACGGCGCGTTGGTGATTTCGGCCAACGGCAGCGCGAGCAAACGTTCCGCTTCCACGACGATCTCGTGCCCGTGCGCGTCCGCGAGCGCCGTCGTGCCACGCGGCGCCGGGTTCGCGTCCGCACCGCAACCGATCGCCACCAACGCCACCACGCCGGGATGCGCGGCCTCGAGTTCGAGCGCGGCCGAGCCCGCCCAGTCGCCATGCACCGCGTTGAACCCGCCGTCGATCGTCGTGCAATGGCAGGCGTAGTTCGCGAGCACCGCCTGCAGCGAACCGTCGGCGTTCAAAACGCGCATCATCGGGAAGTCGTGGTCCACCGGCCCGCCCGCCGTGCGGCGGTTCGCCGCAAACCCCACTTGGCCCTGTCCCCATGAGACCCGCGACGGCACGCGCCGCTCCAGCGACTGCAGCACGGCGCCTCCCACGCGCGCGACGAACATCCGGGTGTACGTGTCGATCGCGGCTTGTTCCGCCGGCGGGATGTCCGCGGCGAAAATGCTCGGCGCGGCGCCGCTCAGGCAGGGCGCGCTGTGCGTGTGCGTGACGGCGAACGCGATGTTGCCCGGCGCCAACCCGCTCGCCTTCGCGATGTTCGCGCGGATCTCGTAGGCGACCGCGCCGGGCAGGATGCAGTTGTCGATGGTGACGACCACCGCCGTTTGGTCGCCGCGCGTGAGCGCGAGGGCGCGGGCGTGGATGCGCTGCGCGACCTCGGTGGGCGCGGCGAGGTTGGCACGCGCGGCATAACCCATCAGCCGGACGGCGTTGGTCGGCGAGATATCGACGCGTGCCGATCCCGCGCGGAACCCGTCGGCGTCCGCCGCGTGCACCGCGGTGGCCACGGCCCACGCGAACACGGCGGCAACGCACTGCCGGACGATGGCCGGCAACACGCACAAGAACGCGGCATGCGGGGAAAGACTCATGGCTTTCGGCGACGTTGGTCCGCCGGAAACGGACGGGCAATCAGCGGTGTGGGGGACTCCGCGCGAACAAGAAACCCGCGCCCAACCCACCGTGACGGGGAAGCCTCGGGGTCAGGCCTCACTTTCGACACTCGAGCGACGCCGGAGGGCGGCATTCGCTGGAGGGTGGACACGGATACCCTTCTCTCGCTCGTGTCAAAAGTGAGGCCTGACCCCGAGGCTTCCCCGTCACGGTGGGTTGGGCGCGGG
>JANYDN010000358.1 GCA_025363585.1 Verrucomicrobiota bacterium | reverse complement strand
GTTTTTCGACGGGGGCAACGATGCCATAGCGTGGGCCGGCGATCTTTGTCGGAGCCCGCGACGTGGACCAAGCAGCAAATCCGCTGGGCCGCCACGCCGTCGATGCCGTGGAAACCGTGGGTGGCGGCAGCCTGCCGCCACAGCCGCGTGCCGAAGCGCGAATGCCGTGTCGACCCGAAAGATGCCGGCTCCAACTTGCCGGAAAGTGGCGGCGGGCCGCCGCCACCCACGCGGACTGCATCGTTCCCGGCTACACCGGATCCGGACGCAGCAGGATGGCGCCGGCGGCGTCGGCAAATCGCAATCCCAACCGCGTCAACCGGACGCGATCGTCCAGGATCTCCGCCCATCCCCGCGATTCCAGTTCGCGCAGATCGTCTTTCCAACCCACGCGCAGGTCGTGCCCGGTTCGTTCCACGAACTCTTCGAACGGCCATCCGGCGCACGTGCGGAGTCCGAACGCCGCCAGTTCGCCCGCGCGCGCCTCCGGGCCCAACGCCTCGGCGAATTCCTTGGCGCGCCGCCCGTTCTCCAATCGCGAGCAATACAGGTCCGTGTTCGCCCAGTTGCGCGAACGCACGCCGCCCACGTACTCGCTCGCGCTCGGGCCCAACCCATGACACTCGCGTCCCCGCCAGTAACCGACGTTGTGCCGGCAGGCCAAGCCCGGGAATTCGCCGGCAACGAATCCTTCCGGCAACGCCGTTCCCGACCTCGCCTCGCGCGCGAAGTTCGCCACCTCGTACTGGCGGAATCCCGCCGCGCCCGAGCGATCCATCAACTCGTCGTACATCTCGCACGCCAGGTCCTCGTCGACGTCGAATTCGCCCGCCTGCAATTGCCGGTACAGCGGCGTGTCCTCCTCGTAGATCACCTCGTAGCAACTGAGGTGCTCCGTCCCCAACGCCATCGCCTCGTCCAGGGTCCGGCGCCACACGTCCATCGTTTGCCCGGGAATCGCGAACATCAGGTCGATGTTGACGTTGTCGAACCCGGCCGCGCGCAACGTGTCCAGGCTCCGGAACACCATGTCGCGCGTGTGCACCCGGCCCAAGCGCTCCAGCAGCGCCGGGTCGAGCGATTGCACGCCCATCGAGATCCGGTTCACCCCGCGCGAACGCAGCAGCCGCGCCTTGTCGGCCGACACCGTCGCCGGGTTGCATTCGACGGTCCATTCCGCGGCGCCCAACAGATCGGCCCGCTCCATCGCCGCGAACACCGTTTCCCATTGGCGGAGATTGAGGATCGACGGGGTGCCGCCGCCGAAGAAGACGGTCCGCGGACGGCATTGGCCGGCGATCAGTTCCATTTCGCGCGACAACGCCGCGACGTACCGGTTGGTTTCGTCGCCCGAACCCGGCGCGGAAAAGAAGGCGCAGTACTCGCACTTGTGCGCGCAGAACGGGACGTGGACGTAGAGACTCTCGACGGGCGGGCCCGTGCGCAGCACCGGCGCGAACGCGGTCCGGCGCCCAGGATCCGGGATGGCAAACCCGATCCGCTCCGAGGCGTTGGAAGGATCGCCCATGGGAAGTCGGGAGGCGTCCGGAAGGACGGCGATCACTCCACCTCGAGCAGGTGCTCGATCAACTGCGGGAGTTGGTCGATGATGCCGGCCTCGGCCGCGACGAGTTTGGCGCCGGCGGCGACGGCGGCGTCGACCAGCTTTTGGTTCTTGGGATCGCCGTAAGCCAGCAAGGGCACGTGCTCCGTTTCCGGCGCGGACCGCAACTGCCGGATCACCGGGCAAAGGTCGCCCGTGCGCAACGCCAACTCCGCGACCACCAGCACCGGCTTGCTGTCGCGCACCAGCGGAAACAGCTCGGTCGCCAGCTTGGCTTCCGACACCCGCCATCCCAGATCGGCCAATCGGTTCGCAATCCGGCTGCCCGGAAGGAGCTTTTCATAGAACACGATTGCGAGCGGTTTTGTCACGGCGCGCGACACGGTGGCGAACGCCCCCCCCGAACGCAAAAGGTAATTGGACGGCAAATGGAAACACGCGCCGGGACCGAACTCGACCTTGCCCGCGCCCACCTCCCGTCCCAACCTCCCCCCATGAAACAGGACGTCGTGCCCGTCCAGATCCGCGGCCTGCTGCCCGCCAACAGCGGCGTCGCCCTGTTCGTCGGCAACGACGAGAAGGTGTTCGTCATCCAGATCGAACACAGCATGGGCGAGGTCATCGGCATGGCGCTCCGTGGCACGCCCCACGATCGCCCGCTCACCCACGATCTCATCGGCCACGTGTTCCAGGGATTCGGCATCTCGGTCGAGCGCGTCGTCATCACCGAGCTCCGCAATTCCACCTACTTCGCGCGCCTCATCCTCAAACAGGAAAGCGAGCTGGGCCGCAAGATCGTCGAGCTCGACGCCCGTCCCAGCGATTGCCTCGCCATCGCCGCCGCCACCAAACGCCCGGTCTACGTGACCCAACGACTCTTCGACCAGGTCGAGGACATGTCGGGGGTCCTTGACCGGCTCAACGCCGAGCAATCGAAGGACGAGGGCGGCGGCGAGGACGCGTCCGACGAATCGTCCGGGGAATCCCCCGGCGAACCGCCCGAGGATTGACCGCGCGCATGCCGAAAACCCCGGCCACTCCCGGCACTCCCGCCGCACCCGCGCCGCTCGTCCTGGTTTGCGGCGACGACGACTTCGCCGTCAAACAACGCGCGCGCCAACTCTTCGAGCAATGGTGCCGCGAGGCCGGAGGCATGGACCACGAGACGATCGACGCCGCGGTGGGCAACACCGGCGAGGCGCTCGCATCACTCGCCAAACTCCGCGAGGCCCTGAACACGCTGCCGTTCTTTGGCGGCGAGAAGGTCGTCTGGTTCCAGGGCTGCACCTTTCTCGGCGAGGACCGCACGTCCGGGTCCGCCGCCGTCACGGAATCGCTCGCCGCGCTCGCCGACGAACTCAAGGCGTTCAAATGGGATGGCGTCCGGCTGCTGGTCTCCGCCGCGAAACCCGACAAACGCCGGATTTTCTACAAGACGCTCGAGAAGCTCGGGACCGTCGAGGCCTTCGCCGCGCTCAGCGCCGATGACCGCGATTGGGTCGGCAAGGCCGAGGCCGAGGCACTCCGCATGTTCCGCGCCCTTGGGCGCACCATCGACGACGACGCGCTCGGCGAACTCGTCGTCCGCACCGGCCCCAACCTCCGGCAGATCTCGCAGGAAGCCGAGAAGCTGGCAATGTACGCCGGCACGCGGACCGCGCTGGTGCTCGCCGACGTCCATGCCGTCTCGACGCGCCAGAAGACCGCGCAGGCGTTCGCGCTCGCCGAGGCCGTCGGCGACCGGAACCTGACCAAACTCCTCCGCACCCTCGACGAGGAACTCTGGGAAATCCGCAATGGGGTCGACAAACGGAAGTCCGAGATCGGGTTGCTCTACGGCGTGATCACCAAGATCCGGATGCTTCTCCTGATGAAGGAAATCCGGGAGGCCGGATACCTGAAGCCCTCGCGCGACTACAATTCCTTCAAGGCGCAGATGGAACGCGTCGGCGACCTCGAATTGCCGGCGGACAAGAAGTTCAACCCATTCGCCGCGCACCCCTTCGTCGTGTTCCAGGCGTTCCGCCAGACCGAGAACTACACCTCCGCGGAACTGGTCGCCGCGATGGGCCTGCTCCTCGAGGCCAACCGTCGTTTGGTGGGTACGGACGCCGACGAGGCGATCGTGCTCCAGCAGACGTTGACCGCGATCGTCGGCATACGTCCCCGCATGCCCGCCCGCGCCTGAGCCGTATCCCCAGCCTGCGTGGGTGACGGCGGCCCTGCCGTCACTTTCCCCAACAAGCACGATTCTCGGCCATTCCTATGGCAGCGGTGGCGGCAGGGCCGCCGCCACCCACGCTTTCGTACGCCCGCCTCAATCGAGCCCGCACGCGGCCTTCGCGCGGGCCAACGTCCGTCGCGCCACGACCCGCGCTTTCTCCGCGCCGTCCTTCAGCACGGCCTCGATGTGCGCGGGATCCGCCGCCAGTTCCGCGCGGCGAGCCCGGGCCGCCGCGAAATAGTTCCAGTAGTTCTCGAACAACGCCTTTTTCAGGTCGCCGTATCCGAACCCACCCGCACGCAGCTTTTCCTCCGACTCCCGCGCCGTCGCCGCGTCCGCGACCAACCGCAACAATTGCACCGCGAGATTCTTTTCCGCATCCGGCTTCGGGTCCGCCACCGCCCGGCTGTCCATCACGATGCCCATGATCTTCTTCCTGATCGCCTTCTCCTCCGCGAAGATCTCGATCGTGTTGCCGTAGCTCTTGCTCATCTTCTGCCCGTCGAGTCCCGGCACCACCGCGACCTCCTCGCGGATCCGCGGCTCCGGCACCACGAACACGTTGCCGTAGGTGTTGTTGAACTTGATCGCGATGTCGCGCGTCACCTCGAGGTGCTGCTTCTGGTCCTTGCCCACCGGCACGACGTTCGAATCGTAGAGCAGGATGTCCGCCGCCATCAGCACCGGGTACGCGAACAACCCGTGGTTCACCGCGCCGGCATCACCGTCCGCGAGTTTCGCGACCTTGTCCTTGTAGCTGTGGCAACGCTCGAGAAGGCCCATCGGCGTGACCGTCGAGAGCAACCACGCCAACTCGGTGTGTTCTGGCGTGTCCGACTGTTTCCAGAACACGCACCGCGCCGGATCAAGGCCGCACGCCAGGAAATCCAGCGCCACGTCGAGCGTGTACTTCCGACGCGCCACGGGGTCGGCGAGCGACGTCATCGAGTGGTAGTTCGCGACGAAATAAAACGCGTCGCCCTGCTCCTGAAGCTGGATGGCCGGGAGCATGGCCCCGAAATAATTGCCCAGGTGCAACGCGCCGCTCGGCTGGATGCCGGTGAGAATCCGCATCCCGGAGGCTAGCCACGGACATCGCCCGGGAAAAAGCCCTCAGTTGGCGCCGCGGCGTAGGGCGGGCGTCTCGCCTGCACAAAATCACGGGCGTCCCCGCTCGTGCCCCGCAAGTCGCGGCTAGACGCACCGGGACGGTGCTTTCTGCTCAGCCGAGACGGCCGCTCCACGCCGGCTGCGGCGTCTCCCCCTTCCGCGGGGGGCCGCCCCGCGCACCGCCCACGGGACGCGGGGCTACAGCACGATTGACGCCCGTTCGCCATCGCGCGCAACTTCCTTCCGATCCCATGTCCGTCGGACCCACGCATCCGGAAGGAACTTGCCCATGCGACCCGAAACCATCCGCCGCGCCGAGGCGTTCACGCTCATCGAATTGCTCGTGGTGATCGCCATCATCGCGATCCTCGCCGGCATGTTGCTGCCGGCACTCTCCCGCGCGAAGGCCCAGGCGCAACGAACGACGTGCATCAACAACACCAAGCAACTCTTGCTGGCGCACATCATGTATCTCGGCGACCACGACGACCGGATCGCACCGCCGAACTGCGGCGGCGCCTCGGGTGCCGCGGACAATTCCCTTCCCGCGGGTTGGCTCTACAAGCCCGGCATGGCCCTCCCGAAAAACGGGACCAACCGCGGCGCGCAGTTCGGCTTGTTCTACAAGACGATGCAGAATCCGAAGATGTACCTGTGCCCCGTCCACAAAACCAACACGCCGGCGTGGCGCCAGAGCACCATCAAGTTCACCAGTTACCTCATGAGCGGCGTCGTCATCCAAAGCAACGAGAGCTTCGACTGGGGCGCCGGCGCGGTCGGCAAGACGTTCAAGAACTCCGCGTTCCAGCCGACCGACATGATCTTTTGGGAAACGGACGAGTCCGATCCCGGCTATTTCAACGACGGTTCCAGCTCCCCGTCCGAGGGATTCTCGAAACGCCATTCCACGGGCGCGATCGTCGGGCTCATGGGAGGCCATTTCGAATATCTCAAATGGAAGAAGTACTACCAACTCCTCGCCGACCCGAACCGGAACAGCCTCTGGTGTTTCCCCAATTCCAGGAACGGCCGTTGAACCGAAACCCATGATCCGCCTCCCGATGTTCCGCCTGCTTCTCGCGGCGATGCTCGTGTCCGGACTCGCCGGGTGCCATCGGGAAGCCACGGCCACCGAGGGCGCGACGGGATTGAAACGGGCGTTCCCCGACGACGGGGGACCCGACGCCGTCCGGATCGGCGTCGCCGCGATGCAATCGAACGACCTCGCCGCGGGCGTGATCGCGCTGCAGGCCGCGAAGAACGCGCCGGGCCTGACGGCCGAACAACTGGCCGCCATCGAGCAAGCCTCGCAGGCCGCCACCGCGGACCTCACGCGCAAGGCGGACGCCGGCGACGCGAACGCCAAGGCCCAACTCGAGGCCATCGAGCGCTCCCGCTCGCAGTAGACAGGTAGTGGTCAGTTTTCAGTGTTCAGTTTTCAGTAACTGGCTGCGAGTGACCTCTATGATCGCCGTGCGCGCCCGCGGACACGTGCGACACTGAACACTGAACACTGAACACTGAACACTGAACACTGACAACTGACAACTGAAAACTGACTACTGAACACTGAACACTGAACACTGCCCCATGGACGCCATCGCAAAACGACTGGTGAAGACCGCCGAGGACGTGGTCCGGAAGACGCTCGCCGAGCTTCCCGCCGACCTCCGCGTGCTCGCGGGAAAAGTCCCCGTGCTCTTCGAACCGTGGCCCAACGATTCGTTGGTCGGGGACGGTTGGGACGAGGACCTGCTCGGGATGTTCTCGGGCGACGGCATCGACGTGCCCGAGCACTAACGCGGTCCACTGCCGCCGCAGATCCTGTTGTTCTACGAGAACCTCTGGGACTTCGCGGAGGAAGACGAGAAGGTGTACCGCGACGAGATCCGGATCACCTTCCTGCACGAGCTCGGCCACTACCTCGGGCTCGGCGAGCAGGACATCGAGGAACGCGGCCTGCTTTGATCCACGGAGTCCTCGCTCCATTGGATTCGATTTTTTACCACGGAAATCACTGAAATCACGGAAGGGGAACGTGGGGAAATAATTCACCACGGAGCACACGGAGCACACGGAAAGCAGACCATGCACGCTTCGCTTCCGTGTGGTCCGCGTGCTCCGTGGTAAAATGGATTTGCTCCTCCTGTTCCCCGTCCGTGATTTCAGTGATTTCCGTGGTGGAAGAAATGCGGCTGGGTCCGTGGTTCAGCGGTCGGCGCGAAGGCCTTCTTTCGAGAGATCGTCGAGTCCCTTCTTGGACTTCGACGAAAGCGGGTTGCCCTTGAGATACAACCGCAGGAACGGCGCCCAGTTCTTGCCACCCGCGATGTCCGCGCGCGCCGCCTTGAACAACGGTTCGAGATCCTTGAGCCGGTTTCCCTCGGCCATCACGAGGCTCGGCGCGCGCAATCCCGCGACCGGCGCGATGTCCGCGATCTGGTTGTGGCCGATCGACACCGTCGTGAGCCACTTGAGGTTTTCCAGCCCGGCCACCGACTTCAGTTGGTTGCCGTCGACGTAGAACGTCACGAGCTTCGGCAGGTTGGTGAGCGAGGCGATCGACTTGAGCTGGTTCTTCGAAAGGTAAAGCGACGCGAGGTTCGTGCACGCCGCGAGAGGCGCGGGATCGGCGACCTGGTTGTGCTCGAGCTGGATGTATTGCAGCGCGGCCACCGTCCCGAGGGGCTTCACGTCGCGCACGACGTTCGAAGCGAGGTTAAGGTATTGTAGGCTTTTCAAGCCGTTTAATGGGGACAGGTCCGCGATGCGGTTGCCGGCGAGATCGATCGATGCCACCGCCTTGCAAAACTCGACGCCGGCAAGGTTGGTGATCCCGCGGCCGTTGCCCTCGATCACCGCGATGGTCGCGACGTCCGCCGCGGTCAGCGGCTTGTCGGTGTCCCGTTTCGCGAAGACCTGCTGGCGGACCGCCGCCTCCAGATTCTTGTCGGGAAAGACGGACACCTCGTTGGTCGCGTCGGCACCACGGGCAAGCGTGGCGGAGGCCAGAAGGAAGAGGATCGCGGCGAATCGTTTCATGGGACGCCGCCACTCTGCCCGACCCGCCCCTCGCATCGTCAAGAGGGTTCCCGTCCCGCGACGGGGTACGACGCCCGCATCCCTCGCCGTTGGCCCGCGGAAGTTTCCCGCGCACTGCCCCTTGACTGTCATAGTGTCCTATGACAGTTTGTCCGCGTTCCCCATGATCCTGCACGTCAATTTCAAGTCCGGCGTCCCGGTCTACCTGCAGATCGCCCTGCAGGTGAAGGCGGCCGCGGCGGCCGGAACGCTCCGTCCCGGCGAGGCGCTCCCGTCCGTGCGCGCCCTCGCCGAGGAACTCCGCATCAACCGCAACACCGCCGCCCGCGCGTACTCCGAGCTCGAGTCAGAGGGCGTCGTCGAGAACCGCCACGGCGCCGGTTGCTATCTCCGCGCCACGTCCGCTTCCCCGCTCCGGCACGCCGTCCGATCCGAGCGTCTCGGCGCCGAGCTCGATGCCGTCATCGTCCAGGCCCACCACCTCCAGATTCCCGATTCCGAACTCCTTTCCCTCCTCCGCGAACGCCTCGCCGCGTTCCGCGAACGCCAATCCGCCGCCGACCGCAATTCCTGATCCCGCGCGTCACCGTTTCCTTTCTTCCCGGTCCAATCCCAGTCCAACACCGCCATGAGCCAGCCAGTCATCCACCTCCAGGACCTCGTCCACCGCTACGGCAAGCACGAGGCCCTCCACGGCCTTTCCCTTTCGGTGGAACCCGGCAGTTGCTACGGGTTCTTCGGGCGCAACGGCGCCGGCAAGACCACCGCGATCAAGTGCCTGCTCAACCTCCTGCGACCCCAGTCCGGTTCCGTCCGCGTCTTCGGGCTCGACCCGCGCCGCGATGAGGCCGAGATCAAGTCGCGCCTCGCCTACGTCCCGGATTTCGTCGCGTTCTACCCATGGATGTCCGTGCGCGAGTCCCTCGATTACCAGGCGAGTTTCCGTCCGCGCTGGAGCCGCGAGACCGAGGCCCGGTTGCTCGCCCAGTTCCAACTCGATCCCGCCGCGCCCACGTCGGGACTCAGCAAGGGCCAACGCACGCAACTCGCGCTCGTCGGCGCGATCGCTTCCGAACCCGAGCTGCTCGTCCTCGACGAACCCACCTCCGGACTCGATCCCATGGTCCGGCGCGAGTTCATCCGCACCATCATCGGCGCGTACCAGGAAGCCGCGCCCGGCAAACGCACCGTGTTCGTCTCCACCCATCTCATCGCGGAGTTCGAGGGACTCATCGACGGATTCACCATCCTCGACCAGGGCCGCGCGGTGCTCGAATCCAACGCCGACGAAGCCCGGACGAAATTCCGCCGCTTCCGCGCCCGCTTCGATGGGGACGCCCCGCCCGTGACCGCGTTTCCCGCCGCCAAGTCGGCGCGCCGCGACGGACGCGATCTCGAGCTCGTCGTGAACGGCAACGGCGACGCCATCCTCGACCAACTCCGCGCCTGCAAGCCGTTGTCCGTCGAAACCGAATCGCTGTCGCTCGAGGAAATCGTCGTCGCGACCATCGGCGGCAACGTGTCCTGAGCGTCATCCACCCGTCGCACTCCACGCCATGAATGCCACCCCGCTCAACTGGCCGAACCGCCGGAACAGCTTCCACCCCGCGTGGCTGCTGGTGCCGTTGCCCGCGTTGTTCCACATCGGCTACGCCACCTATGTGGCGGACCAAATCCGCCCTGCGACCGTCCTGCAATTCATCCTCGGAATCATGTTCGTGACGCCCTGGATCTGGTGGCGCTCGGGCTCCGCGCCCGCGTTCGTCGTCCAGTGCGCCAAGGAAATCCGCGGCCTCATGCCGGGACTCCTGATCGCGCTGCTTGGTCCCGCGATCGGAAGCTTCGCCGGGGAAACCGCTCCGGCGCTGCTCGCCGGATACTACGCGTTCCCGCTCGGTTGCGTCCTCATGTCGGTGGGAATCTTCTCCTCGGAATTCGAAAACCGGACGCTCGCGATGTTCCTCGGCCAACCGCGTTCGCGCGGGTCGCTCTACCGGCGGAAACTCGGCGTGTTGGCCGTCCTCCTCGCCATGGCGTCCGCCAACGCGGCGTTGTCGATGGCGACCCTTCCCCAGTTCGATCAAGTGCCGCCCAACGATATCCGGATGGGGTTGCCGTTGCTCCTCGTCGTCTTCGTCTCCTCCCCGTTGTTCGGGATGTTGACCCGAAACACAATCGCGGGAATGACGTTCACCGTGGCGGTGCCCATGGCGATCGCCAGCCCGCTGTATCTCGCGCAAAGCTGGTATTACCAGCGGACCCAGGGACTCCACGAACCGCCCGAGGACGCCACGCTGTTG
>JANYDN010000335.1 GCA_025363585.1 Verrucomicrobiota bacterium | reverse complement strand
GACTGCTAAGCCGTATCCATGCAGTAGCGGCGGAGGAATTATCTCACGCCAAGCCGGGCCAAGGCCATCCAAGGGGGCAAAGACCGCCGGCGTGTCGTTTCACCGAACGGTGGGATCCAATCTCTGGCTCCCGATACACGTTCCCGCCTTCTTGGCCGGCCCTGGTTCCCCCTTGGCGTGAGGAATCCCCGTTTGCCGAATGCATCGTTCCCGGCTCAGTGCGTCTCCATCGCGTCGATCTGCGCCCGCATCGCCGCGAGTCGATCCTCCATCGACAACACCGGAGGCATGGGTTGGGACGCCGGATCCGGAATATCCGTGTCGAGGCGGGCCAAAGGCGTCTTCGGATTCAGTTGAAGGATTCGTTGGCCGGCTTCGGATCCGGAGTCGATGCCGAGCGAGGCGAGTCGATCGTTGGCTTCTTTCCACGCGCGTTGGCCTTCGGCGTGAAAATGATCGCGGAAGGATTCAAGGCCCTCGCGCAGGGGTTCGTCCGGCTCGTTCGACAGGGCGTTCCATTGCTCGAATTCCATCCCCTCGTATTGCCGGCATTCGAGGAGCGCGCCGAAGACCTCGCGGCACTCCATCTCGATGACCTGGATGGGAACCCCTGAATCGAGCAATTGCCGGTGAATTTCCGAGAACTCCGGGTAAGCGCCCGGCAGGTTTCTCATCCGATCGAAATCATGGCGACGCGCCTCGACTTCCTCCGGGCGCAGCTCCGCCCACCAAGGTTTTCCCGCGGCGATGCCGTGTAGAGGAATGCCGTGGGGTTCTTGCGTCCGAGGCTTCGCCGTAGCCGTCACGCCGATCCGGGTGACGGATGTTGTCGGGGGCACGACAGGAGCGCCCTCCGCGGGCAGTGTCGCGCGACGTTCCCTCGCGATCGCCCCAAGAATGACGATCGCGATCACGCACGATGCCACGGCAAATCGAGCGCCCCTGGAATGGTTGTCAGCGATCATGGAGTGGCATCGTGTCGAACGCGAGGGACCAGCCGCCGTCGGGAAATGCCTCCTCGTTTTTGAAACCGCAGCCCGCGAGATCCAACTGGACGAGTTCCCCGCGTGGGACCGTGAGACCGAAGTTTTGCCACCGGCTCGGACGATCCACGGGATTGCAGTCGGATGGCAGGGTCTCTTTCCGGAAGCCCACGGTTGCCTTGCGGGGAAACCATTCGTGCTCCGATCCTCCCTTGGCTTGCCGGATGATGGTGTGCATCAGCGCGCATTTGGCGTGGATCGAATGGTGATTCGTCCATTGGCCGGGAATTGCCACGCAATTGCGTGCCCACTCGGTCGCGGTGGGAGGGAACGGGTCCGACGAGTTGTCCGACGTCGTGGCGCCATCCGGCCTCACCTTGACCGAGAATGTCCGGTAAACGGCCACGTCCTTGCGGAGATCCCAATAGAAATTGCTGACGACCAAGATTTCCGTGCCTTTGTACAATTCCTTCACGGTCTCCACGCGTTCCCGGACGTAGAGGGAAATTTTTCCCGTTTCGGCGTCGCCTTTGGATTTGGACAACGCGCTTTTGAGCAATGTGCTCCCGGGGGCGTATGGAATGCCAAGGACGCTTACATAGTGTAGTTCGAGGATTGGCTTCAGCGGCCAAACCCGGGTTTGGGCTTCCATTCGCGCGCCCACGAGTGCCATCAAGATGGGCGGGAACCATCGATGGAGAATTTTGAATTTCTTCATGTCCAACCGTTGCTACAGCGCGGGTCCCGAATGGTTACGTGGAAGTTTTCCCGGCCGGTTTTCACCACCGTTGCTGCGCCAGGCCGATCACGAAGAGGAACGACAAAAGGATGGCGAGGGAACTCACGGCGCGGACGACCAGGATGTTGGAACGCGGGTTCTTGGGACGGGTCAGTCGCGCGGTCGACAGGGCCGGGCTGCACTTGTGGATGATGGCGGGATCGTTCATTTCGAACGCTTCCTACAACATGCCGCGCGAAAGGTTACGGGCCGATATTCGGAAAAGAATCGGCCCTTCGCGGCATGGCCACACGGGTGACTCGATCTCGTCCGGGCTCAGCCGGGATCGATGTGGTCGCGGTGGAGGAATTATTTCACGCCAAGGCGGACCAAGGACATCAAAGGGGGCCGAATGCGCCGGGGTATCCTCTCACCGGACGATGGAATTCGATGAGAGCCTCCCAATCCACTTTCATGGCGCTTTGGCCGGCCTTGGTTCCCCCTTGGGCGTGAGAAATCCCCGTTTGCCGAATGCATCGTTACGGTTCAGCGCGTCTCCGCCGGCGCGGGCAACAGGCGACGTGTCACTGCGAAGAGAGCGACCACCGCCCGCGCGCCGAATGCCGCGAGACAGGCCGGCAACTGGCCGAACGCCAGGTCACGACGCGGCGTTTTCATGCGGGGATTCCGGGCGGTTGAGGAAGCGCTGGTAAAGGAACGACGCGGCGATCGCGATGACGGCGACGCCCGCGAACGCGCCGATGCGGTAGAGTTGGTCGAGGCGCGCGAGATCATGGAGGAACAGTTTGGACAAGGTGACGACGAGCAACCCGATCCCGGAGTAGCGCGTCGGGCGCGAGGACCGCGCGATGCCGGCGACCAGCAGCGCGAGCGAGAAGAGCGCCCATCCGATGGTGTAGCTGAGATCGCGCGCGAAGTTGCCGGTGAAGTCGAATGCCAGCGTCGTGCCGTCGGCGAAGAAGTCGGCGATCTCTAGGTTCATGAGCACGAACAGGAGGATCGCGCCGAACGCGCGCAGCACGCCGCGGACATCGGTTTCCATCAGCGTTTGATGGGGCGGTCGGAGCAACCGTGCACCGGCGAACTGCGAGGCGGCCGCCACGAGATACGCGTAGAGGTACCAGTTCCAGACGGGCGTTCCGGTGCGGGCTTGGTACCCGAGCACCGCCGGGTTGAAGGCGAGGCGCGCGAACGCCACGCCGAGCAGGGTCACGCCGGTGAGACGCAGGCCTTGATGCGGCAATCGCAGGAAGAGCCAGAGCAGCGCCGCGCCCTCGAGCGCCCACGCGAGCGTGAGCCATTGGCGGTCGAACTGGATCGGGAAGACCAACGTCACGAAGAGCAGCGCCACGCCGCCCTGGAACGACAGGACGCCCAGCCGCTTCGGATCTTCCGACGGCCACCGCTTTGCCAACCATGCAAGGATGCCGAGCGTCGGGAGCGCGAACGCAGCCGGTATCAATCCGGGCAGGGACATCGGTCCCGTTTGCCGCGCGGTGAGGTATACCAACAAGCCCTGCGCGACCCCGGCGCATGCCGCGGTGATCCACGCGGCGCGGCTCCGGGGCAGCCCGCGGTCGGCGAGGAACGGGAAGGCGGTGAACGCGGCGAGGAACGCGAGTTGCCATCCGATTTCCGACGGGGTACCGGAAGCGCCGAATCCACGCGCGTGCCACGCGGCCTCCACGAGGACGGTGCCCGCGAGTCCGAACGCGGCCAACGCATGGGTGCCCGTGGCGCGCGCGAGTCCGAGGACCAGAACCACGAGCAACGCGGTCATGCCGAAGAGCGAGTGGACGTTCGATTCGGCCGCCCGCGAGGCGAGGATCGTCAACAGCAGGAACGGCAGCACGGCGCCGCTTCCGCCGATGGCGAGTCGCGGGTTTTCCAAAACGCCGGGGAAACCGGTCGGCATCGGCAAACCCAAGCCGACGGAACCCTTTCGCCGCGAAAGCCACCATCCGCCCGCGACGAAGAGCGACGCGAATCCCGCGACCACGACGAGCGAATCGTTCCAGTCCATGGCGATCGGTCCGTCCCGAAGGAAGGCCGCGGCGACGACGACGAGCGACACGGCGAGCACCGCGCCCGCGGCGAGGAACGCGCCGGCAAAGGCCGCGAGCATCAGCGCGATCAGGTCGATGCCCAGCACGCCGATCCAGAAGATCGCCGGCAACGAGGCGTTGTCCCGGAGCACCGGGAGCACGAAGAGCGCGAGGGCGGCCGCCGGAAACAGTTGGGCGGCCCAGCCGGGCTTCTCGTCGGGCCGCAGGCGTTGGCGGACCACGGGCAACGCGGTGTGCAGCACGGCGAACGCGAAGTAGGCGGCCAATGAAGGTGCCAGCGTCTCGGCAGACGAGTGGATCGATGTCCACGTCGCGAGCAGCAGGAACACGAGGGCCCCGCCCGCGGGTTCGATCCAGCGGGGCCTTCCCGCCCACAGCAGCGCGGCGAGGGCGACGGCGTCCACCGAGAGCCACAGCGTGAAGAGGCGCACCGGATGGTGGCCCGCGCCCGTGGTCGCGAGCGGGAGGCCGTGTAAAAGCGCGAAGGCCACGGGCACGACCATGGCGGCGGTGATCCATCGGTCGCCGGTGCCGCGCCGTTCGCCCGCGACGAAGAAGGCTGCGAACAACGCGGCGAACAAGGGTTGCACGACCTGGAGCACCCCGAGCTTGTCGGGCTCGTAGAATTTCGCGAGCCAACCGATCTGCACCGCCACGGTCGCGATCGACGCCAGCAACGCGAGGGGGTTCCAGCGCCGGTGCCACACCACGGCGAACAACCCGAGATCAAGAATCGTGATGTAGCCGAAGAGGCCGATCGGAGAGTCGATCCCACTGTTGACCAGCACCGGCGTGAGGAATCCACCCAACATGCCGAGGATCGCGATCACTTGCGCGTTCATCCGCACGGCGAGCAGGAACGCGGCAATGGTGACCAACACCATCAGCAGGAACGTGGGGATCGTGCCGAAATGCGGGAAGTGGTAGAGCGCGCGGCAGGCGAAGGTGACCGCGTAGAGAATCACCACGCCGGTGCCGACCAGCGTCATCGAGAGCGTCTCGTGCCGTCGACGCCAAGGGCGAAGTGCCCCGCCGATCAAGCCGACGGCGACCACGTAGCCGATGGCGACGCGCACCGAGGCGGGAATGATGTTTCGCTCGAAGGAGTATTTCAGGAAGAACGCGGTCGCGAGGAAGAGGGCGAACCCGCCAAGCCACGCGAACAATTTCACGCCGAGGAATTGTTCCCAGTTGATGCGGGGAGTGGGTGCCGGCGCGGGAGACGGAGCGGCCGCAGGCGCGACGGATGGAAGGGGTCGCGCCGGTTCAGGCCAATGAGTCCCGACCCTGGCCGCGACCGGAAGCGGCGGGGGCAGGACCATCCGCTCGGGCATCGGCGGGCGCGTGGGTGTCGCGGCGCGGACCGGCCCGGGTTCGGGGCCCGCGGCGATGTTGGCTTCGTCTTGCCGCCGCAACCCGCGTTCCGACTGAAGCCGGGCTGCGGCCTTGGCCTCCGCCTCGGCGACGCGTTGCTGGCGGCGTTCCTCGAGCATCATCGCGAGCTGCGTCTCGACGGCGCGGATGCGCCGGGCCTGCTTCCAAAAGAGCACGCCGAAAAGCACGGCGACGGCGAACCACAACAAGTCGGTTTCGTTCATGGACGGGCTTCCTTTCCCCCAAAGCGAACATGACGGCCCCGAACGCCGGCGGTTGTCCATCGCGATGTCATGCGACGATCCGAGCAGGCGTTGGCGAACTCCGTGAATCGAATCCACGGATGTCGGCATCGACCGCCGCCGATCGAACCCGACCGAGCCCGGGACGTTGCGGTGCCTTAACGCAGCATCCGGCATTCCCGTTCCACCAACTCGTCGAGCGCGCGCGCGATGGTCTCGCAGCGCGTGGGATCGCCGAGTGCCGCGCCGTCGAGGCTGGCGACGGGAATCACCCCGAGCGAACTGGTGGTGAAAAACACCGCGTCCGCGGCGAACAGGTCGGCGGGAACGACCGGGCATTCGCGCACGCGGAGCCCGAGTTCCGGCGCGATCCCGACGATGCACCGCCGGGTGACGCCGGCGAGAAGGCCGGATACGGGCGGCGTGCAGAGGGAGTCGTCGCGAAGGAGAAAGAGGTTTCCGCCCGAGGTCTCGGCGACTTGGCCGGCGGTATCGAGCAACAGCGATTCGTCGGCACCCGCTTCCTCCGCGGCGGCGCGCGAAAGGACATTGAGGATTTTGGAGCCGTGTTTGTGCGCGGCGACGGGATCGGCCGCGGCGACGCGGAACGGCGAGGTGGCCAGCCTCCAAGCGCGTCGCGCGCCCGGAGCCGGCTCGTCGTGCCACGCGAGCACCAGTGTGGGCGGGCCCGCGCCTCGCGGCGAGTAACCGCGTCGGCCCGTGCCGCGGCTCAGCGTGACGCGCACGCTGCCGCGGTCCGCGGCGTTCGCGCGGAGCAGGGATTCCAGCGCGGTTCCGAGATCCCGTGCGGCGGGCGGCTCGATGCGGAGGAACGCCGCGCCTGCCTGCATCCGCCCGACGTGCGCGTCCCAACGGAACGGCCGGCCGTGCCGGACGAGCACGGATTCGAAGAGCGAGTCGCCGTAGAGAAACCCGCGGTCGAAGACGGAGACGCGCGCCTCGGCGGCGGGCGCGATGCGTCCGTCGATCCAGACGAATTCTCCGTGGTCGGACGCGGGCATGTCAGCGGACGCGCGGGGGATCGGCCCCGAGGGCCGCGAGGATTCCCCCGGCCTTGGCGATCGTTTCGTCGTATTCCGATTCCGGCACGGAGTCGGCCACGATGCCGGCGCCGACGTGGAACCACGCGCGGTTTTCGCGGACGATGGCCGTGCGGATCGTGATGGCAAGCCGGCTCTGGCGGTTGAAACCCAGGTATCCGTGCGTGCCGCAGTACGGGCCGCGCGCGACGGGCTCGAGTTCGTCGATGATCTCCATGGCGCGGAGTTTCGGGGCGCCGGTGATGCTGCCGCCGGGAAAACACGCGGCGAGCGCCTCGAGATGGGTGAGGCCCGGGCGGAGGATTCCCTCGATGGTCGACACGAGATGCTGCACGTGGCTGAAGGGCTCGAGCCGCATCAGTTCGGGAACCCGGACGGAACCGAACTCGCAGACCCGCCCGAGATCGTTGCGGAGGAGATCGGTGATCATCACGAGTTCCGCGCGCTCCTTCTCGCTCGCGAGGAGCTCGTCGCGCAACCGGGCGTCCTCGACGGGGTCGGCCGAACGCGGCCGGGTGCCCTTGATGGGTCGCGTGCGCACGGCGGCGCCGTCGAACTCGAGGAACGATTCCGGCGAACTCGACACCAATTCGAAATCACCCGCGTCGATCCACGCCGCATGGGGGGCGGGCGACGCGACCGCAAGGCGCCGGAAGAGGTCCCATCCGGAACCCGCGTGGGGCGCGTCGAGACGTTGGGCGAGGTTGACCTGGTAGATGTCGCCGGTGTGGATGTAGGCCTGCGCGCGGCGCACGGCCGCGAGAAAAAAGGGGCGTTCCAGCGTCGTCCGGGCCCGCGAGCCGCCGGCGATCGGCGGAGAAATCAACTTCGGGCTCCCGGGCGTTGATTCCAAGAGGCGGCGCCATGCGGCGGTTTCCTCGCGGGCGCGGGGTACCGAGCGGGTGCCGTCGGCGGCGAAACCCGACGACACGACGTGGACGCACTCGTCGCGATGGTCGAAGACCACGACGCTGGAATGGAACCCCAGGTGGCAATCGGGAAACTCGAGGTCGTTGACGGCGCGCCGGGGGAGGCGCGGCTCGAGAAACTGGTTGAGTTCGTATCCCCAGAAGCCGAACGCGCCGCCGACCGGGAAAGGAATGCCGGATGGCTCGGGAATCTCGAACCGTTCGAGGAGGGATTCGAGGAGTTGCCAAGGGTTGCCGAACTGCACTTCGGGCGCGGAGCCGGCCCCCCGGGTTTCGCAACGGGCGCCTTGGCTACGGAAGACGAGGAAGGGGCGCGCGGCGACCAGACTATGGCGACCGGCGGGAGTCTGGGACCGGAGAAGGACGCGGCCGGGAACGCCCGCGAGCGCCTCGACGAGCGTCTCGGGCGTATGAGGGGTCCGAAATGTCTCGAGCGGAAAGGGCACGATGGCGGGGGCAGGGTGGGGCCGGCGGCGGGGGCGTCAAGTTGGCGTCTGCAACACGGTTTCCCCATCGCAAACCGCCGACGATTTGTCGCAAAAGGAACACTGGCGTTTGCAATCTTCGCTGCCATTCTTCCGGCCAACATCGCGCCACAAGGGATGTCCTTGCCTGCCGGCTGTCGTCGAGGGACGAAACGTGCCGAGCGGCGGGGGCCGGGCGGTTCTGCCGTCCGATTGTGATGCCTTACCGATAGCAACGTCCACGACATGTCAGAATCCGTAGCCGCCAATCCGATCCGGAGGTTTTTCGTCACGATCGTGCAGTGGTTCGATGCCGATTGCGGCGCGAAGGATCTCGCGGAGCTGAAGGACAAACCCGACCGGGTGGAGTGGGTGCGGACCATTCCGTTCGTGATCCTGCATGCGGGTTGCCTGGGCGTCATCTGGACCGGCTGGAGCTGGACGTCGGTGGGCGCGGCGGCCTTCCTGTATTTCTTCCGGATGTTCGCCGTGACGGGGTTCTACCACCGGTACTTCTCGCACCGGACCTTCGCGACGTCGCGCGCGATGCAATTCGTCATGGCGATCTGGGGCGGCATCTGCGTGCAGCGCGGGGCATTGTGGTGGGCGGCGACCCACCGGCACCACCACCAGCATTCCGACGAGGAAGTGGACAAGCATTCGCCGCGGCAGCACGGGTTCGTCTGGGCCCACATCGGTTGGATCACGAGCTCCAAGAATTTCCCGACCGACTACCGGCGCATCGGGGATCTGGCGCGGTTTCCGGAACTCCGGTTCCTCAATCGGTTCGACGTGTTGGTCCCGGTGGCCTTCGCGGTCGCGGTTTTCCTGGCGGGCCATTTCATCGAGGCCAAGTGGCCGGCGACGGGCGTGACGGGATGGCAGTTCCTCGTCTGGGCGTTCTTCATCAGCACGACGGTGCTTTTCCATGGCACGGCGTGCATCAATTCGCTGGCCCACGTGTTCGGACGCCGTCGCTACGAGACGTCGGACGACAGCCGCAACAGTTTCCTGCTTTCGATGATCACCCTCGGGGAGGGCTGGCATAACAACCACCACCAGCACCAGAGCGCGGTCCGGCAGGGGTTCTTCTGGTGGGAAATGGACATCACGTACTACCTGCTGCGGATGCTGTCGTTCACGGGGCTCATCTGGGATTTGCGGCCGGTGCCGGCCGATGCCTACGACGAGGGCAAGGGTCGTATCTCCGGTGCGAAATGAGGCGGTGAAAGCGGCCGGCGACGGGCGACCGACGCTGGCGGTCGTGGGGACGGGAATCGCGGGTCTTGGTCTCGCCCATTTCCTTCACGCGACCCACGACGTGACGTTGTTCGACGGCAACGCGCACCCGGGAGGGCACAGCCGGACCATCGACGTGCCGGAAGCGGGACGGACGGTGGCGTTCGACACGGGGTTCATGGTTTTCAACCGCGTGACCTACCCGCGTCTGACGCGGTTGTTCCGGGAGTTGGGGGTGCCGTGCAAGCCGACGGAAATGTCGTTCGGGGTCCAGCATCGGCCGAGCGGACTGGAGTATTGCGGCAGCAGCCTGAACCGCCTGTTCGCGCAACGCCGCAACCTGTGGAACCCGCGTTTCATACGGATGCTTCTCCAGGTCGATCGCTTCAACCGCGAGGCCATCGAGGCGCTCGGGAATCCGGAGTGGGCGTCGATGTCGCTGGGCGAGTACGTGGCGCGGCGCGGCTACGGCGAGGACTTCCTCGATTTGTACCTGGTGCCGATGGGCGGCGCGGTCTGGAGCACGCCGCCGGATCGGATGCTGGAATTCCCGGCGTCGACCTTGCTCCGTTTTTTCCACAACCACGGTTTTCTCGGGCTTCACACCCAGCACCAGTGGTGGACGGTCGACGGGGGATCGCGCGAATACGTGTCGCGTCTCTCGCGGCCGTTCGCAGACCGGATTCGCCTCGGGGATCCGGTGGCGTCGGTCGCGCGGTTGGCGCGGGGCGGTGCCGAGGTCCGGACGCGTTCCGGTTGGCGCGGGGTTTTCGATCGCGTCGCGATGGCGTCGCACGCCGACGAGACGCTGGCGTTGCTGGCGGACGCGGACGACGACGAGCGTCGGTTGCTCGGCGAATTCCATTACCGGACGAACGAGGCGCTGGTGCACGTGGACCCATCTGTGATGCCGCGCGCGCGGGCGGCGTGGTCCGCCTGGAACTATCGCGTCGACACGGACGCGACGGGAAAGCCGTCGACACAAACGGTGTACTGGATGAACGCGTTGCAGGGCGTGAGCGACCGGCGCGATTATTTCGTGTCGATCGGCGGCGGCGAAACGATCGATCCCGGGCGCGTGATCCGGCGGATCGTCTACACGCACCCGATGTTCACCCCGGGAGCGGTGCGGGCGCAGGGCGGGCTACCGGGGTTGAACCGTCGCGGCACGGGGCAGGCGGTTTTTTTCTGCGGGGGATATTTCCGGTACGGGTTCCACGAGGACGCATTCGGATCGGCGGTGGATCTGGCGGAAACGTTGTCGGGGCGTGCGTTGGGTTGGGCACGCGCATGACGCGGAGAAATCGTGAAACCGGATCGCGCGCGACGGGTCTTCGGAGGGGAGAAACACCCGACGGGGCGCGCCCCGTTGACGTTCGCGATTCAATGGCACACGCTCTCCCGATCATGAGATTCCCCCGTCCGCTCGCCGCTTTGGCGGTGGCGCTTGGCATTCCCGTAATTGCCCAGCAGCCGCAGTCCAAACCGGTGTCGCTCGAAGAGTGCCTCCAGATGGCACTGCAGAAGAACCTCGATATCCGCATCGCGCAGTATTCGCCGCAGGTCGGGGCGTTGTCGGTGAGTTCGGCGGGCGCCTACTACGATCCCAACTTCACGACGGGCGCGCAGCAGGGCTATCGCAAGTCGGAGGGCTTCGCCGGCGTCGGCCAGTTCAATCCTGGATCCAACGAGAGCTGGAACGAGCGGTACGACACGGGAATCAGCGGCTACGTGCCGACCGGCATGACCTACAACCTCACGGGTGCGGTCAATCGGTCGAGCGGTTCGGCGACGACGCTGAACAACAAGGGCGAGCTGGTGGAGGTGGACCAAGGGTTCACCTACACGCCATCGATCGGCATCTCGGTCACGCAGCCGTTGCTCAAGAACCTGTGGATCGATCTTCCCCGGCTGACGCTGCAATTGGAACGGAAGAACCTGATGCAGTCCCGTTCGGATGTCCGGGCCCAGATCATCCAGACGGCCACCGACGTCGCGAACGCCTACAACGACGTGGTCGCCGGCAAGGAGAACGTGCGGGTGCAGCAGAAGGCGCTCGAACTCGCGGAACGACTGGAACAGGAGAACAAGACGCGGGTCAGGGTCGGGACGATGACGCAGCTCGAGTTGGACGACGCGGGGGCGCAGGTCGCGCGGAGCCGCGCCGACCTGATCACCGCGCAGCAACAGTCGTCCACGTCGCAGAACACGCTGAAGCGTTTGATCTCGGATGATTTCGCGTCGCTCGCCGACACGCGGCTGGAGCCGACGTCGTCGCTGGCGGTGGTGCCCGAGTCCTTCAGTCGGTTGGACAGTTGGCACAAGGGAATCACGATGCGCCCGGATCTCGAGCGCGCGCGGATCGATCTCGAGAAGCAAAAGATCCAGCTCAAGTACAACAAGAACCAGCTCTTCCCGCAGCTCGATCTGGGCGGTTCCTACGGGCTGTCCGGACAGGACCACACGCTCGAGCCGGCGCTCGACGACATCGGCGTTCAGCGCAATCCGAATTTCAGCGGCAGCATCCGGCTGACGGTCCCGTTGTCGAACAAGAGGGCGCGGAACGATTACCAGGCGGCGAAGCTGAACAACCAGCGGCTGCTGCTGCAATACAAGCAGAAGGAACAGTCGGCGATGGCGGACATCGAGAACGCGATCCTGAACGCGCAGAGCGCGCTCGAGCGCGTGCAGGCGACGGAGACCTCGCGCCATTACTCCGATTCCGTGCTGTGGGCGGAACAGAAGAAACTCGAGAACGGGAAAAGCACGAGCTACCAGGTCCTCCTGCGCCAACGGGATCTCACGCAGGCCGAGGCCAACGCGATCCAGGCAAAGTCCGACTACAACAAGGCGCTCGCGCGCCTCGCGCAGGCCGAGGGTTTCACCCTCGAGCGTTACAAGCTGAGGCTCGAGATCCGCTGAGGCGGCGCGGGGAAAACCGTGGGTGGCGGCGGCCCGCCGCCACTTCCTTCAACCGAAGCTTCCTAAGTTCGACAACCCCCGCTCGCGTCAAAGCAGTGGTGGCAGGGCCGCCACCACCCACCTTGGCTCATCGTTAGCCGGTGACACCGACTTGTCGCCGGATGGAGTCGCAGATGAGGCGGCTCCACTTTTCCATGATCGCCGCGTCGGGTCCCTCGACGAGGAGGCGCGCTTTCGGCTCGGTGCCGGAATACCGCAGCAGGACGCGGCCGCCGACGGGTTTGACCTCCGCCTCCGCCTTGGCGACGAGGTCGAGGATCTCGTCGAGTTCCGCGAACGGACGCTTCTCGCGGACCCGGACGTTGGCGACCAACTGAGGGTACCGCTTCCAGCAGCGGGCCAACCGCGAGAGCGACTCCCCGCGCGCCTTCATCGCGCTGAGGATTTGGAGCGCCGCCACTAGGCCGTCGCCGGTGCTGCTGAAATCGCGGAAGATCAAGTGACCGCTCTGCTCGCCGCCGAGGTTGAAGTCGTCCGACAACATCTGGTCGATGACGTGCTTGTCGCCGACGGCGGTGCGCACGACGCGTCCGCCGCCCGCCTGGATGGCGACGTCGAGGCCCGCGTTGCTCATGACGGTGGCCACGACGGTTTTGTTGCGGAGGGTGCCTTCCGCGAGCATCTGGAGGCCGCAGATCGCGAGGATGTCGTCGCCGTCGATCATGTTGCCCGATTCGTCGCACAGCAGGACGCGGTCGGCATCGCCATCGTGGGCGATGCCGAGGTCGGCCCGGTATTCGCGGACGCGCGCGCAGAGGTGCTGCGGGTGCATGGATCCGCACTCGAGGTTGATGTTGGTGCCGTTGGGTTGGTTGCCGAAGACGAGGAGTTCGGCGCCGAGTTCCTGCAACACCGCCGGCGTGGATTTGTACGCGGCGCCGTGCGCGCAATCGACGACGATGCGCATGCCCTCGAGCGTGAGCCCGCGGGGAAAGCTCGCCTTGGCGTGCTCGACGTAGCGGCCCACGGCGTCGTCCACGCGGTACGCCTTTCCGATCTCGCCGGCGGTCGGCCGGATGCTCTCGATCTCGCCGCTGAAGACGAGGTCCTCGATGTGGTCCTCGAGATCCTCGGCGAGTTTGTAGCCGTCGGGTCCGAAGAACTTGATGCCGTTGTCATCGTACGGATTGTGCGAGGCCGTGATGACGATGCCGGCGTCGGCGCGGAGCGAACGCGTGACGTAGGCGACGCCGGGACTGGGCAACGGGCCGATGAAAACGACATCGACGCCCATCGAGAGAACGCCGGACGACAGGGCGTTCTCGAGCATGTAGCCCGAGAGCCGCGTGTCCTTTCCGATGACGATGCGGAAGCGCAGCCGGTTGCGCGCGGCGCCGCGTTGCTTGAAGACGTGGGCGACGGCACGACCGAGTTTCAGTGCGGTTTCGGCCGTCACGGGCTCGATGTTCGCGCGGCCTCGAACGCCGTCGGTGCCGAAGATGCGTTTGTTCTGTGACATGGGAATCAGTGGCTCGGGGTGGAACGATTGTCGGGAGGAACGGGCAAATCGATGGCGACTTCCTGGGGGGACACGGAGCCGACCTGGCAACCCGGGGCGTTGACGCGAACTGCGCGCCGGATGGAGTTGGTCGGCGGGAGGTCGGCGAGGTTGACGTAGACCTCGACATCCTGCGGACGGAGTCGAGCGAGGATGTCGGGACGCCCGCGCAGGACCACGGTGACCTCGGACGGCGTGACGCGGAACGCGGAGGGGCTGGCGGTCGCGGTGAGGACTCGGACGGGGACGTGTTCGAACGGCCGGGTGTTGCCGTCGGGAACAACGGGCAATCCGCCGCCGCGCTCGAGGCCCTGCTTGACCGTGAACCAGATGAGCATCGCGAGCAGCAGCGAGAGCAGCTTCTGCCAGCGGTTGTGTCGGAGGAATTCGCGCGCGGACATGGATCAGCCTCCGTTGCCGCTGGGGTTGGACCGGCTTCCCGGACGAAACCATGACATCCAGTTCCTCGAATCGGGACGCTGGACGAGGACATGGGTCAGGAACGCGCGCAGTTCCTGGACCGTGACGTTGCGGACCAGTTGCCCGCGATGCGCGTAGGCGATCTGGCCGGTCTCCTCCGACACGACGACCACGACCGCGTCGGTTTCCTCGGAAAGGCCGATGGCGGCGCGATGACGGGTGCCGAGGGACTTGTGGAGGTCCTGCCGTTGCGTGAGCGGGAAGATGCAGGCGGCCTTCAGGATCCGGTCGCCCTTGATGATGACGCCGCCGTCATGGATGGCGTTGTTCGGGAAGAAAATCGTCTCGAGCATCTCGGGCGTGGCCTCGCAGTCGACGAGCACGCCGGATTCGACGGCGTCGGCGAGATTGATGCCCTGTTCGAGGGCAATGAGCGCGCCGATGCGAACGGGCGAGAACCGGTCGACGGATTCGCAGACGACCTCGATTTTCTCGCGTTGTTCGCGGGCATTGTTGGCGAGGGGAAGGTTGCCGACCTCGGCGAGCATGCGGCGGATCTCGGGCTGGAAAAGGACGACGACGCCGACGGCGAGGAACGCGAGGAATTGGTTGAGGAGCGCGTTGAGCACCTGCAATTCGAGCAACCGGGTCGTCAGGGTCAACGCGAGCAGGAGCGCGAGGAAGCCGGTCACGATCGGGGCGCCGCGCGTGCCACGGAGGAAGATGAAGGCGGAATAAATACCGACCGCGAGGATCGCGATCTCGAGCGCCGGACGCCACCAATTCAAGAACAGCGGAATCGGGTTCATGGCGTCGGGCCTTCCAGCAGCGACTGCATCCGCAGCGCCTGCACCGTCGCCAAGACGTCGTGGGTGCGCACGAGGCGCACGGCGTGGCGGACGGCAAACAAGGCGCAGGCCAAGGCGGCGGGCAGGCGCTCGTGGGTGTCGCCGCCGGTGAATTTGCCGAGGAATCCCTTCCGTGAAACCCCGATGGCCAGCGGGCGTCCGTGCCGCGCAAAGAGCCCAAGCCCGCGGAGCAGGGCGATGTTTTGGTCCGGCGTTTTTCCAAATCCAATGCCGGGATCGAGCGAGACCTGCTCCGGTTGCACGCCCGCCGCGACCAACGCCGACAGGCGTTCGGCGAAGAATGCATCCACCTCCGCCACGACGTCGTCGTAGCGGGGAGCGGCCTGCATGGTTGCCGGGGTGCCCTGCATGTGCATGCAAACATACCCCGCACCGGTGTCCCGCAACAACTCCCACATCGCGGGATCGGCGTTCGCCGCGCCGACGTCGTTGAGGATGTCCGCGCCGGCCGCGAGGGCTGCCCGCGCGACACCGGGCTTCCGCGTGTCCACCGAGATTGCCGCCCGGGTCCGCGGTCGCAGCGCCGCGATCACCGGGACGACCCGCGCGATCTCGGTCGGCTCGTCGACTTCGGTAGCACCGGGCCGCGTGGATTCGCCCCCGATATCCACGATCTCGGCGCCCTCTGCGATCATCCGCAGCGCGGCCTCGACGGCGTGGGTCGGATCGGGAAACCGTCCGCCATCCGAAAACGAATCCGGCGTGGCGTTCACCACGCCCATCACCAACGTGGGGCGGGGAAACAGGAAGTCGCGTCCTCGGATTCGCCAGGTCACGCGGTCAGTACGTCTCCTTGCCGGTGGCGGCAGGCGAGCGTTGGATCAACTCGATCTCGTAGCCCTCGGGGGCATCGACGAACGCGAAACCGCCCGAGCCATCGGCCTTGTAGTGCGGGCCGTCGGAGTACGAAAGCCCGAGGGTGGACAGGTGCGAGGCGAAGCCCGCGAGGCTTTCCACCTCGAAGGCGAGGTGGGTGAGATCGCCCTGCACCTGGACGGGCCCACTCGCCGGGAAACTGCAAAGCTCGATGGTTTCATCGCTTCCAGGTGCCTTCAGGAACACGAGCTCGGAACCGCGCGGCGACTTGTGGCGTCGGATTTCGTCGAGTCCGAGAACCTCCCGGTAGAACCGGATGGATCTCTCGAGGTCGTCCACGCGGTAACGGGTATGGAGCAGTCGGGAAACTCGCATGGGCCCGGTGATAGTCGCTCCGGCTTCCCGGTGCAAATCCCGGCGTGGTCCCGGCGCCGAAAAGTATGGGGCCGCGAAACCGGTTGCGGGAGTTGGTCGGGCCGGCGAAACCTTCCATCCATGAACCAAGCGTTCCTGAAAATCGCGGGCATCGTCGTGTTCGCGGCGGGTGTTTTCGGTGCGGAGGACGCCGTGCATCCCGCGTTGAAACTCGGCAGTCCGGCGCCCGGGTTCGACCTGCCGGGCGTGGATGGCAAACGCCATCGATTGGACGAGTACTCGGGGTCGAAGGTCTTGGCCGTCGTCTTCACCTGCAATCATTGCCCGACGGCCCAAGCCTACGAGGAACGCATCAAGGATCTGGTCAAGGACTACGAGGGGAAAGGCGTCGCCATCATTGCCATCTCCCCGAACAGCCCCGCCGGCGTGCGTTTGGACGAACTCGGGTACACCGATCTCGGGGACGAGCTCGACGACATGAAGATCCGGGCCGAGCAGCGGAAGTTCAACTTCCCGTACCTGTACGACGGCGAGACCGAATCGGCATCCAAGGAGTATGGACCGCAGACGACGCCCCACGTGTTCGTCTTCGACGCGGAACGAAAGCTTCGGTACGCGGGGCGGATCGACGATTCCGAGCGGGTCGCGCTGGTGAAGTCCCGCGACACGCGGAACGCGATCGATGCCTTGCTGGCCGGAAAACAGCCGCCGGTCGCGGAAACAAAGGTGTTCGGGTGCTCGACCAAGTGGGCCACCAAGTCGGACGTGAACGCAAAATGGCTGGCGAAGGTGCAGGCGGAGCCGGTGAAACTGGAGGCGGCGGGGGCGGACGCGTTGCACGCGTTGCGGGAGAACAAGGGCACCGGGAAGGTGCGCCTGGTGAATTTCTGGGCGACGTGGTGCGGCCCCTGCGTCGCCGAATTCCCCGACCTCATGAAAGCCAACCTCATGTATCGCGGCCGGGATTTCGAGATGGTGACCGTCGCCGCCCAGTTTCCGGACGAACGCGCGAAGGTGGAGAAATTCCTCGAACGCCAACACGCTTCCACCCGGAACCTGATTTTCGGGGACACCGACAAGTACAAGATGATCGAGGCGTTCGACCCGGAATGGAGCGGGGCATTGCCGCACACGCTGCTCATCGGCGCGGACGGCAAGATCCTGTTCCGGCAGACCGGCGAACTCGACTTGCTGGACATGCGCCGCCGGGTGGTCGCCGCGCTGGATGCCCTCCAGCCGTGGCCCGGCATGAAATGACGCGTGGAATTGGTTGGAGTTCCCGCCGTCCGTTGACTACCCAAGCCCGTCCATGATCGAACGCCGCGCCCGGATTGTCCGGGCCACCCAGGAAACCGACATCCGGCTGGACCTTCTCGTCGAGGGAAAGGGGAAGGCCGACGTGAGGACGCGCGTCCCGTTTTTCGACCACATGCTGACGCTTTTCGCGAGGCATTCCGTCTGCGATTTGAAGCTGCGCTGCAAGGGCGACATCGAGGTCGACGCGCACCATACGGTCGAGGATTGCGGCATCGCGCTCGGCCAGGCGTTCCGGGAGGCCTTGGGCGACAAAAAGGGTATCCGGCGTTATGGCGCGGGGTTTGATCCGCGCAATCCGTTCACCGGCGAGGCGTTCGTGACGATGGACGAGTGTCTCGCACGCTGCGTCGTCGATTTCAGCGGGCGCCCCTATCTGGTTTGGCGGGGCATGGACGAGCTATCCCAACGACGGATCCCGAAAGCGGACCGCGAGCAGGACATGTCGTCCGCGTTCCGTTTCGGATTGGCGCGCGAGTTTTTCCAGGGGTTCACGAACGAAGCCCGGTGCAACCTTCACCTGGAGTTGCTTTACGGCGGTGAGCCCCACCACGTGGTGGAGGCGTTGTTCAAGGCGTTCGCCCGGGCCGTGGACTTTGCCTGCCAGCGGGATCCAAGGATCGAGGGCTTGGTTCCCAGTTCGAAGGGCCGGTTGTAGGAATTCCTTCCATGCCGACCCCAAAAACCATCGGCATGCGTCTCCCGAAACCACCGGGAACAAACTTCCCGACGCGGTCTGAATAACCGACGGAATCCCGCGTCGATGAACCAGACGTTGAAACACGAGTATCCATCAGCACCGGACGACCGGCTGGTGGCGTGGGCCCAGGGTGGCGATCCCGAGGCTTTCGAGGAGTTGGTTCACCGTCATCGGGACAAGATTTACGCCCGGGCCATGATCATGATGCGCAACGAAGACGAGGCGCTGGATTTGTCCCAGGAGGCGTGGGTAAAGGGTTGGCAGCGGCTCGTCCAGTTCCAGGGGGAGTCCTCCTTCGCGACCTGGATGACGCGGATCGTCATCAACCTCTGCCTCGACCAGCTCCGGCGTCACAAGCGGATGCGGGCGGAGTCGATAGAACTGATGGAAGAGGAAGGCGGCGGGGTGGAGCGGCATTTGCCGGTCGTACACGTCAATCCGACCGAGGGGATGGAGAAGGAAGAGTTGCGCAAGAGAATCGACGAGGCGATGGACAAACTGACCGACGCGCACCGGGCGGTGTTGGTGCTCCACGAATTCGAGGGGCTGGAATACAAGGAGATCGCCAAGAAAGTGGGGATTTCCATCGGGACCGTGATGTCCCGGCTGTTTTACGCGCGGCGCCGGTTGGCGGGGCTGCTGCAAGGTTTGAAACGCGAACGATCCGAATGAAAGACACACAAGTAATCCTGGACCTCCAGGCCTACGTGGACGGCGAACTCGATACGGCCCGGCGGGCCGAGGTGGAGCGGTTGCTCACCGGCGACGCCGAGGCGCGCGAACTCGTGGAAGGGTTGCGTCAGGTTGCCCGGTTGATCCGTGACCACGAGCCGACGTCGGCCGTGCCCGAAACCCGCGAGTTCTATTGGTCGCAGATCCAAAGGCGGATCGCCGCGCAGGAATCCCAGACGTCGCGGCCGCAGCCGGCCGCGGCCGCCATCAACTGGTTGCGGTGGCTCGCGCCGGCGCTCGGGGTCGCGGCGGTCGCCGTGGTCTTGGCCATGCCGAAGAAGGAACTGTCGGGACAGGAATTTGCCGAGGCGACGACCATGACGTTTCATTCCGACGCGGATGGTCTGACCCTTCATTGGATCGAATAAGCGGCGACAAGGTGATGCTCGCGCGGATTCGGCGGTTTTCATCGAAACCATGAATGTTTCCAAAGTCTGTGCCCGGTGGATCGGGTGGTTGGTGCTGGGTTGGATGGCCTGTTGCGGGGTCGTCCGGGCGGGGGATCCCAGCCTTCGTCTGGAGTTGGTCTGGGGGACGAACGAAGCGAAGCCGCCGGAGAAGGAGTTCAAGGAGCTGGACGAGGCGGGCCGGAAGAAGCTGAGCGCCCTCAAGTGGAAGAATTACTTCGTGGTCAAGGGAACGAACGTCGTGGCGCCGAAGGATGAATTCCGGCGCATCGAGTTGAGTTCCCGTTGCGCGGTCGAGGTCCGGCGGGTGGGTGCCCAACTCGAGGTCCGCATCTTCCAATTGGAGAAGGGCAAGGAGCCCAAACTGGTGGACACCAAACGCCATGATTTCGGGAAGATCGGGGGGGGCGAGGTGTTCTCCTACGGGGCGAATTCTAAGGACAACGCCGATGACGCCTGGTTGATCCTGATCCGGGCGGCGCCGACACCCCCCTGACACAAGACATTGTCGCATTCTGGCCGGACCCCCCAACATCTTGGGGTTTCCGGCCAGTTTCGTATTGTTACCCGGGGTGCCGCTGATAGGCTTTACGGGCGGTGGGTTTGGGATATTTCCCGGCGCTTCCGCACTGAATTTCATGTCTGACGCTACGAACGCAATCGGAGGAAACTACGACTCCTCCAAACTGGGCAAACTCGAGGGGTTGGAGGCAGTCCGGAAGAAGCCCGGGATGTACATCGGCGGCACGGACGAGCGTGCGTTGCACCATTGCGTTTCCGAGGTGCTCGACAACTCCGTGGACGAGCATTTGGCCGGCCACTGCGACCACATCGACGTCACCATCCACGTGGATGGATCGATCTCCGTCCGGGACAATGGGCGCGGCATCCCGGTGGACATCCATCCCCAATACAAGATCCCCGGCGTGGAGATGGTGCTGACGACGCTGCACTCGGGCGGCAAGTACGGGCAGGGCGGCTACAAGTTTTCCGGCGGAACCCATGGCGTCGGAGCGAAATGCGTCAACGCGGTTTCCGAATGGTTCGAGGTCGAGGTTTCGCGCGACGGCAAGGTCCACCACATGGCCTTCGAGCGCGGCAAAACGACCTCGAAGCTCGAGGTGATCGGCAAGGCCAAGGGCACGGGCACGTTGATCAGTTTCAAACCGGATCCCGAGATTTTCCGCGAGACGACGGATTTCAAGTCGGACCGGATTGGGCAACGACTCCGCGAACTGGCGTTCCTTAACTCCGGGCTGACGATCCAGTTTCTGGACGAGCGGCAGCCCGAGGCCAAGCCCGAGGTCTATTTCTACAAGGATGGCATCGAGGAGTTCGTGAAGCAGTTGAACAAGGGCAAGGCCACGCTCCATCCCAAGGCGATCATTTTCCGCCGCCAAAACGAGGTCGCGAGCGACGACAAAAAGGTCGAGATCGAGATCGAGGCGGTCGTCCAGTACAACGACTCGTTCACCGAACAGGTGCTGTGCTACACCAACACCGTCCACAATCCGGACGGCGGCACGCACCTTTCCGGCTTCCGCTCGGCGTTGACCCGCGCGATCAACCAATACGCGAAGGCCAACTCCCTGCTGAAGGACAAGGATCCCCAGATCACCGGGGACGACGTCCGCGAGGGGCTCACGGCGGTGATCTCGGTGAAGCACACCGACCCGAAGTTCGAGTCGCAGACCAAGGTGAAGCTGATCTCGCCGGAAGTGGACAGCATGGTCGGCTCGGCGGCGTACGAGGGGTTGATGAACCACTTCGACGACAACCCGAACGTCGCGAAGCGGATCGTCGACAAGTCCCTCAACGCGGCCCGGGCGCGCGAGGCCGCCCGCAAGGCAAGGGAAGCCGTGCGCAAGACCGCCCTGACCGGCGGCGGTCTCCCCGGAAAACTCGCCGACTGTTCCGACCGCGATCCCCAGAACACCGAGTTGTACATCGTCGAGGGTGACTCGGCAGGTGGCTCCGCCAAGCAGGGGCGCGACCGGAAGTTCCAGGCCATCCTTCCGTTGCGCGGCAAGCTGATCAACGTGGAGAAAGCCCGTTTGGACAAGGTCCTCCAGAACAACGAAATCCGGACCATGATCACGGCCGTCGGCACCGGGATCGGCGACGGCGAGGGGGAGGGCGCGTTCAACCTCGAGAAGCTCCGCTACCACAAGATCATCATCATGACGGACGCCGATGTGGACGGTTCCCACATCCGCACGTTGTTGCTGACGTTTTTCTACCGCCAGATGCCCCGCCTGATCCGCGAGGGCTACATGTACATCGCCCAGCCGCCGCTCTATCAGATCGCGCGCAAGAAGCGCATCGAGTACGTGGACGACGACGCCGCGCTCAACCGGATTTTGATCCAACTCGGCACCGAGGAGGTCCGCCTTCGCAACATCGCGGACGGGCGCGAATTGCCTCCCAAACAATTGGTCGAGATCCTCGACCTCTTGCAGTCGCTCGAGAAGCTGGCGGCCGGCGTCCGGCGCAAGGGCGGCGATTTCGAGGAGTTCATCCGCAAGATGGATCCCGCGACCGGCGAGTTCCCACACCACATGGTCGTCATCCGCGAGGGCAATCGCGAGACGGTGGAATACTTCGTGACCGACGAACAATTGGCCCGGTTTGGGTCCGCGAACCCCGGGCTGGTGTTGTTGTTCGGCGCGCCGGCCGATCCCGCCGTCCCCGTCGTGGAGGGCGAGAAACCGAAGAAGGAAGCGACGACCCGACGCGCGCGTCACGAGGCGATCTACGAGAGCCACGCGATCCGGGATTTGCTGGGGCGCATGGCGAAGAAAGGCCTGCCCGTGGAGCACTACGCGGCGCAGGACCAACCGTTGTTCGAGTTGATCGAGGGCGAGGTGGTCCGCCCGATCTTCTCCATCGCCGACATCCTCGGGGCCATCATGGGCATCGGAAAACGAGGCATCGAGATCAAGCGCTTCAAGGGTCTGGGCGAGATGAACCCGAAGGAACTCTTCGAGACGACCATGAACCCGGCCAAGCGGAAGTTGCTGCGCATCGAGTTGACCGACGCCGTGAAGGCCGAGGAGATGTTCACGCGGTTGATGGGCGACGAGGTCGAGCCCCGCCGCCAATTCATCGAGGACAACGCGCTCAACGTGCGCCACCTCGACGTCTGACCCACGTCCCGCCCGATTTCCTTTCCTAGATTTCCCTCCCGTCCATGCCCGAAGACAACGAACTCACGTCGGCCGGTACCGGCCCCGCCTACGCCGCCAACGAGAAGCTTGGCAAAATCAACGTCGCCGAGGAGATCAAGAACTCGTTCTTGGACTACTCGATGTCGGTGATCATCTCCCGCGCCTTGCCCGACGTGCGCGATGGCCTGAAGCCTTCCCAACGACGCACCCTTTTCGCGATGCACGAGCTCGGCGTCATGCCGAACCGCAAGCATCTGAAGTGCGCGCGTATCGTCGGCGAGACGATCGGCAAATTCCATCCGCACGGCGACCAGGCCGTCTATTCCACGCTCGTCCACATGGCCCAGCCATGGGCGATGCGCGAGCGGCTCGTGGACGGGCAGGGCAACTTCGGCTCCGTCGAGGGCGATCCTCCCGCGGCCATGCGGTATACCGAGGCGCGGCTCTGCCCGCTCGGCGCGGTCCTCATGGAGGACATGGACCAGGAGACCGTCGATTTCATCCCGAACTACGACGAGTCGCTTTCCGAGCCCGTCGTGTTCCCGGCGGCCTTCCCCAACCTCATCGTCAACGGGGGCACCGGCATCGCCGTCGGCATGGCGACCAACATGGCGCCGCACAATCTCGGCGAGGTCATCGACGGCATCTGCGCGCAGATTGAAAACCCGGAGATCACGATCCCGCAGTTGATGAAGTTCATCAAGGGACCGGATTTTCCCACGGGCTGCATGGCCTGCGGCGTCGAGGGCATCAAGTCGTACTTCCACACCGGCCGCGGCAGCGTGAAGGTCCGCGGCAAGGTCGGGGTCGAGCAACTCAAGGGCAACCGCGAGCAACTCGTCATCACCGAGATCCCGTACAACGTGAACCGCGCGACGCTCGTCGAGCGCATCGCCGAACTCGTCAACGAGAAGACCGTCGGGTTCACCGAGATCACCGCGATCCGCGACGAGTCCGACGAGAACACCCGCGTGGTCGTCGAGCTCAAGCGCGATGCCATCGCGAAGGTGGTCATCAACAATCTCTACAAGCACACCGCGCTCGAGACCTCGTTCTCGGTCAACGCGCTCGCGATCGACCGCGGCCGACCGAAGACGCTCAATCTCAAGGAGCTCATCAATTGCTACCTCGAGCATCGCCGCGAGGTCATCCTGCGCCGCACCCGCTTCCAGCTCCGCAAGGCCGAGGAACGCGCGGAAATCCTCGAGGGTTACCTCTGCGCCCTTCGCAATCTCGACGAGTTCATCCGCATCATCCGCACGTCCAAGAACCGCGACGAGGCCCGGGTCAAAATTCTCGCCTTCGAATGGACCCGCGCGCAGGTCGAGCGCTGGGGCGTTTTGCTCCGCGACGAGGCGCGCCTCGTGAAGGGCCGTTACGCGCTCACCGAACGCCAGGTCGACGCCATCCTCGATCTCCGCCTCTACCAACTCACCGGTCTCGAGGTGGACAAGGTCGAGAACGAGTACAAGACGCTTCTCGAGCGGATCCGCGACTTGCTCGACATCCTCGCCCGCGAGGCGCGCGTGCTCTCCATCATCAAGGCCGAGCTCAAGGCCGTGCGCGAGAAACATGCCACCCCGCGCCTCACCCAGATCGTGCCCGACGAGGGCGAGATCGCCATCGAGGACCTCATCGCGAACGAGGGCGTCATCGTCACGCTCACCCACAACGGTCTACTCAAGCGCACCAACGTCGCCTCCTACCGCGCGCAGAAACGCGGCGGCAAGGGCGTCATCGGCATGTCCACGCGCGAGTCCGAGAAACCCGAGGACGCCGATTTCATCGAACACTTGTTCACCTGCAGCACGCACGATTACCTGATGTTCTTCACGAACCTCGGGCGCGTGTACGTGGAGCGCGTGCACGAGGTTCCCGACATGGGACGCGCGGCCAAGGGGCGCTCGATCGCCAACCTCCTCGAACTCCGCGCCGAGGAGAAGGTCCAGGCGCTCGTCCGCATCACCGCCAAGTACGCGGCGAACAAGGAAGACCAGACCTGGCAGCAGGCCAACGAACTGTTCTTCGTCACGCGTCTCGGCACCGTGAAACGCACCGCCCTACGCGATTTCCAGAACGTCCGAAAAGGCGGCATCATCGCCATCACCCTCGAACAGGGCGACGATCTCATCGACGTCAAGCTCACCACGGGCACCAACGAGATGGTCATCATCACGCGCGACGGCATGAGCATCCGGTTCGACGAGAACCAGGTCCGCTCGATGGGACGCCCCGCCGCCGGCGTGAAGGGCATCGACCTCGAGAAGTCCGACGCCGTTGTCGCCCTCGCGCTCGTCGATCCCTCCGCCATGCTCCTCGTCGCCGGCCAGAACGGCATCGGAAAGCGCACCGGGTTCGACGAGTACCGGCTCCAGAGCCGCGGCGGCAAGGGCATCATCACCATGAAGACGACCGACAAGACCGGCCTGGTGGTCGGCGCGTTGACGGTTCATGGCCACGACGAGTTGATGCTCATCACCGTCGGCGGCCAGATGGTGCGGATCCCGGTGAAGGGCATCCGCGAGGTCGGTAGAAACACCCAGGGCGTGAAACTCATCGACCTCGCGGAAAAGGACCGTCTCCAGGCCATCGCGCCGGTCATCTCCGAGGGCGAGGACGAGGAAACGCCCGCGCTGCCGCTGCCGACCTGAGGTCACCGTCGCCCGGTGAAACGGGCCCGTTCGCATGGTCGAATTTTCCATCGCCGACGGGCCCAATTCCCGCGACCTCCGCGTCGCCGGCGCCACGCTGTGGTTCTTGCCGGTGCGCACGCGCGTGCCGCTCAAGTTCGGGCCGGAGACGCTCACCTCCGTCACCTGCGCGCGCGTGCGCCTGCGCGTGGTCGGGCGCGACGGACGCGCGGCCGACGGTTGGGGCGAGACGCCGTTGTCGGTGCAATGGGTGTGGCCAAGCGCCGTGGCCCACGCGCGGCGCCACGATGCGCTGAAGTTGTTCGCGGAACTGCTCGTGCGCGCGTGGGCTGCGTTTTCCGACTGGGGACATCCGCTGGAACTCGGATCGGATTTCGTCGCGTCGTTGCTTCCCCGCCTCTGGGAAGACTTCAACGAAAGCCGACTCGCGGGTGATGGCGAACGGATGCCGTGGCTCGCGGCACTCGTCGTTTGCTCGGCGTTCGATCTCGCGTTGCACGACGCCTACGGACGGCTTCACGGCGTGCCGACCTAC
>JANYDN010000315.1 GCA_025363585.1 Verrucomicrobiota bacterium | reverse complement strand
CTCGACTCCGCGAAGAAGCCGGTGCGAAAGGAACGCAAGATCACGGTCTATGTTCCGGCTGCCTACAAGGACGGAGCAAAGGCCCCCCTGCTCATCATCCACGATGGCCCCTGCCAGCTAAGTCTCGTCCGCAATGCGCTCGATAACCTTACCATTTCCAAAGACCCAAAACGCACGCTGCCCGCATTCGTCGCGATTGCTGTCGAGAATGGCGGCAACTACGGGAAGAAGAGCGAGCGCGGGCTGGAGTATGACACGATGTCCGACCGGCTGGCGCGCTTCATCCACGATGAAGTCCTGCCGGCAGTGTTGAAGAATGCGGAAATCAAAGCCGCATATCCGCACTTTACACTTACCGATAACCCGTGGGGTCGCGGCGTCATCGGATGCAGCTCCGGAGGTGCGGCGGCCTTGACGATGGCGTGGTTCCGCCCCGATTGGTTCCGCCGTGTGATTGCCTATTCCGGCACCTTTGTGGATCAGCAGGATGACGCTGCGCCCGAGGAGGCAAAGTATCCGCTCGGAGCATGGGAATACCATTCCGGCATGAAGCTGATCGAGACCAGTGAGCTAAAGCCGCTGCGCATTTTCACGCATGTGTCCGAGAAAGACATCCGGCCAAATGATGCGGAGGAGACCCATCATAACTGGGTGATGGCGGGCCGGCGCACGGAAGCGGCGCTGAAGGCGAAGGGTTATCATCACCGGTTCGTCTTTAGCAAAGCGACCGGGCACTGCGATAAGCGTGTCTTCGAGCAGACGCTGGCGGACACGCTGGTCTGGGTGTGGCGCGGGTACCACGCGGACTAGGCGGCCCGACCGTGGCCGGATCCAACAAAGCCGGGCCGTTCCCCGACGGGACGCGGGGCGGCCCCCACGATGCGCCGCCACTCGCCACTCGCGATTCCCCCGGCTTGCCCCCCGGTTTGCGATCCGGTAGGTAGACAGTGGCCATGCCCCCGGGCGACTTGTCCGGGGTCACGTCTTTTCATTTGGGTCTCCGGAATATCATCCCGACGGAGTCCGAATGCCGACCCACCCATGAAATATACCTACGAAGAACTCGCCAAAATGATCGACCACTCCCTCCTGCATCCGACGATGACGGATGCGGAGCTCGAGGAAGGCTGCAGCATCGCCGCGAGGTACGGCGCCGTGTCCGTCTGCATCAAGCCGTATGCGGTCAAGCGCGCCGCGGGGCTGCTTCGCGGCACCGGCGTTCTCGTCGGCGCGGTCATCGGTTTCCCGCACGGCAATTCCGCGACCGAATCGAAGCGCTACGAGACCGAGCTCGCATGCCGCGACGGCGCCGCGGAGATCGACATGGTGATCAACGTGGGCAAGGCGCTGTCGGGCGACTGGGATTTCATCGAGAACGACGTGAAGGTCGTGTGCGAGGAAGCGCACCGTCGGGGCGCCAAGGTGAAGGTGATCTTCGAGAACGACTACCTCGCGAAGGGTGGCGCGGGTCTCGACGCCGACGCGTTCAAGCGAAAGCTATGCGCGGTGTGCGAGAAGGCCGGCGCGGACTGGGTCAAGACCTCGAGCGGCTACGGCTTCGTGAAGCAGTCCGACGGAAACTATAACTACAAGGGCGCGACCGAGCACGACCTGGCCCTCATGCGAGCCGCCGTGTCCCCGCGGGTGCAGGTGAAGGCGGCGGGTGGCGTCCGCGATCTCGACGGGCTCATCCGGGTCCGCGAGCTCGGTGCCTCGCGTTGCGGCGCCACGGCGACGGCCGCGATGATGGAGGAGTACCGCCGTCGCGAGGCCGCCGAGAAGGCAGGAGAGGCGGCCACGACCGGCACCGCCGCCATCGGGGCCGGCGGGTATTAGACGGAAGCGACATGGCAGCGGTCGCGTCGTGGCAGCGGTTGCAAAACCGCGGACCGCGGCAAGACGACAAGTGGATCCTTCGTCCGCGTTCGCCTCAACCCGCGTTCGTGCGGTGGCGTTCGACCGCGTCCGCCATGGTCGCGACGGACCTCAGCACTTTCTGCGCGGCCTCGGTGTCGGTGACCTTCAGTCCGAAATGCTTGTCGAGCATCACCACCAACTGGAGGGCGTCGACGGAATCGAGCCCGAGCCCCTCCGGTCCGAACAGTGCCCGCTCGTCGCCGATCTCCGTCGCGGAAACCTGCAGCATCAGCGTCTCGACCAGCAGCGATTTGATCTGCGCTCGCAACGCGCCGGAAGATTCGGAACTCATGAAAGACGCGGTCACGCTACCGCGGAACACGAGGAAGTGAAAGCCGGGGAATGGGCCACGGACGCGGGGATTTTTACCACGGAAATCACTGAATTCACGGAAAGGGCCCCAATGGTTTTTGACCACGGAGCACACGGACCACACGGAATTGGAACCAGGCAAAATTGCCATCATTCCGTGTGCTCCGTGGTAAAGATCCAGTGAGCTGCCCCCTTTCCGTGAATTCAGTGATTTCCGTGGTAAAATACCCCCTCGTTCCAAGCTTCCTTCAGTGGCCCAGCAGTTCGAGGACGCACGCCGAAAGGGACGTCACGGCGGTCTCCAGCGCGGGTCCGTGGTCGGGCGCGAATTGGTTCGAGTGCAACGACGGCAATGCGCGCCCCGCCGCCTTCGCCGTCGCGTATTTGCCCGGTTCCACCGCGCCGATCCAGAGGTCGAACAGCGGCACTTTTTCCGCGGTCCGCCCGAATTCGCTGAAGTCCTCCCCGCCCATCTCCGGTTGCGCGTCGAGGACACGGTCGTCGCCCAGCGCGCCCTTCAGCACGCCGCGGCATCGCGCCGCGAGCTTCGGGTCGTTGTAAAGCGCCGGCGTGAAGTTGTCCTGCAACACGACTTCCGGCATCCGGTCCTCCGGGATGCCCGCGGCGATCGCCTGGCCGCGCACGATCCGGCGGATCGATGCCAGCGTCTTGTCGCGCACCTCGTCGGTGTAGGAGCGCACCGTCAACTGCAGCGCCACGTCCTCGGGGATGATGTTGTGTTTGGTCCCGCCGTGCACGGAGCCGACGGTCACCACCACGGCGTCGCGCGCGGCGATCTCGCGGCTGCGGATCGTCTGCAACGCGAGGATCGACTGCGCCGCGAGCACCACGGGATCGCGCGTCGCCTCGGGATACGCGCCGTGGCCGCCGAGACCGCGGATGCGGATGTCCACCGTGTCGACGTTGGCGAGCGCGAAGCCCTCGACGACGCCGACGGTCCCCGCCGGGAGCGAGGCGTGGCAATGGAGCGAGAGCGCGAAATCGGGTTTTCCAAAACGCCGGTAGATGCCGTCGCGCACCATCGCGCGCGCGCCGGATCCGACTTCCTCCGCCGGTTGCCCGACGAGAAGGACCGTTCCGTGCCAACCGGGAATCGCCTTCAGCACCCGCGCGACTCCGGTGACCGCGGTCATGTGCAGGTCGTGCCCGCAGGCGTGCATGACGGAGGTCTCGCCACCGCGGCCGTCCGAAGTCCGCACCGTGCTCGCATAGGAAACGCCCGTCTCCTCCTTCACGGGAAGCGCGTCGAGATCGGTGCGCAGCAGGACGACGGGACCATCGCCGCGTTTCAGCACGCCGACGACGCCGTTGGTGCCGATGCCGGTGGAGACCTCGCATCCGATCGCGCGCCATTCGGCGGCCATCCGCGCGGCGGTCGCGGACTCGCGCCACGACAACTCCGGGTGCGAGTGGAGGTGAAGGTAGAGTTCGGTGAGCGATGCCTGTTCGGCGCGGAACGCCGTCTGGATCCGGGCATCCGGCGCGGCGGCTGCCGATCCGGACAACGAGAGCGCGGCGAGGAGCGCGGGAAGGCGACGGCCGGGAATCATGGCGGGACCCTGACCGCGGGCCGTTCGTTCGGCAACCCGCGGCGTGGTGGAGGAGCGGAACCCTTCCCAGGCGAAGAACTTCAATCCCACGCCGCCTCGACAACGCCCGGCCCAACTTTCGGCCGCGCATTTCACTTATTTTGTACCATTCGCGGCCGGGCGGCCATTTGTCGTTGTTCGATACCCGTGCATCCGCCGGGCCCGAACCGAAACATGTCCACGAAATCCATTTTGTGCGCGGTCGCGGTCGCGGCGATGGGACCGCAAGTCCCGGTCCAAGCCGTTCCCACCATCACCAAACAACCCAACCCCGCCACCTCGGCAAGCTTGGGCGCGACCGCTTCCACGTCGGTCTTGGCGTCGACCCGCCAACCGCCCCTGGTTTTCCAATGGCGTTTGAACGGGACGGATATTCCCGGCGCGATCCACGCCTCGATCACGGTCACCAACCTCGGCGTCCCCGACGGCGGAATCTACACGGTCCGCGTGAGCGACGCGGATGGCGACGTGGACAGCAACGGCTGGACGCTCGAGGTGGACACGACGTTTCGAAAGCTTTCGTCGTTTCCAATCGTGTCAACCGGCACCGGCGCGAACGGAGCCTCTTGGGGTGATTTCAACAACGACGGGCTGCCGGATCTTTTCGTCGACGTGGCAGGCTCGCCCAATCTCCTCTATACCAACCTGGGCAACGGCGGCTTCAAGAAGGTCACGTCGGGACCGGTGGTCACCGGAAGCTTCGGTTCGCTGGCATCCGCGGCGGCGGACATCGACAACGACGGCTTTCTCGATCTTTTCGTCTCGGTCAACAACGGCGGGGACAAACTCTATCTCGGCCGTGGCGACGGCACCTTCGCATCCGTCGCCTCCGGAGCACCGACCGGGGACTCCGGGCACGGCAACGGCTGCGCGTGGGCGGACTACGATCGCGACGGATTCGTGGATCTCTACGTCGTGAATTCCGACCAGAACAATTTCCTATACCACAACGAGGGCAACGGGAAGTTCCGTCGCGTCACGACCAACGGGGTGACCACGACAACCGGCAATTCACAGGGCTGCGCCTGGGGCGACTACGACAACGACGGATATCCCGACCTGATGGTGGCCCGTTTTGGTGGCAACAATCTGCTCTTCCACAACAACGGGAACGGAACATTCTCCGGCGTCACCAACGGCCCGGTGTCGAGGACCAGCACCGGCAGCGGATGTCTATGGGCCGATTTCGACAACGATGGGTATCTGGATCTCTTCGTCTGCGGCACTGCGAACATCCTTTATTGGAACCGCGCGGGCGTGTTCGTGAAATCCGACGTCCCCCTGTACCCCAACGACGGCGGCAATTCGATCGATGCCTCGTGCGCGGACTATGACAACGACGGATACCTCGACCTGTTCGTCACGCGCAACGGGACGAACGTGCTCTTGCACAACAAGGGCGACGGTACTTTCGAACGCATTCCGACCGGTAGCATGGTCAACGAGCCCGCCATCTGGGTCGGGTCCGCGTGGGGCGATTTCAACAGCGACGGCTTTCCCGATCTCTATGTCGCTTCGATCAACAAGAACCCGACTTACATCTATCAAAACACCGGCAACACCAACCACTGGCTTACCCTCAAGTGCCGAGGCACCGTCAGCAACCGTTCCGCCATCGGAACGAAAGTCCATGTAGTGGCGAACCTTTCCGGCAAGCCCGTCCAACAACTCCGGGAAATCTCCGGGGGTGGCGGGCTCGACAGCCAGAACGCCCTCGATCCGCACTTCGGCCTTCGCGACGCCACCCGCGTTGACCAAGTGCGGATCGAGTGGCCGTCCGGGATCGTCCAAACGCTCACCGATGTCGCGGTCGACCAAATCCTGACGGTCCGGGAACCCTCGTTGATTTCCGTGGCCAAATCGGTTTCGGCGGAAAAGCTTTCGCTGACGCTACGGGGCGCCAAAGGCGTCGCATATAAGATCGAGCAATCCGTCGACATGTCGAACTGGAGCCCACTGGAAACGCCCGCGAATCCCGACGGAACCTTCACCGTCGAGGTCCCGTCGGACGTGGAAGCGATGGCCTACCGCGCTTCCGAATGAGACCCGCCATGCGCGCGACGGAATCCATCCAATCGCCCGATGCATCCCCGATCGGGGACTCACCCGATCCGGTGGGGGCCGGCGGGGGCCCCGTGGACGACTCCGCATTGCTGGCGGAATTCGTCCGGAGCCATTCCGAGGAGGCGTTTTCGAGCATCGTCGGCCGTCACCTCGATCTCGTCTGTTGCGTCGCGTATTCGCGGGTACGGAACCACGCGCTCTCGCGGGACGTCGCGCAGACGGTGTTCATCACGCTCGCGCGCAAAGCCGCCGGGTTGCCGCCCGGCGTGATCCTTTCCGGTTGGCTGTTCCGCACCGCGCGGTTCGCGGCGGCCGACGCCATGAAGAGCGAGATGCGGCGCGAACGACGCGAAATGCAGGCCGCACGAATGGAAACCAATCCCGGCGAGAATGGATCCCAATCCACGTGGGAGGAGCTCGTGCCGTTGCTTCCGGAAGCGCTCGCCGTGCTGCGCGAAACGGATCGGCGCTGCATTCTCCTTAGGTTTTTCGAGCGCAAGTCGCTCAGGGAAGTCGGCGCGGCCCTCGGCATCCGTGAAGTCGCGGCGCGTCAACGCGTCGCCCGCGCGGCGGAAAAGCTCCATCGGTTTTTCGCGAATCGCGGCGTTGGAATCTCGGCGGCCCTCCTGCTCGCCGGCTTGTCCGGGCTCACGCTGCAAGCCGCACCCGCGGGGTTGCACGCCTCGATCGTCGCCGAGATGGCGCGGCTTGCGGGCACGCTTCCGACGGCGGCAACGCCGTCCGTCCGGATCGTGCGGAGACTTCGACCCCATGCGCAGGCGTTCGTCGCGTCGGTCCTCGTTTCGGTCGCGGTGGCGGTCGCATTCCTCCGGTTCGCCGGACCCGCGTCGCCGTTGGAAGCACTGCGCGCGCGCAACGAGGCGCTTCGGGACGGCGACGGCGCGCGCTACGTTTCCGTGATCTACTTCCGACCGGGTCCGGAAGAGGCGCTCAAACCGCTCCTCGACGAAAACACGCGCGCCCGGGGAAGGTTCGTGAAAGCGATTCGCGATCGTCTCGGCGATGGGGCGGCCGATGGCGTTCTCCTCCGCTTGGCGGACATTCTCACCGACCGGCAACTGTCCGACGCCAATGTCACCATCGAGGACCGTGCCGCCACGGTCGCGTTGGTGGGCGGACCGGGATTGAAATTCGTCAGGGACGGCAACGCCTGGAAATTCGATCTGCTCCGCATGCCGGGAATTCCCCCGGCGACCCCAATGGCGGCCGGTCTCCGACGCGACACCGTCGCGATGGACGCCATGGTCCCGGAGATCCGGGCCGGCACCTATGCCAATGCGCCCGCCATTCTCGAGGAGTTGCGGAAACGGAGCGCGATCGGCGCGACGCCGTAGAGGATAAAAACCAAGTCTGGCTACTTTCCCGCGGCCAGCAACACGTGGGCGCCGTGCTCTTGCCAGACGCGCGCGTCGCGGATCCCCGCGTCCGCCGCGAGACGCCGCCACTCGTCCGCACGCCAACCGCGCCGCACGGACATGATTCCGTCGGACTTGAATTCGCGCGGCGCGCGGATCGCCGTCAGCAACATCCACAGCCACGCGGCGAGGAACGGGTTCCGCTGGAGGTCGCACAGGAGAACCGCGCGTCGCGCGACGCGGTGGGCCTCGCGGAAATGCGCGGCGACGTCCGACTCGTCGTCGAGATGGTGGGTCATCGTGGTGGCGATCACGACGTCGAAGCGCCCGTCGGGGAAAGGGAGGTCGACGACCGACGCGCGGACGTTGTCTCCGCCGGGATTCAATTCGTCGAGCAACGGGTTGAGATCGACGTTGGTGAACGTCCATTTCCAACCGCGACCCGCGGCCCATGCGGCCAACGAACGACCCAGCGAACCGTCGCCCGCGCCGAGGTCGAGCACCGTCAGTTCGCGGCAGGCCTCGTCGCCGATGAGGCGCGGGATCCACATGCGGAACGGCCCGTCGAAGCGCGTGATGCGGTTGACGCGGCCCAGCCACCGGTAGCTTTCGCGCACCTCCTCGGGCGTCCGGTCGGGGGCGTCGAAGTATTCGGCTTGCGTGGCGCGCATCCGCAAAAACATCGTTGCGACGAAATCAGAACGATGCGCCGCGAACAAGTCCCACCATCGGCTTCGGGCCGGAAACCCGTGCTCCTCCGCCTGCTGGTGATGGCGGTCGTCGCGGCGGTGATCGTGCGCGGGTTGTCCGCGGCGATGCTCTGGGACGGCGCGCGGCCGGAACCGGCTGGGTTCGGGCGTGGCATGCTGCACGGCGCCGCGATGCCGTTGACGTGGCCGGGATTGTTGGTCGGACACGACACGGTGATCTACGCCGACCGCAACACGGGCCGCACCTACAAGCTGGGCTACACCACGGGGGTCAATCTTTGCGGCGCGATCTTCTTCGGACTGATGTACCGCCGCGTCTCGCGCCTCCGCTCGCTCGTCCGCTGATGCCACCGAAGGGCTCCACGGGGACTCAACCACGGAGCACACGGAAGCGGGGGTTGATTGTTTTTTTAACCGCGGAAATCACGGAAATCACTGAAGGCGGAAGCCACAGATTGAGCCCGTTTTCGCGGATATATTAAGAGGTCGTGGAGTCGGGTGAGCTCGATGGGGTTGGGGTGCCGGACCTTTGGGTGCGACGGAGGGTACGAAAAGGGAATCCGCTTGGCTCCCAGGTCCATGATCTCCGTAGCAGCAGCAGTTCGTCGCTTCCGTGTGCTCCGTGTGCTCCGTGTGCTCCATGGTAAACAATATGAAGCCAGTCCGTGGTCAATGGAACCAGTCGCGGTAGACCTCGTAGGCGTCCACGTCGCCTCCCACGGTGTAGTGCGTCGGTGGCATGCGAAAGTGGGCGGTGCGCGCGTCGTAGTCGATGACCAGCGGTTCGCCCGGCGCGTTGGGGTCGTAGGCATCGAAGCTCCAGCCGGCGTCGGTCGCGCGCACGGCGTGGACCACGAGGGCGTGGTTCATGCGAAGCGCGGGGAAGGTGAACAGGTGGACCACCGCGATGTTCCCGCGGCCCAGCTCGTCGGCGATGCGGCTCGCCTCGCGCCCGCGTTGGCCGGCCGTGAACGGCAACACCATCCGCCAGTTCCCGCGCTGGAAATAACTGCGCCAACTGCCGCCCGCCTCGGCCTTCAACAGGTCCGGTTGGGCCGTGCTCAATTCCCACAGGTCCGCGAAGCCCGGGATCTCCACGCGTAGCTCGTCGGCGTCCACGTGGCGCGGCCCGCGCACGACGACCTGCCGGATGCGGCGGCGCAACGAGTCCCCGTCCAGCGGCGGCGCGTCGGGAATGAACCGCGCGTGGAGGAAAAACTCCTTCGTGATCCGCGACATCGCGAAGCAATGCAGCGCGTATCGCGGCGGCATCTTCTTGCGCTCGTGTTCCTGCACGCCCGCGATGGGATCGACTTTGTATCTCCACACCGTCTCGTTGGCGAACGCGAGGGTGTCGGCCGGCACGCGGAACGGATGCCTCGAAGCCACTTCCCTCGGCGTCGTGCATCCCGCGAGGAACAGCGAGAGAAGGAAGAGGGCCACGAGCCCGCGGCGGGATCCGGTTCCCTGTTTTTGTTCCATCGATGTCCTCGGACGTGTCGGCATGGTTCCGCGCGAATGGGCCGGAATCCGCGGCGGCTTCCCCGCTGTTCCGGCTTGCCGCGGAGGCTAGCGACGGGCACACAGCGACCGCAATGCTCTACGATCGCTGGCGCGCCATCGTCCGTCGCTCTCCCGACGCGACCGCGTTGGTGGACACCGCCACGGGCCTCGCGCTGACGTTCGCCGCCCTCGCCGATCTCGCGGAACAAGAAGGCCGCCGCGAGGGCGCGTGGGTTTTCCCGCGCGGGCATTCCGTCGCGTTCGTCGTCGACGTGCTCGCGGGATGGCGCGACGGGAAGGCCGTGTGTCCGTTGGAACCGGGAACTTCCGCGCCCGCGTTGCCCGTGCCGCCGGACGGCATCGCGCACCTGAAATTCACCTCGGGTTCCACGGGAGTCCCGCGCGGCATCGCGTTCACCGGATCCCAATTGGCGGCCGACGCCGACCAGATCGTCGCGACGATGGGCCTGCGTCCGGAGTGGCCGAACCTCGGCGTGATCTCGATGGCGCACAGCTACGGCTTCTCGAATCTCGTGACACCGCTCTTGCTGCACGGGATTCCCCTGGTGTTGGTCCCGGCGCCGTTGCCCGAGTCGTTGGCGCGCGCTGCGTCGGGGTTCGAGGGAATGGCGTTGCCCGCGGTACCCGCGATGTGGCGCGCGTGGCAGGAGGCCGGATGCGTGCCCACGAACGTTCGATTGGCGATCTCCGCGGGCGCGCCGTTGCCGCTCGCGCTCGAGGAAGCGGTGTTCGCCCGGTCGGCACTCAAACTCCACAACTTCCTCGGCTCGTCCGAATGCGGCGGCATCGCGTACGACCGCGCCGGCACGCCGCGCACGGACGAGCGCGTCGTGGGCACCGCACTCGACGGCGTGTCGCTCGCGACCGGTCGCGGCGGATGCCTCGAGGTGCGCGGGGCGGCGGTGGGCACTTCGTATTGGCCGGAATCGGATCCCGCGTTGTCCGACGGATGTTTCCGCACGTCCGATTTCGTCGAGATCGGCGCATCGGGCGCGGTGCGCTGGCTGGGGCGGGCGGCGGACGTGATCAACGTCGCGGGAAGAAAGCTCGCGCCGGAAACGGTCGAGGCCGCGTTGCGGACGCATCCGGGCGTGCGCGAGTGCCTCGTGTTCGGCGCCGAGTCGCCGGACGATCCGCGCGGCGAGACGATCGTGGCCTGCGTCGAGTCGCCCGGCGTTTCGTCCGCGGAGCTGCGCGCCCATGCCGCGGCGCGATTGCCGGCGTGGCAAGTGCCCCGCGAATGGTGGCCGGTGGAATCGCTGGCTTCCGGCGCGCGGGGCAAACTTCCGCGGGCGGAATGGCGCGCGCGTTGGCGGGCGGGGAAGTAGGCAGTGGCCAGTGGTCAGTCGTCAGTCGTCAGTGTTCAGTGGTCAGTTTTCAGTGTTCAGTGTTCAGCCGTTAGGTCCGGACTCCTGTCGCCTATCCGCGGTCGGGGGGTTCTTTCCTAACCGACGACTGAAAACTGACTACTGAACACTTTCTACTCCGCCGTCCCCGCGAGGGTCACCTCGCCCAGCATCACCTGGCGCCCGTCCACCGCGGCGGAGACGCGTGCTTGCACAAGCGTTCCCATGCGCGCGACGACGACGGCCTCGAGGCGCACCGTCTCGCCGGGTCGCACGGCGCCGAGGATCTTGATCTGGCGCAGGGCGGCCAGACGCAGCCCGACGATCGCCGGTTGCCGCGGATCGGATTGGGCCACCACGCCCGCGAGTTGCGCGCCCGCCTCGACCAACAGCACCCCGGGCATCATGGGATCCCCCGGGAAATGCCCGCGCAGGAATGGCTCGTCGCCCGTCAGCCGGAATTCCGCGGCGCCGGAAACGCCGGGATCGAGAGCGAGCAAGCGGTCCACGAACCGGAACTCGGGCCCGTGCGGCAACGCGGCCAACGCGTCGGCGTGGGAAGGATTCATGTCGTTCAACGTCGCGGGATCGCGCTGGTCCGCGTGGCGCCGGCGACCGAGTAGCCCTCGGGCACAGCGGTGTCGAATCGCCCCGGCGCGATCGCGGCGTTCACGGCGGCGTTCGTGAAATCGTTGCGCAGCACGGTTCCATCCGCGAACCGAAGTTCGGTCGCGACCAGGGCGAACCCGTTCGTCGCGACGGTCACGGTCAGTCCCGCCAACAAGCGGCGCGCGCCGGCATCGCGGGGCAACAGGTTCAGTTCGTGGCACGCGTTGGTCGTCCCGATGGATCGCACCTCGAAGCGTCGGGAGAACTCGGCGGCGTCGCGCGGAAAACCGGTGTCGAGCAAGGCCATCGCGTCGCGCATCGGGCCGCGCGCGACCGCGCGGAGGTCGAGCGTCTCGGCGCGCTTGAGGCGCGGGCTCAGGACCAGCAGCGCGTCGCCGCGGCGCACCGCCACGCTCTGGACGGGCTCGCCGAGTTCCCAGCGGAAGCGGTCGGGCGTCGCGAACCACACGTGGCCCGGCGCCGTCAACGGACGCGCCAGCGCGGGCAGGCGGCGGGTCTGGACGAAGTCGGCCGACCACGTGGAGACGTTCGTCTGCCCGCCCAGCCAGGCATCGACGACGGGGTTGCCCGCGGCCCGCGTGGAAGCGGAGGCGAGCACGGCGAACGCGCTCACGACCGCGGCCAGACGGGAACGAAGTGAAACCATTGTTCGGGACATTCGCGCACGACTGGCTCGAACGCACGAAGGATCCTGCCGGTGAACGCGGCCCGCGCCGCGCGGTCGCCGAGCGCCTGTCGATCGTACTCCACCGGCTCGAGCATGCGCGCCTCGTAGACGTCGCCGACGCGTGGCAGGACGACGGGCACCACGAGACAGCCGGTCGCGCGCGCAAGTTCGGCGGCCGCGGGCGACGCGAGGAACCGCCGTCCGCACCACTCGACCGTGGCCGCGTTCTGGCCCGGCGGACGATCGAGGAGAAGCGCGACGGTGCCGCCGTCCCCGAGCCAGCGGATCACCTCGACGAACGCGAAGGGATCGTCGCCGACCACGAGCGTGCGAATGCCCTGCCGCGCCCGCGCTTCGCTGCGGAATTCGGTGAGGCCAACACCGGGTTCGGGGGCGGTGAGCACGAGTAATGGCCAGCCGTCCCTCGCCAAAAGCGGCGCGCCGAATTCCCAGTTGCCGAGATGGATCGTGACGAGCAACACGCCGCGTCCCGCGACACGCACCCGCGCGGGCTCGACCCAACGATGGTCGGGACGCACCCACGGCAGGACATCGACGCCCGACTCGCACAACCACAGGTCGACGAGTTTGCGTCCGAACCCGGCAAAGTTCGCCCATGCCAGGCATTCCGCGACGCGCCGATCGTCGCCGCACCACGGCAGCAGATTGTCGGCGACGATCCGCCGGCGCGCGGGACGAACGGCCGCGTACACCACGGCGACGGCGGCGGCGACGCGCCCGAGCCAAGCGCGGGGCACGAACCGCGTGATGCCCACCGCGAGCCGCCACCATCCGGCCCGATACAGCGTCGATGGCGCGGGTCTGAATTCGCGTCCCGCCCCTGCGGGACCGCCGCACGCGAGCCACCACGCGGGCAACAACGCGAGCGAGACGAAGAACACCGCGGTGACGCCGAGCGCGCAGACGAGGTCGAGGCTCGCGAGGCCGGCGTTGCTGCTGAACGCGAGCGATCCGAAGCCCGCGATGTTCGCGCCCGCGCACAACAACAGCGCGCGGCCCGTCGTGCGCCAAACCGCGCGCAGGTTTCCCGCATGGCGCCGCAGCGCGAGCATCACGTGGATCGTCTGGTCGACGGAAGTTCCCAACAGCAACGGGACCGCGACGAGGCTCATGAGGTTCCACGACCAACCGGCGACGCGCATCGCGGCGAGCACCAGCAGCCCGCTGAACGCGAGCGCCGCCAACCCAAGCAGAACCTCCCGCGCGCGCCGGAAGGTGAGCATCAGGCAACCGACGAGCGTCAGCGCGACGCCCGCGGTCAACCAGCCCACGCGGCCGCGGACGTGCCCGACGAGCGCCGGCCCGAGCAACGACCACCCGGTGAGCCACGCGTCGTCGCGCGCGAGGTCCGCCACGAGCGCTTTCGGGGGCGCGTTGGTGGCGAGCCGCACCATGCCGAGCGCGAACCAATCGTCGCCGTCGCGCGCGGCCGCCTGCCGCGTGAGCCAGTTCGCGGTGGCGTTGGTGGGCCACGATCCGCCGGAGGGCGCCGTGCGCCACGAACGAAACACCGCGTCGGCCAGCGACATCGCGTTCGTCGTGAAGCCCGCGTCCAACGCCGCGTCGCGGATCGCGTCGCGTCGGGCGGCCAGCGCCAATCCCGCGGGCCGGTTGGATTCGATCCACCGCGGATGCGGCCAGATTTCCGATGGCAACACGAATTCCCCGACGACACCCGCGGCGCGCGCGTCGGCGAGTTTGGCCCGCGCCGATTCCATGCGTCGATCGACCTCGTCCGCCGTGCGTCCCGCCACGACCACCCACGACGGATCGGCCGCGCGGAGAAGCCGGCGCGAGATTTCCTCCATCGCGTCGTACGCCTCGCTTTGGCGCGGGCGCAGCGGCTCTGCCGAGGTGTCCAGCGCGGGAGGGCGACGAACGACCAACACGAGCGCGGCGGCGAGCAACAGCACTGCCGTCGCGCCCAAGGCGAGCGGACGGTAACCGCGGACCGGCGTCGGGTCCGGGACGGGATCGAAGGCGGGAATGGCCGAGGCGGGCAACGGACGCGAGAACTGCCACAGCATGAGGCCGGCACCGAGGACGATGCCGATGGCGACGAGCGCGCCGAGCTGGGCAAGACCGGGAAGACCCGCGCCGGCGAGCGCTAGGAAGGTCCCGGCGGTGGTCGCCGCGGCCCAGCCCAGCGCGGGCGCGAGTTCGTGCCGGAGTTCCGACGGCGGGATGCGCGGCGACGCGACGCGCTCCTGGTAGGTGACGAGTCCGTAGTCGACGACCAACCCGAGCAACACCGCGGCGAAGCCGAGACCGACGACATTGAGCCCGCCGAACACCGCGCCGCCCGCGAGCAGCGTCAACGCGAGCGTCGCGCCGAGCGTCGCGATCAATCGCACCAACGGCTTCCACGAACGATGCGCCCACCAGAACAACGCCGCGATGACGAGTGCCGTCGTCACGACCGAGCTCCCGAAATCGCTTTGCATGCCGCGCGCGATTTCCGCCGCGAACGCCGGCCCGCCGGTGTAACGCACGCGTGCAACGCCGGCCTTGACCGACGGGACGTTTGCCGCGACGCGACGCACCTCGGCGAGCCAGGCCGTCGCCGCGCGGTAGTTGCCCGCGCCCGCGAGCGGTTCCACCGAGACGATGCGGAACGTCCCGTCCTCGGCCGAGAATCCGGCATCCGACGACGCCCATTCCGGCATGCCGCCTTCCGACAGGCGCGTGAAGCCGAACGGATCGTTGGCCACCCGCGCGAGGTCGGCGGGCGACAGCGACGTGGCGAGCGTCTCGCGCGCCGCATCCAGCGTGGAGCCGACGCGGTCCGGGGCGAGGCCCGCGGCGAGCGACGCGAACTTCTCCGGCGGACGGTTCAGCCACATCCAGCCGAGGAGTTCGGGAATGTCGGACGGATGCTCGATCCACGGCGCCTGCCACTCCGCGGAGCGGACGAGTCCGGGTTCGGCGCGAAGGGCGGCCGCGAGATCGCGGGCGACGCCGGTGGCGGTGGTCGCGTCCGGCGCGGCCACGCTGACGATCAATTGTCGTCCGGACGCGAAATGCCGTTGGTAGGCCGCGAGTCCGCGGACTTCCGGAAGCGCGCGCGGCAACAGTCCGAGGACATCGACGTCGAAGCGCAACCGCGCGGCCCCGACGACGACGAGGAGCGCGACGAGAATCCAACCGATCCAACCGCGGCGCGTCACGGGTTGGGTCCCTCGACGAATTCGGTCCCGGAAGCGGCGCCCAACCGCCAAGGCGCGCCGGGCACCGCCGTCAGCTTCCACCGTGCCGACCCGGGCGCACCCGGCGGCAGCGAACGGATCTGGAACCACGGCACGCGATCGGTGGGGCGGCCGTGCCCGCCGACGGCCGAACGCCGGAGCGGGGAGGCGATGGACCAAGCGCCCGGCACCGCGGTGGCGGTGACGATGGGAAGGGACTGCTTCGAGAACTGAACGAGCAAGCGTCCGTCTGGATGGGCCGCGACGAGGAGTTCGCCGGCCAACTCCGGCGCGTTGCCCGGCGGATGCCAGACGGCGGCGGATTCATGGACCTTCCATCCGGGTTCGCCGAGGTCGATGGGCGCGATGCGCGGCGCGGCGCAACCCGTCGCGAACGCGGCCGCGATGGCCACGCACGCCGCCACCGAGCGGCCGGGACCGATGGGACGCGCGGGCTTCACGAGACGGGGGCGAAGCGGATGCGCGGCATGAACGGCCGCTTTTCCTGCAACCACACGAGCATGAAGAAGAGGCGCATGCGCCAACGCAGCCGCCAGCCGCCCTCGAGTTCGCCGGCGAGGATCGCGTTGATGGCGGCGGCGATCTGCCATTTGTCCCGCGGTTCGAGAAACAGTTCCATGAACGGCGTGGTGTAGAACTTCTCCACCATCTCCGAATAAATCCCGAGCGCGTCCCGCATGCGTCGTTCGTATCGGACGAATCCCGCGGCGCCGTCGCCGCCGCCCGCCAGCGCGTCGTCGATCGCGTGGGCCGCGATGCGCGCGGAGTGCATCGCGAGGAAGACGCCGCTGGAGAAAATGGGGTCGATGAACCCCGCGGCGTCGCCGACGCGCACCAGGCGGGGGCCATGGAAGGACCGGTTGCGATACGACCAGTCGGAGGTGACGTGGTACTCGGTGAGGCGCCGCGCGTCCGCGAGGCGCTCCTTCATCGCGACGGAGGAATCGCGCCAGCGTTCGAACACTTCCCCGGGCGTGGACTTCGCGGCCGCGAACTCGTCGCGTTCCATCACCACGCCGACGCTGACCTTGTCGACGCCGACCGGGATCACCCAGAACCACTTGTTCTCCAGGCGCACGATCACGGTGTCGCCACCCGCGGTCCCGGGATCGAGCCGGACGCCCGAGAAATGCGCGAACACCGCGAGCTTGCGGAGCTTCGGGTTCATGTCGCGGAGGCCGTCGCGATTGCCCGTGAGGTTGTCGCGTCCGGTGGCATCGACGAGGAACCGCGCGCGGAACGTGGCGCGTGAACCATCGCGTCCGATGCCCTCGACCTCGACGCCATCGGCATCGTTGGCGGTGCGCTTGACGGAGAATTCCTCGCGGACCTCGGCGCCGCAGGACTCGGCGTGGCGGAGCAGGATTTCGTCGAAGCGCGAACGCTCGACCTGGAACGCCGCGGGATGGCGCGTGAAACGGCCCTTGCCGAACACGAACGCGGTGCCCTTGGAACCGTCGGCGATGTGGAACTGCGCGCCGCGCTTGGCCGGGAAGCCGGCCTTCTCGAGGATGGGGAGAAGGCCGAGTTCCTCGAAGATCGCGTGGTTGTAGGGCAGGAGCGACTCGCCGACGTGGAACCTCGGGAACTTCTCGCGTTCGAGCAGCAGCACGCGCCGGCCGGCCTTCGCGAGCACCGTCGCCGCGCAACTGCCGCCGGGTCCACCCCCGATGACGATCACGTCGTGCGCCTGTTCTGACACCCGGCAGGTGTAACGCGCGCGACTCCCGATCACAAGCACCCGGCACGCCGCGGCGCGGCTCATGGCGCATCCGGGCACTGCCTCGATTGGTTCCAACGGGACAGGGGGCTTTTTACAGAAGGTAACAGAGGCAACGAAGACTTGCTCGTCGCGGGCTTCGCGTGGGCCCGTCTCCAGCAGTGAGACCCAGGTCCTCCGCAACGTGCCTCCGCGCGAAAGGGAAAACAGGCGGGTCATGCCGTCGCGAGCGAGACGAAGGCTTCGTTTCCTCCGTTACCTTCTGTTATATGTTTTCAGTTCCACGAGTCGAACCGAGGCAGTGTCAAGATGTGCCCCGCGGCAAGGCGCGTGGCGCGTCAATGCGCCGGCTTCGTCGCCATCGTCGTCGTCACGGTCGCCCGTTTGCCGAGCCGTTGGCCGATGTTCACCGGATCGATCCAGAATCCCTTGGGAAGCCGGGCCGCCGGAGGGGCCGCAGTCGCGCCCGCCGAAAGCATCCGGTACTCGGAGGGCATTCCCAGCAGCAGGCTGCCGCCGTCGCGCGAGTACTGCAGTTGCGACACCGGCGCCGGCAGCGGCACATGGACCAGCTCGCGCCACGCGGGCACGTGCCACCAACGCACCGATGAATCCTCGCCCGCGGACGCCAGCGTCCGGCCGTCCGGCGCGAACATCACCGCGGTCACGGGCGCCGTGTGCGCGGGCAAATCCTCGACGATGCGGTGCTCCGCGATGTCATAGATGCGGATGCGTCCGCCACCCTGCCCGGCCGCGAGGTACCGGGCGTCGGGCGAGAACGCGAGGTCCGTCGCGCCCTTGAAGATGAATCCGTTGGGCTCGCCCGTTGCGATCCGGAAAACGCCGACCGTCTCCGGCGTGGTGTAGCCGACCCATTCGCTGTCCGGAGAGACGACCACCCGCAGGACGTGCGCGACCGGTCCCGGCAATTCCTCCGTGGTGGCCGCATGGTACAGGTGGACTTGGTGCTGCCAATCCAGGCAAACGAAGTACCGTCCGTCCGGCGACAACTGGTCGGGCGATTCCGTCGGCCGCGGGTTGAGGGCGAACGACACGCACTCCGTCCCGTTGGTGATGTCCCAGAGCCGCAGCATCCCGCCCTTCTCCCACTGGAGCAGGAATTTCCCGTCGGGCGAGAAGCTCACCGGCCGGCCGGGAACCGCGATGGGACGCGCGTCCGGATCCGCGACCGGCCACAACGCGGTTTCCTCGCCGGAGTCATTGCGGCGCACGCCGGCGATCCAGCGTCCGTCCTGCGAAAAGCGGGCGGAACCCTCGGGCAAATTCGCGCACGCATGCGCCCATCGCCGCTCGAAGGGCTCCTCGGCAAGATCCCACGCGCGCACAGTCCCGTCGTTGCCCGCGGTCACCAACGTGCGCCCGTCCTTGTGGAAAACGGCCGACGTCACCAGGTCCGTGTGCGCCGTCCACCGATGCGCCACCGTCCAGTCCGCCGTGGACCAAACCCAGACCCGCTCGTCGGCACCGCCCACCACCGAGAGCGTCCGGCCATCGGGCGAGAACGCCAATTGGACGTCGCGCTGCGGTTTGCCGCGGCGTTCCGAGATCACTCGTCCCGTGCCGACCTCGCGCGTGCGGAGCAGGCCGTCCGCCGAGAGCGTCGCGCACATCGTGCCCTCGGCATCGAGCGCCGCCGCCAACGGGACGTCGTGGTTCGACTCGGCCAGGACGCGCTTCCCCGCGTTCTCGTCCCATCCCCAGATCCGTCCGTCCGCCGCCAGCCCGCGGAATCCCGCCGTTTGCGTCCAAACCATGGCCGGCCCGCCGACGCCCTCGAGTTGGGCGCGGATGTCGCCGTCGTCCGGATCGACGATGAGCACGTCGCGCGATTCGCGGCGTCCGTGCACCGCCGACGTCCGCACCGCGAGCCATTGGCCATCGGGCGAGGCGACGATCCCGTCGAGCGGCTCGGCCACGAGGGTGTCGGTTCGCCCCACGGTCAATTCCATGCGCCTCAGGCCCTGGGAATCGGCGATGTAAAGGAAGCGTCCCTCGCGATCGAAGACCGCCGACCGGAGCGAGACCGGACCGCCGAGGGGATGCTCGGCGAACACCCGGCGTCCGCCGCGGGACATGATGCGGACGGAACGCGGGCAGACCACCGCGAGACGCCGGCCATCGGGCGACCATGCGAGGGCGCCGATTGGTTCCTTCCCTTCCCACCACGGCGCGCCCGAGGCATCGCTGGTCCGCGACCTCAACCAATGCCATTCGAAGCCGCGTGGATCCGCGTCGCCGGGCGCGGGACGAAGGCCATCGAGCATGCGCAACGCGTCGTGGGTCTTGCCTTCCGCGATCGACCGGCTGGCGTTGCTCACGTCGGCGACGTACCGGTGCATCTCCGACGACGCCCGGCGCTCGGCGTCGTTTTGGCGGGCGAACTCACGCTGGCTGGCAAGAAGCAGCGCGCCACCGACGACGACGACGCCGAGCAGGAGCGCGGTACCCAGCAGCGCGGCCAACGTCGGCTCGCGCCGTGCCCATCTCCACAGGCGTTCCCCGCGATGGGGCGCCCGCGCCAGGATCGGCACGCCGCGCAGGAACCGGTCGAGATCCTCCGCCACCTCCCCGGCGCTCGCGTACCGATGCCGGGGATCGCGCGCGAGGCAACGCATCGCGACGATCCCGAGTTCCAATGGGATTCCCGGACGGAGCACCGACGGCGGCACGAGATCGCCCGCCACCACGCGGCGCAAGGTGTCCGAAACGCTGTCGCCCACGAACGGCGGGCGACCGGTCAACGTGTAGTAAAGAAGTCCGCCCAGACCGTAGACATCGCTGCGGACGTCGATCTGGCGTTTCCGCCCCGACGCCTGTTCGGGCGACATGAAACTCGGGCTGCCGAGGATCTCGCCCGAGAGCGTGAGGTCGGATTCCGGATCGAGGGGTTTCGCGAGGCCGAAGTCGGTCACCCACGGCTCGCCCTCGGGAGTGACGAGGACGTTCGAGGGTTTGAGATCGCGGTGCAGCACGCCGCGTTCGTGCGCGTACTGGATGGCGCGGGCCACGCCCCGGACCAATCCCGCGGCCTGCCGCGCGCCCACGCCTTGGTCGCGGACCAAACGTCCCAGATCGCGGCCCTCGACGTAATCCATCGAGAAAAACGGCGCGCCCTCGTGCTCCCCGACGTCGTGGATTGCCACGATGTTGGGATGGCGCAACCGCGCCGCGAGCGTCGCCTCGGAGCGGAAGCGGGCGAGACGCGCGGGACTCGCGACGAATCCGGGCAGGAGCAATTTGACGGCGACGCGGCGGTCGAGGCTGACCTGCCGGGCCAGATAGACGACGCCCATTCCCCCGCGGGCGAGTTCGCTGAGCAGTTCGTAGTCACCGACACGCCGGGGCAACGTCGGCGGCGGGCCGGGAAGCCAGGCCCCCGCGGGCGGCGCCTCGATGTCGCACAGCGAATCCGCGAGGCAACCCGTGCAGACCCCGGCGAGACCGGGGAGTCGCGTCGCCGGCGTGGGGGTCCCGCAGCGCGGGCAAACGCCGGGATCGGGCGGTGTTCCGGACATCGTGGTATCGGATGGGGATTGGGAGGACGCGTGGCGCGCGGCACCGGGTGAAACCGCCGTCAGGCAAGGCCGGTGCGGGAACGGCGCAGGACTTCCTGCAAATGCCGGATCTCGTCGTCGACCTCCACGCGGTTCCTGGGATCCGGCAGGGTGGCGGCGACGATCTCGCGGAGTCGTTCGCGAAACCGCAGGCGCAGGCGGAACACGGCGATCTTGAACGCGCCCTCGCTCAGGCCGAGTCGGCCGGCGACGTCCTGGTAGCGGCCCCCGTCGCCGTCGCCCCACGCCGATCCCTTCAATCCCTCGAACAACTCGGTTTGGTTGGCGCGCGCGTGATCCTCGCGCACGGCATCCATCGCCTGCTCGAGCATCTTCAGCGCCCAGCGGTATTCATAGACCTGTTCGGGCGTGACGGCATCGACGGGTTCGCGCGCGAAGAACGCCTCCTCCGGCTCGCAGTTGAAGGAGAGATGGATGGCGCCGGCACCGCGTTTGAGGCGTTGGCCGCGCTTCCACTCGTTCACGAGGAAGTGCTTGAGGCCGGTGAGAAGGAAACTCCGGAAACGGCCGCGCGACGGATCGGCGAGACTGAAACGTCCCTCGCTGAGCAAACGCTCGAAGAACGACTGCGTCAGATCCTGGGCGTCCTCCGGATTGTGGCCATGGCGGCGCACGTACGAGTAGAGGGGTGCCCAATAGGTCCGGCAGAGTTTTTCGAGCGCGGCGTCGTTGTGGTCGGAACCGGTTTTGCCGGCTTTGAGAACGAGGCTCCAATGGGTCGTCGCGAAAGGCGACGCCATGGGCATCATGGCATCCGAGAGTCCTGAATTCATGGGTCGTTTGGACCCGGACGAAGAGAGGAACGTCCGGGGCCACCTTGGTTGGGACACAGTGGCGAACGAATGGCAATTTGCCAAGAGGCCAAAGCAAGATCGTGAAAAGGCGCGAAAAACACCGCTTGCAATCGGCGCCGTCGCACCCTATTCCATCCGCCGTCCGTGGCATCGCGAGTGTAGCTCAGCCTGGTAGAGCGTCACCTTGCCAAGGTGAATGTCGAGGGTTCGAATCCCTTCACTCGCTCCAATTTCTTCCCGTCCGTATCCACCGAGCCTTCGTGCTCGGTTGTTTTTTTCCTCCACGGATTCCGACTCGTTTTTTGAGCCACAGTTTGAGGCCCATTTCCGCGGACTAATCCCGCGGAAAGACATCAACCACGGAGCACGCGGAAGCTTGGGCGGCTGGGCTCGTAACCACGGAAATCACTGAAATCACGGAAAGGGGAAAGAGGGATGGAACGGACTCCGATCTTCATGAATTCACGGGTGATTCCTTCCTGGACGTTCCGTGATTTCCGTGATTTCCGTGGTCACAAATCCCCGACGATTGGTTCCTCTCGTCCGTGTGCTCCGTGGTCAAAAGGGAAATCCGTGAAAATGGGCTGAAATCCGTGGTTCCACCTCCCCCGTTCCGTGGTCAGCCCGCTTACGGCAGCTTCGGTGGTGCGTTGCGCCATTCCTCCGAGACCGCCCACAGGTTCTTCGGGTTCGTCGATTGCCCGTACTTCAGGAACCGCACGCTGCCGTCGGCGAACGAGAAATTCGAGCCGCCGTCCTTGCTGAAAATCCCGCCCGCGCGGTGCCGGTTCTGCGCGATCTCTTCCGCGTCGTTTCCGCTGACTCCTTGCAGGAAATCCATGTGGAAATGACGCGACCCCTCGCGCTTCTCGCCCAGCAGGATGGTGTCCGACGGCAACGCGATCGCCGACTCCTTCATGCCGTGCGGCCACTGCCAGAGATCGAACTTCTTGTAGTCCTTGTCCGACAGCAACGCGCGGAAGTAGTCGTTGAACCCGTTGAAAATATAACTCCGGCGATAATTCGCGCGGTTGGTGGCGTCGTTGCCGATCTTGTAGCCCGTCGGCATGCGGTCCGACGGGCACCAGATCACCGCCGGATCCTTGAAATACGGGAGCAACTTCGCGGGCCATGCGTCGGGCACGCGACGACGGACCGGATACTCGCCGTCGTGGTCCGTCGCGTAGAGATTCAAGGCGAGGCTCACCTGGCGCAGGTTGCTGAGGCATTTGATTTGGCTCGCCTTGCGGCGCGCCCCGGCCAACGCCGGCAACAACATCGAGGCGAGCAGCGCGATGATCCCGATGACCACGAGCAACTCCACGAGCGTGAAGCCCGCGGCGCGGTGGGTCTGTCGAAAAGAAGCGTTCATTCGGCGTCGGCACGGCAAGCCGCGGATACGACGCGGGATTCGACCCGGAAGGGGGCCTGATGTTTCAAAGGAATACACGGGAGTCCGGACGGGGTCCACCGACTCACGTCGGCGGCTACCTGGCGAGGAGACACCCGGCGAGGAGAACTTGCGCAGGCGGGGACGCCCGCGCTACACGGCGGCTACGGGGCCTCGTCGGGAAAGTAGTACTCGATGTAGCCGATCATCATCTCCTCGAAGGTCTGGCGTCCCCAATGGACCACCCGGGCGGGATCGGGATTGGCGGGATTCCCGGTGCTGTTGTCGAACCACGCCGTGGCCCGCACGCGCGAACCCGCGGTCGCCGCCACCGGTTCGGTGCATCGATACGAAAGCTGCCAGTTGAAGTCGTAGCGCGGGATGTCGAGTAGGACGCGCGATTTCCCGTCCGCCTGCACCAGATCGTAGCGGAACGCGGTGCCGCGGACGTGCATGTGCGGCATGAAGGCGAGGATCCGCGCCTCGTGGGGCAACTGCGCTCCCGCGAACTCGGCGTGGCGCGGCGAACCGGCGGGAATCTCGATCAACGGGTTTGCGAGTCCCAGCACGTGCACCGCATGCAACGGCGGCGACTTGAGATACCGCACGCCCAGCCGGATCTGGTCGTTGGTGGCGCGACCGTTGGGCGTGTAGTGGATCTGGAAACGCAGCCGGGTGCCCGCGGGCATCCGTTTGCCGAACCCCGTGGGAAACGTCTGCGCGCTGTTGCCCGGAACGTACGCCGCGAAGAATCCCGCCTGCTCGTCCGCCGCGTCGTCGCCTCGTTTCCCCTTCCGTTCGCCCGCCTTCAACGCGAACACCAACACGTGGTGCACCACCGCACGCGCCGTCGGCTGGATCTCGATCGCGCCGATCCATCGATCCTCGGAGAGGCCCGTGTCCACGAACGCTTCCTGGTAGTCCATCACCCCCTCGGCGGCGATGGCGATGGGCTTCGGGATCTGGAATACCGCGTCGGGTTTGCCGATGAGCCACTCCGGATCGTAGCGACGCGGCAACGGCGCTTCCTTCGCGTCGCCTTCGGGACGTCCGGAATCCAGCCACGCCAACAACAACGCGCGGTCCGGATCCGGCAGCGACCGGTCGTTGGCAAACTCCACGCCGTGTCCCGGCGCCGCGAACCACGGCGGCATCGCCCCGCGCTCGACCTGCTTGCGGATCATCCCCGCGTGCCCGACGACCTCGCGGTAATTCCCGAGCGCGAACGGCGCGAGCCCGCCCTCGCGATGGCACTCCACGCAATGAGCCTGCATCAGGCGCGCGATGTCGCGGTGATAGGTCGCCCGCGTCGGCTTCGTGGGCTTCGTCGCCGTCGACTCGACCACGCATCCGGGCGCGGTCGTCGCCGTCATCGGCGGTTCCTTTCCGTCAAGGATCGCGTCCAACGCATCGGCCAGCGGATGCGCGCGGGCCTCCGCACGCGCGTAGCCAAGGCCGTATTGATCATCGATCGCGCCGCGGTAACGCAGCGTTCCCGAAGCGTCGCACACGAACACTTCCGTGGTGGTGCGGACGCCGAGCGACGACGCGATCGCGCGCTTGGGATCGGCGAACACCGGGCCCTTCCAGTCGTTCGCACGGCGCATTTCCGCGAGCGACGCGGCGGAATCCGTCGCCACCGGCGCGACGAACGCGAAGCCGACGCCGCGCGCGCGGTACTCGGCCTCGAGACGCGCCAACACGGGCGCGTATTTGCCGGAGAGCGGGCACGACGACGACACCACCGCGATCACCAACGCCTTGTCATCCTTCGCCGGGAAAAGGCGGCGGCGATGTCCGTCGAGATCGCGCGCATCGATCGGTTCGACGCGCTTGCCCACGCCCAGCGCGGCGGCCGGGACCGCGTGGAGCGCCTCGGCGAAGGGCGCGTTCGAGGCGCCGGCATCCGCCTTCGGCTCGTATTTTGCCCAGCGCCGGCTCGTCTCGATTTCCGAAAGTGCGCCCGCCGCCTCCGTGCGCGTCACCGATCCATCGCCATCGAGATCGAGCATGTGGAACAGGATCGGGTTGCCCACCTCGTCGGCGGTGAGTTTGCCGTCGTGGTTGCGATCCATTTTCTCGAATCGCTCGGAGGGACTCTCGCGTTTGCGTTCCGCTGCCAACGCGGGAACGACGAGCGCCAGCAGGAACGCGCCCACGACGAACGGGCGACCGAAACGGAGCGAGGAACCCTGGCGCATGGTGGGAGAGACTGCGGGATGGGAGGATCGGATACAACCGACGGCAGCATGGGCTCGGAACCCCTCGACCAAGGTGGGTGACGGCGGCCCTGCCATCACTTCCCGGCGCGAGCCTCCGGCGGTTTCTCGAATCGCCACGGTGACGGCAGGGGCGCCGTCACCCACCCAGCCAACATCGTTCCCGCTCAGCGCGACCGGGGGGCGCTGGTTTTCCGCAACGCGGCCCGGCCCTCGGAGAAGGTGATCTCGTACACGCCGTCGTAGTCCTCGTCCTTCCACTTCACGGGCTCGGGCGTGACGCCGAGTGCCGCCGCGAATTGCGGGAGATACTGGTGGACCCAGCAGACGACGACGGTCTTCCCATCGAGCTTCGGATCCGCCAGCACGGACTTCGCGAGGCGTTCAAAGGTGCCGCTGTCCTCGGTCATCCGGACCTCGATCCCCAGTTGCTTGGCGACGGGCTCCAAGGTCTCGGTGGCGCGCACGCTGGGATGCTTCGACGTGGGATTCGGCGCGAACAACGCGTCCGGCCGCGGCGCGTTGGTCCGCGTCAACCACGACGCCCATCGCACCGCGTGCGCGCGGCCTTCGCTCGTCAGGTGCGGATCCCCATGGTCCGCGGGTTTCTCGGCGTGGCGGATCAGGATCACGCGCGCGGGAACCGCGAACACCGACGGCAACGCGAGCACGAAAAGAAGGATGGCAAGGCGCCTCATCGCGGTGTTCGACGTTGGGCCCGACGCGATGTTCACGCCGGGTCGCATCCTATTTCCCGTCGACGGCCCCGCGTTGCCGCAGCCAGCCGGCCTGCTCCATCCGCCGCGGCCGCGCCCAGAAAATGTTGGTCCACATTTGTTCCATCAACACCGCCCGCAATCGCGGGGCCGAGGGATCGAGCCGGATCAACTCGAGAAGTCCGTTGGGTATATCCAGCGCGATGCCGCGCTCGACCAACGCGTCGGCTTTGGGACCGTTCGGCAGCGAAGCGGGCCGCGCCATTCGATCTGCCGTCCACCAACGCCCCCAGTCGACCCACGGGCCGGCGATCAAGGGTTCCCGGGCGAGGGCACCGCGCACGCCCTCGATGCGTTCGACGGGATCGCCGGTTCCCTCGCCCGCGATGCCGGCGGCCAAATCGGGGAGCCAAGCTGGTGCCGCCGCTTTCGGCAACAGGGGCATCCAACGCGCGCCCAGCGCCGTGTCCGTGACCAAGACCTCGGTGCCGCCACCCGCCCAACGCGCGCCCGGGAGACGCACCGGCTTCATCGCGGGGAAACGCGTCTTGGGATCCAGCGGCCACGATTCCGTAATAGGCGCGCCTGTCGCCACATCCAAAACCCGCCAGCGCCGGTCGGAACCGCAAACCAGCAGGTGTTCCGCGAGTCCGTCCAACTCGGCGTCGATGACCGTGCCCGGCACGGGCACCGCCACCGAGGTCGGCTTCTCCCCGCGAAGATCCCAGACCCGGACCGCGTGGTCGTCGCCCACCGTGATGAAATGCTTCGAATCGACGCTCCAGCCCGCGAACGTGATCGGCGCCCCGTGATCAATGTCCGGTCCGACGGTTTTTCCGGAACCAAGATCCCAACGCCCGAGACGCGAGGGCGTGACCGCCGCGAGGAGTTGGTCGGAATTCGGCGACAACGCGAAAACGTTCGTCCCGCCGACCGCGATCTCGTGGATCGGGATCGCATTGGTGTCCGCCGCCGGCCACCACGACGCGACCGGGCCCGCGGCTCCGCGACGCAGCACCGCGACCCAACCGGCGTTCGGACTCCCGACCAACGCCGCGACCGGTGCGCCGGTGGAGACGTTCGCCAACCGGACGACGGACCGCTTGTATTCCCAGCAACGAATCGAGTCGCCGCCGCCCGTCCACACGTGCCGACGCGGTCCGTCGAACGCGACGCCCACGGCACCGCCCGGGTGATTCAGCCATTCGCCGATCGGCCGCATCGTCACCGTGTCCCAGACACGGACCTTCCCGGGCGCGAGCAACGTGGCAACCGTCCGACGATCCGCCGACGGAACGATCGCGAGCGGCACGGTGGCCAGGCGCATCGAGGGCGCGGCTTCCTGCGCATCGACGCCCCAAAAGCGCATCGTGCCATCCGCGTGGAGCGTCAGCGTCCGCGAACGGTCGGGGAAACCGACGGCCTGAACCACGGCGCTCGTGTGCACCATCCACGGTCCCAGACTGCGGCTGGGCCGTGCGTCCAGCGTCACCGGTCCCGTCGGCGCGGACACACGCAGGTAACGGCCGTCGGTCGAGAACTCGATGCCCGTGAATCCGGTCCGCGTCGAAAGTCCCTCGGCCAAAAGTTGGCCCTCGCTCCAATCCCAGAGATCGATCCCGCCCTGCCGGCACGCCGCGGCCAGCCACAATCCATCCGGGCTGAAAGCCAACGCCGCGCCGTCGACGCGTTCGGTGTCGAACGGAACCCGCGCCAGCGTCTGCCCGTCGCGGATTTCCAGCGCTCCCTTGCGTCCCAACACCACCAGCGCGCTGCTCGGATGCCACGCGACCGTTTCCCACGGCGCCGTCGCCTCGATGGACGCGGCCACCTTGCCGTCGGGTTCCTGCAGCAGTTCGACCGAGTTCGGCAACACCCGCAGGCGGACCTGGCGCGAGGGCGCGGGGAATTCGTTGGTTGCCGCCGTCACCTTGGTGGCCGCGCCGGCGAACACGGTGTTGGTCGGCGGACGCGTGGGCACGAGCCAATCCCGATGGGTCAACGCCGAACCCAGGCGCATGGCCGCGATGGCGTTCGTGGGCTTCGCACGAACGTCCGCCTCGAGCGAGGCCAGGGATTCCGCGGCGGTCGTGGCGGCGCGGGCCATGCCGCCGAACGCGACGATCAGCCCAAGAAAAGATGCGGAGGAAAGAAGGCGGCGGGCGCGGTCGAAATACGGTCGCAACATGACGGGTGAAGTCCCGGAGTGATTGCCATCGCGCGCCACGCGGCGCAAGGCCCGCGTGGAGTTTCAAGTTTTCAGTTTCAAGTTTCAAGGGCCGGCGTAGGGCGGGCGTCTCGCCTGCACAAATCACGGGCGTCCCCGCCCGTGCCCCTCTCCACGCCTTCCTCAACTCCTTCTCCCCATCGGCGCATCCGTTTGTTAGGCTCGCCGGACGCGACATGACCGAGATTTCAAAGGCCTACGAACCGCAAGCCGTCGAGACGCGCTGGTATGACTTCTGGCTGGAGCAGGGATGCTTCACCGCAGATCCCGCGCGCGTCTCCGCGACCCGTCCCGCCTATTCCATCGTCATCCCGCCGCCGAACGTCACCGGCGTCCTCACGCTCGGCCATGTCCTCAACAACACCATCCAGGACATCCTCGCCCGCAAGGCGCGCATGGACGGCAAGGAAGTCCTCTGGCTTCCCGGCACCGACCACGCCGGCATCGCGACGCAGAACGTCGTCGAGAAAACGCTGAAGAAAGCCGGCGAGATCAAGCACCGCGACGATCTCGGCCGCGAGGCACTCGTCGCGCGCATCTGGGAGTGGAAGGAGAAGTACGGCGGCATCATCCTGAAGCAGCTCCGCGCGCTCGGCGCCTCGTGCGATTGGTCGCGCACGCGCTTCACCATGGACCCGGAATATTCCCGGTGCGTCCAGAAGGTGTTCGTCGATCTCTACGCGAAGGGCCTGATCTACCGCGGCAAGCGCATGGTGAACTGGTGCCCCGCGTCGCTCACAGCGCTCTCCGACGAGGAAGTGGTGATGAAGGAACAGAAGGGCTTCATGTACCACTTCCGTGTGGAAGTGGCCGAGGCGCCCGGCACGTTCCTTACCATCGCCACGACGCGGCCCGAGACGATCCCCGCGGACACCGCCGTGGCGGTGAATCCCAAGGACCCGCGCTACGCGCACCTCGTGGGCAAACACGTCGTGAAGGCGTTGCCGCTCGACGTGCCGAAGGAGCAACGCCTGATCCCGATCATCGCCGACGACCACGTCGATTTCGAATTCGGCACCGGCGTGCTCAAGGTCACGCCCGCGCACGACAAGGCGGACTATGAAATCGGCCTGCGGCACAAGCTGCCGGTGATCGATGTCCTGACGCCCGACGGCAAGATGACGGACGGCGCGGGCACGGACCTCGCGGGCTTGGACCGATTCGCCGCGCGAAAGAAGTCGGCCGAGATCCTCGAGGCGGCGGGCGCGCTTGAGAAATCCGAGCCGTACACGAACAACGTCGGATTCAGCGAACGCGCGGACGTGCCCATCGAGCCGCGTCTCAGCGAGCAATGGTTCCTGAAGTACCCGAGCGTCGCGGAATCGAAGGCGTGCGTCGCCGACGGCGCGATGCGCTTCTTCCCCGATCGTTGGGCCAAGGTGTACGACCACTGGCTGAGCGGCATCCAGGACTGGTGCATCAGCCGCCAGCTCTGGTGGGGGCACCGCGTGCCGGTGTGGTATCGCGGCGACGAACGGTATTGCGGCATGGAAGCGCCTGCCGGCGACGGTTGGACGCAGGACCCCGACGTGCTCGACACGTGGTTCAGCTCTTGGCTGTGGCCGTTCGCCACGATGGGTTGGATCGACGACCAATCGACGGACGCGAAGAACGCGACGTTGAAGGCGTTCTATCCAACCACCGACTTGGTCACGGGGCCCGACATCATCTTCTTCTGGGTCGCGCGCATGATCATGGCCGGGCATGAGTACATGGGCGACCTGCCGTTCCGGAACGTCTACTTCACGGGCATCATCCGCGACAAACAGGGCCGGAAGATGTCGAAGTCGCTCGGCAACTCGCCCGACCCGCTCGACCTCATCGCGAAGTTCGGCGCGGACGCGCTGCGCTTCGGCGTGATGCGCGCGGCGCCGCTGGGACAGGACGTGTTGTTCGACGAGCAGTCGGTCGAGCTCGGCCGGAACTTCTGCAACAAGCTCTGGAACGCGTGCCGGTTCCGGCAAATGCAGGGCGGCGAGACCGAGGGCGAGATCGATCCCGCGCTGCTCACCAACGACGACAAGTGGATCCTGCTGCGGCTGGACCAGGCGATCGGCGAGGTGACCCGGGCGTTCGCCGAGTACAAGTTCAGCGACGCGACGGCGACGTTGTACCGCTTCTTCTGGAGCGAGTATTGCGACTGGTACATCGAGGCCAGCAAGGCGGCGCTGGGCACGGCCGGCGCGGGCGGCGAGCGGCTGAAGGCGAACAAACTCGCGGTGACCGACTTCGTGCTCGGGAACCTGCTGCGGTTGTTCCATCCGTTCCTGCCGTTCATCACCGAGGAGTTGTGGCACGGGATGGGATTCGATCGCGACCTACCGGCCGATCGCGGCGGCAAGACGCTGATGTTCGCGACGTGGCCGAAGCCGTTCGACGACGACGAGAAGACGCACTTCGCGCTCGACGACGCGGCGGACCAAGTGGCGCAGGCGACGTTCGATCTGGTGTCATTGGGACGCGGGTTGAAGCGCGACTCGAAGATCGAGCCGGCGAAGCGGGTGAAGTTTGTGCTGCGGCCCACGGGCGAATTGCCGGCGGCGGAGATCGAGGTGCTCAAGCTCTTGCTGAATGCGGAGTCGATCGAGATCGCGCCGGCGGGCTGGGCTCCGGAACGCGGAACGCCGGTGGCGGCGAACGCGCTGGGCGAATTGTTCCTGCCGTTGGCGGGACTCGTGGACCACGCGGCGGAACGCGTGCGGCTCACGAAGGAGAAGGAGAGGATCGCGGGCGAGATCGTGAAGGTGGAGGAGAAGCTGGCGAACCCGGCTTTCGCGCAGAAAGTTCCGGCGAAGGTGTTCGAGGAACACAAGCAGCGCCTCGCCGACTGGCAGACGAAGCTCAGGCAGGTGCAATCCGCGATCGACAATTTGCCGCCGGAATAGGGCGGGGGCGGGGTTTCAAGTTTCAGGTTTGAAGTTTGAAGCGGCGTAGCGCGGGCGTCCTCGCCTGCGGTAGTCGCGGGCGTCTCGCCTGCGCAAAAGAGCACCGTCCCCGGTGCGTCTCGTATTGTCGCGACCCGCGGGGCACGGGCGAGGACGCCCGCTCTACGCCAGCACCGCGCGCACGACCTCGCCGTGCACGTCCGTCAGCCGGCCGTCGCGTCGCGCCCGCGGACTCCCACGCGGACCCGTGCCTATTCCTCGAGCGGGTTCCAAACCTTCGCGAATCCCAAATCCCGGAAATCCTTCACGTTGACGGTCGCGAATTCCGTGACTCCATGCGCTTGCAGGGTCAAGGCGGTGCGGACGTCGTAAAGGCGCCGGAACGCGAAGTCGCGGGCGCCCGCCTTCTTCCAGAGTGCATCGTGAAGCATGCGACTTTCCGCTGGGAATCCCACCAACCGCCAATTCGGGTGACGTCGATAACTCTGGACGACGCCGACCGCCTCGGCGGCCGTCAACGGTGCCGTCAGCACCCGCGGATTCCGGAGGAGCCCGTAGAACTCGGCCAATACAAACTCAGATACAGCCGCCTCCTCGTCCCGGTCGAACGATCCCAACCATCGGTAGGCTGCCTCGTGCGAGGGCGAATCCGCGTTGTAGGCGTGGAATAGCAGGTTGGTGTCGAAGGAAATCATCGCGATCGGCGGGCTGTTTTCCGGGCTCGGACGACGAGATCCTCCGCGGTCCCACGTTGCGCCTCGGCCTTGAGTTCCGCGTCGTCGAGCCCTCGCCAACCCAACTTCCGGGGAGCGGGCGGCTGCCACACGGCATTGGATCCGTCGTCGGGGGGATAGATGCTGAGAATGTACTCGAGGCCGCGACGGGTTAGTTCGGCGAGGGAAACCTCGCGCCGCTCCGCGAGCCGCTTCGCTCGTGCGTACACGTCGTCTGGAAGCTGCACCTGAGTTCGAACCATGCTTACACATTTACAGCACAGCCGAATTGCCGTCAACGAGGCGGCCGATTGCCCCGGCCGGCATGATTGCGCCGCAAGATGTGGCGCGGGCGTCCTCGCCTGCGGTAGTCGCGGGCGTCTCGCCTGCGCAAAAAAGCACCGTCCCCGGTGCGTCTCGTATTGTCGCGACCCGCGGGGCACGGGCGGGCTTGCTCCGCCGAAGCCCGGCGAAGGCGAGGACGCCCGTGATTTGCGCAGGCGAGGACGCCCGCTCTACGCCAGCACCGCGCGCACGACCTCGCCGTGCACGTCCGTCAAACGGCGGTCCGCGCCGCCGTGCCGGTACACCAGGCGGTGGTGGTCCATGCCCAGAAGGTGCAGCACGGTCGCGTGGAAGTCGTACGTCGTCGTCACGTCCTGGGCCGCTTTCCACGACCAGTCGTCGCTCGACCCATACGCCACGCCGGGCCGCACGCCCGCGCCCGCCATCCATCCCACGAACGTCCCGCCGTTGTGGTCGCGGCCGTCGCCGCTTTGCGAGAAGGGCATCCGGCCGAACTCCGTGTTCCACAACACCAGCGTGTCCTCGAGCATCCCGCGCGCGTTCAAATCCGACAGCAACGCCGCGACCGGTTGGTCCGTCGCCGCGCACATCGGCGGGAGTTCCTTCGCGATGTTCGCGTGGTTGTCCCAGTTGTTCGTCGGGCCGCCCGCGCCGCTCCAAACCTGCACGCACCGCACGCCGCGTTCCACCAACCGCCGCGCCAACAGGCAACGCCGCCCGAAATCCCCGGTGACCGGTCCATCGACGCCGTAGAGCCGCCGCGTCGCGTCGCTCTCGCCCGAAAGATCGAGAACCTCGGGCGCGCTGAGCTGCATCTTCGCCGCGAGTTCGTAGGCCCGGATCCGCGCCTCCAGCCGCGGGTCATCCGCGTTCTCCGACTGGTGTGCACGGTTGAAGCGGCCGAGCAAATCGAGTCCCTCGCCCGACGACGCCGACGTGATGTAGCGCGCCGACGGCGGTGGCCGGAGATCGCCGAAGACGAATTCCGCGGGCACGTCGCCGGCCGCCGGACGCGACTGGATGATCGTCCCTTGGTGTTGCACGGGGAGAAACCCGGCGGAGAAATTGCCCTTCTGGTTGTACGGCAACCCGCGCGCGTCCGGCAGCACCACGAACGACGGGAGATTGTCCGACTCGCTTCCCAACGCGTAGCTCACCCACGAACCAAAACTCGGGAACCCCGGAAGGAGGAAGCCGGTGTTCATGAGGAAGCTTCCGGGCCCGTGGACATTGGTCCGGGACGACATCGCCATGAAGAACGCGAGGTCGTCGACGTGGCGCGCGAGGTTGGGCATCAGGTCCGAAACCCAACGCCCGCTTTGTCCGTGGCGCCGCATCTCGTACGGCGGCTTCAGGATTTTCCCGGGCTCGCTGGTGGCGGCTTCCACGTGTTCGCCGTTGCCGGGATCGAACTTCTCGCCGTGCCGGCGGAACAACTCGGGCTTGTGGTCGAAGAGATCCATCTGGCTCGCGCCGCCGTTCATGAACAACTGGATGACGCGCTTGGCACGCACCGGATGATGCCGCAGGCCGTCGGGAATCGCCGCCGCGACGGAACCCGGGGCGTCCGCGCCCAGCGTCCGACCCGCGCCGAGCAGTTGCGCCAGCGCCACGCCGCCCAACCCGCCGCCCGTGCGCCACAGGAACGAGCGTCGACTTTCCGAAATCCGTTGGATCGATGGCATCGGCATTGGGCTCCCTTCAGTTCACGAACATGAATTCGTTGGAGTTCAGCAACAGCCGGCATCCGTTCGCCAGGCCGTGCCGGTTCGCGTACCCGACGAACTCCGTGGATTCCGCGGACGTGGGCGGGCGTTGCAGCAACAGCTCGAACGCGCGCGCGATGCGTGCCTCGGGTCCGGCGCGTTCGCCCTCGATGCGTCGCGCAAGGTGCTCGGCGTGGCGCGTCACGAACACGTCGTTCCACAGCGCCAGCGCCTGCTGCACCGTGACCCCCGCGCCGCGCACCGGCGTGAGTTGGTCGCCCGCGGGACAATCCAGCGCGTCCATGAACGGATCGGGCAACGTCCGGAACAGAAAACGGTAGATGCCGCGCCGCCGGCCCGCGTCGGCGTCGACGTCGAACTTCGTGTAGTCGACCCGCGGCGTCACGTGGATGCCAGGCTGCAGATCGAACTGGCGGTCGCCCGGTCCTCCCATCCGCAGATCGAGCCGGCCCGACGCCTGCAGGATCCCGTCGCGCACCTGTTCGGCATCGAGCCGCGCGCGGTTCATGTGCGAGAGCAAACGGTTGTCGGGATCGATCGCCGCCACCCCATGTGGATCCTCGGCGACGCAACGCTGGCGGTACGTCGCGCTGGTCACGATCAACCGGTGCAATTGCTTCAACGACCCGTGGGCGTCGTCGCGGAACCACGCGGCCAGCCAATCCAAAAGTTCCGGATGCGACGGCGCGTCGCCCATCTTGCCGAAGTCGTTCGGCGTCTCGACGAGGCCGCGCCCGAAATGCAGGCGCCAGACGCGGTTGACGATCGAGCGCCAGACCAGCGGGTTCTCGCGGTCGGAGAGCCAGTCGGCCAACGCCGCGCGGCGCGCTCCTTCCTCCGCGCCCGGATCCACCTCGAACCGCGACGGCAACGCGGCGACGCATCCAAGCGCTCCCGGCGAGGCGTCCTCGCGCGGTTTGCCGATGTCGCCGCGATGCAATACCCGCACCATCCGCGGCGCGCCCGACGGCTTCAATCCGCCGTCGGGTTCGAAGTCCGCGGCCGCGGCGTAAACCATCGACGGCGCGGGCAACGCGGCGAGGTCCTTCTCGATGCTCCCGCCGACCACATGTCGTGCGAGCGCGGTCCACTGCGCGTCGGTGCGTTGGCCCGCGTCGACGGCGACGGCCTCGCGAATCACCGGCGGAAGGATTCGGATGGGAAGCGGCGCGTCGGTGACGGAGAGACGCGCGCGCCCGATCACGTGCCCGTCCCCGTGGAGTTGCTTGAGGACGAAGACGAGCGTCGAACCCGCGGCCGCACGAAGCGGCGCCTTCAATTCGAAGATCGCCTCGTGCGCCTCGCCCTCGCGCGGATGGATTCCCCACGCGGTCTTCTCGTCGCCGTCGAGGGCACGCGCGATGCCCCAGCCGTCCTGGTCGAAATCCGACGTGGGATTCGCGAGCTCGACGACGCGTGCCTTCGCGACGCCGGGCTCGAAGATCAGCAGTTGGAATTCGCTGAGATGGAAATTCCCGTTCTCGTTCCGGCCCGGCCCGTGTTTCGGCAACGCGTCGTCGGGCAACACCTCGAGCCGTACCGCGGTGATTTCGTCCAATGCCGGCGGGCCCGAAAACGTGGTCGTGTCGCGGTCCGGACGTTTCCCCGCGGACGACACCGACCCGTCTTCGTTCAACGCCAGCGTCGCGCCGCCGGTCGAGACGAATGTCCGCGGCCCGAAGACGCGCCACGAAATCGGGCGCGCGCCGGTGGCGCGGATCCACTCCGTGGCCTCGCGTTTGGATTGCGCCGACAGCACGAGCGATGGATCGCCGCGTCCCAACCGCCTTCGAAGCGCGAAGAGTTCCTGACGTTTCCGGTGCACGGCCGGATCCGCGTCCCACGCGCGGTCCGCGCGGTCGACGCCGGCGAACACCGCCTGCAACGCGTAGTAGTCACGCTGCGGAATCGGGTCGAACTTGTGGTCGTGGCAGCGCGCGCACTGGACGGTGATGCTCGCAAACGTCTGCATCACGGTCGTCACGACGTCGTCCCGGTCGAGATACCGTCCGATCTGCCGGTCCACGGTGTCCTCACGGATGTCACGCAGGGAGCTTTCGTCCCACGGACCGGACGCCAGAAAGCCAAGCGCGACGGTCGCGGCCGGATCGTCCGGATACAGGACGTCGCCGGCCACCTGTTCGCGGACGAAGCGGTCGTAGGGTTTGTCGTCGTTGAACGCGCCGACGAGATAGTCGCGGTACGGCCACGCGTGCGTGCGGATGCGGTCCTGGTCGTGCCCGTGCGTCTCCGCGAAGTGCGCGGCGTCGATCCAATGCCGTGCCCACCGCTCGCCGTGGCGCGGCGAGGCGAGGAGACGATCCACGAGTTCGCCGAATGCGTCGGGCCGGTCATCGGCGACGAACGCGTCCGACTCCTCGGGGGATGGCGGCAATCCGACCAGATCGAGAAACACGCGGCGCACCAAGGTCCGACGATCCGCCCCGGGCGCGGGCGAGAGACCGCGGGATCCGAGTCGCGCGCGCACGAAGGCATCGATGGGATTCCCGCTGGGAGCGTCGGCCGCGGGCACGGCGGGACGAACGATGGGACGGTAGGCCCAGTGGTTGGTGGGGTCGCCGCCGAGCGCGGGGAAGAACGCGGCCGCCGCAAGGGCGAGCGCCAAAACGCGCGCAATACTGGAGCGACGCCACTTCATGGCGTTCCGGGAACCGCGCGGGGAATCATGCGGCCAGTAAGGCCCCGAGGACGACGGCTGGCAATCGCACCTTTGGGGGGCGCGGCGTAGAGCGGGCGTCCCCGCCTGCGCAGATCACGGGCGTCCTCGCCCGTGCCCCGCAAGTCGCGGCAAGACGAGACGCACCGGGGACGGTGCTTTTCTGCGCAGCCGGGGACGGCCGCTCTACATCATGCTGCCATTCCTCGGCGCGCCGCCGCGGGCGTCCTCGCCTGCGTTGCTTTCGGGGAGCTGCATCGCTTCTTTCCACCGTCTCACGACGGCGGCCACGAACGACGGCGGCCACGAACAAGTCGGCCACTCCACGAACAACGGCGGCCACTCCACGAAAATGAAAAACCCCGCCGCCGCGTGAAACTCGCGGCAACGGGGCTCCGGCCGGCCGACTGGCTACTTCTTTTTCTTCTTCTTGTCGGGATCCACGGCGTTGGGATCGCCCTTCAGCGGGATCGTCTCGAGGAACTTGTCGAGCTGCTGCTCGCTCATCGAGTTCATCTTGAGCGTCCCCTTCGCGCGTTCCTCGGCCGTGAGGTTGGCAAGTTGGCCAGGCGCGGCCACGACGTGCGGGGTGAGGAAAATCATCAGCTCGGTCTTCGTGTTCTGCTTTTGCTTTCGCTTGAAGGCGTTCCCGATCCACGGGATGTCGCCCAGCAACGGGATCTTGCTTTCGGACTCGGTCACCTCGTTCGACATCAGGCCGCCGATGATCACGGTCTGGCCGTCGGGCACCACGACGACGGTGTCGGCGACGCGCGAGTTGATGACCGGCGCGAGGGCGTCCTTCGATATCGGCACCCAGAACGACTTGTCGGCGAGCGAGGACGTCTCGGGCGAGACGATCATCTCGACCATGCCATCGCTGCCAATGAACGGGGTGACGCGGAGGATGATGCCGACGCTCTGGTAGGTGACGGTGTTGATCTGGCCGTTGACCGCGTCGAAGCGGGTGTTGCTGACCAACGGCACCTGCTGGCCGAGCGAGATGGTGGCCGGCTGGTTGTTCCGGGCGAGGATCGACGGGCGAGAAAGGATCTCGGCTTTGCCGGCCGTCGCGATGGCTCGGAGGGCGACCTGGTAGTCGGAGCCAAGCATCTGGTAAAGGCCGGCGCCGGGAGGCGTCGGGCTGAAGCTGGAGATCGGCTGGCCGAGCGAGTTGAGGATGTTGTTGGACGCGGCGTTGTTGAGGCCGGAGAGGCCGAAAACGTTGCCGACACTCGGCGTGTTGCCGCCGCCGACGCCCTTGGTCCATCCACCCTCGACACCGATGTCCGAGCCATTGTTGTGGGTGATCTCGAGGAACACGACCTTGATGAGGACCTGCGGGCGCGGGTGATCGAGGCTCTTGATCACGTCGCCGATCTGGACGTTGGTCTCGTCGTCGGTGATGACGATGATCTTCCGGGTTTCCGGATCGATCGAGATCATGGCGTCGCCGACCTGGGTGTTGTTCGGATACTGGCGGGTGGTGCCGCCGGAACCGGCGCGGTTGCCGCCACCGCCGCCGCCGCCGCCGCCGAAACCACCGCCGGCGCCACCGCCGAAGTTGCCCTGGCCGAAGGCCGGCACGGCCGCGAGCGCGGCCAGACACAACGCGATCGGCGCGGCCGAACGGGGTCGGGTATTGAATCTCATGGTTGGGTTTCCCTGAAGATTGGACATGAAGGTTGGTTGGATCAGTTGCCGCGGCCGACGCCTCCGCCGCCCGCGCCTCCGCCTCCGCCAGTACTGCCAAACCCGCTGCCACTCGTCCTGCCGGAGTTTTGGGTCTGCTGGGTCTGGCGCGTGGACAACGCGCTGTTCTGGTTGGCCGTCGAGCGCTGGCTGCGGTTGGACGTCTGGGAGACGAAAAGGTTGTTCAGGACTTCCTGGACCTGGGTCGGATCGGCGTTCTCAAGGTCGTACACGTAGACCTTTTGTTTGCGCGCCGGGTTGGAATCCAGCTTCGCGACCATCTCGCCGATCTGGCTCATCAGGTCGTGCGCCGCGCTGACGATGACCGAGCTGGTGCGCCGGTCGGCGACCGCGAGCACCCGGCCCTTTTTCTTGGAGAGCTGGCTGTCGGTTCCGGATGCCGCCCCGGTGCGCGCGGCACCGCCGCCGCCGAATCCACCGAACCCGCCGCCGAACCGGACCTGTTGGCCGCGGGTGTTGTCATTGGCGCGCGTGTCGTCGGGAAAGAGGCTGCCGAGGAGGTCCGCCATCTCGCCGGGATCCGCGTAACGGAGGGGGAACACGCGGAGCTCGGTCACGTCCTGGATGTTGGTGTCGACGCTCCTCACGAGTTCCTCGATCGACGGCATGACGTCGTCGGGCGCGTTCACGACGAGCGAATTGCTGTGCTCATCCGCGACCGCCGTGACGCGTGCCGACGCGGCGCGCGAGCCATTGCCCGCTCCACCGCCGCGGCCGCCGCCGGCACCGCCGCCACCTTGTCCGCCGCCGCCACCGCCCCCACCGGGGAATCCACCACCGCCGCCGGGAAACCCTCCGCCACCACCGCCAAAACGGTTGCCGTTATTGTTGTTGCCGCCATTGTTCCCGCCGCCACCGCCACCACCGGCGTTCGCGGTCACCGGGTAAAGTTCCTTTACCACGGCGGCGAGTTCCTTCGCATCGGCGAAATTGAGCTTGAACACCTTGATCGTCGTCGAACCGCTGCCCGACGTGTCGAGCGCGGTGATGATCTCTGCGATGCGGTGGATGTTGACCTGGGTGTCCGTGAGGATCAGCGCATTGCCGGCGTCGTTGGCGGTCATCGAGGCGTCCGACGAGAGGAGCGGCTGGAGGTTTTGGGTGAGACCCGTGGCGCTGATGTAGCGGATGGGAAGAATCTGCGTGACCATCTCCTCGTTCTGCGGGATCTGCTTGAAATTGGTGCCAACCTTGACGGGGATGGGCTTGCGGGCCGCGTTGTCCTTGCTGATGACGTGGAGCGTGCGGCCGTTGTGGAGCAGGATATAGCCGTTCTTGCTCAGGACCGTTTCAAGGATCCCGACCGCCTCGTCGCCGGTGACGGGCTGGTTGCTCCACACGTCGATCTTCCCGCGGACCTCGGTGTCGAGGAGGATGATGTATCCCGCGGCCTCGCTGAGATGGTTGAGAACCATCTCGATCGGCGCGTTGCGGAAATTGAGCCGGATGCTCTTCGACGCGGGCGGCGCCTCGACGGGTGCCGCGGTGGTCTCCGCTGGAGTTTCGGGCGCGGGCGCGGGTGCGACGGCGGCATCGGCGGCGGCCTTGGCCACCGGCTCGTCCTCCGCGCGCAGGCCACCCCACGCGAGCATTCCGGCCAACACGCAGACTGGCCAGATTCGGCGACTATTGTTTTTCATTCTTGGTCTCCTGTTCACGCTTTTGCATCAGGCGCTTCAGCACGTCGTTGACGGCGCCGCCCGATCCTCCACCCGAAGTTTCCTTGTCCGTGGCGTCGTCCGAAGACGGCTCCACGTCCTTCGATCCATCCGCCGACGCCGTTTCCGGCTTCGGCTCCACTGAAAATGTCCCGCCCGCCGCGGCCGTCTCCCACGGCCCGCCATCGGTCCTCCGGAATTTCGTGCCCACGTGGGCGACGATCGTCTTGCCATCCGCCTCGAGCTTCGCCTCGGTCGGCGTCAGCGAGGTCACGCGATAGCCCGCGATCGTGTCATTGGTCCGGACGCTTTTGCGGAAAGCCGACGCGGAACTGTCGAAATACGCCACGTCGCCGCGGTCGTACGTCATGAGCCCGACGAGGGTGAAGGTCTCGATCTTGACGGGCTTGCGCTCGGGGCCGCCGCGTCCACCGCGATTGGAACGCGGGGAACGGTTCGGGTTGAAAATATTGCGGTCGCCGATGAGCCGGAACTCGGCGAACTCCACCTTCTTCCCGGATATCCGGGTGGGCGCCGGGGCCGCCGGGGCATTGGTGGAAACCTCGGTTGCCACGGCGGGCTTGTCCTCCACGGACGTTTCCGGCGACTTCTCGGCCGTCGACTCCACGGGGGGCGCGTTCGTCGCCGTGGTGGACGCCGCCGGCGCGTTGGTTCCCGACTCGTTGGTCGCGGAAGCGGTCGGGGGCGCGTTGGTCTCGGCGGCGCTCGCGACGCACGACGCGACCATCGCGGCGGCCAGCAGGAAACGGGCTTTGGCTGGGAAAAGCGTCATTGGGGGGGCGGGTTCAGATAAAGGCCATTCACGGTCAACGCGAGCGTCAACTGCGAGCCGTCGCTCTCCCGGGTGCTCAGCTCGAGCGAATCGATGCGCACGCCGAGGGGATCCGCCTCCACCTCGTACAGGAATCGCGACAGCGCCGACAGGCTACCGTTGGCGTCGACGCGGCACTCGAGGGTCATGTAGTCGTCCTCGGGATGTTTCCACTGGGGCTTCACGGACGTGACGCTGATGCGGCTTTCGGCCGACCACCGGTCGAAGGCGCGGAGGACGGTGCCCTCGGCGGAAGAGACGACGCCAGGAAGGGCATTGGTCCGCATGCGTTCCCAATCGGCGACGATGACCCGTTCGCGGTTCAGCGACTCCTTGCCCTGGGCAATGCGCGTGCGCAGCTCCTTGATCCGGTCCGACCGCGCGCCCCAAGTCTTGGTCAGCGGCCCGATGATCACCTTGTCGCTGATCCAGTACGCGGCGAGCACCCCGACCAAAAAGAGGAGGAGATGCTGTCGATTGCGAAAGTCGATTTTCATGGCTGCCGTACGAGGCTGTCCCAGCGGAGATTGAAGGTGAATTGCTGCGGGGACTTCCCGCGGACCTGCTCGACCTGGACCTCGGAGATGCCCGTCGTCGAGCGCAGCTTGTCGAGCGTCTTGAGCAACGCGGCGCTGTCGCGCGCGGTTCCGGAGCAAACGACCAGCCCGGCCTCGCGGAACTCGATGGTCTTGGCGGTGACCGAGCTGTCCTCGGGGAAAGCCTCGGTGACGCGCCGCAGCACGCCGAGGGTGCGGAACGACTCGTCGTACCAAGGCCGGAAACGCCGGATCTGCGTCTTGAGGTTGGTGACGTTCTCGACCCGTTTCTCCATTCCCTTCCACTCGGTGCCGAGGCTGGCGAGTTGGACCTGCTGGTATGCGAAGGCCACCAGCACGAGGAACGCGACGACGCCGGCGACCATGCCCACGTAGGCCAGTTGCTTGGACGAATGGCGCGACGTGAACTGTTGCCAGGCCGAAAGGCGCGGCGGCAGGAATTCGAGTTCCGCCTTCTGCACCGCGAGATGGCGGGTCGCCACGACCAACGCGCCCGACAGCGCCTTGCCCGGGGGCACCCCGAGGCCGAGCGCCGCGGGGTTCGGGGCGGTCACGCGTTCCACCACCAGTCCGAGCGCGACGGCCCTCGACTGCAATTCCGACGCGAGGCGATCCGCCGCCGGGCCGGCACCCACGATGCGCAGGCGCTCGATGCGCGCGCGCAGGCCGGCGTCGACTTGCCCGAGCGTGACGCGCAGTTCGCGGGCGACCACGTCGGCCTTCGCGAGGGGCGCGGTGCCCGAGGCATCGAGCGCGCCGGCGATGGTGCGCAACGCGGCGAACCCCTTGCCGCTGCCGATGGCCACCGCGACGCTGGTCTCGCCGACGGCGAGCGTCACGGCGCGGTCCGCGGATCCGGCCGAGGCCACCGCGAGGATCGGGAACGCGAGGGTGAAGGACACCGCGGTGAGTTTCGCGGCGCGGAGGATTTGCTCGATGCGATCGACGCGTTCGAGCGCGACCGCGAGCTGGAGCGCGCCCGCTCCACCCGGCTGCGCCCCGTAGCGTGACTGCGCGATCATCAGGTCGTCCGGCGAATACGGGAACCCGCGCTCGGCCTCGAGCTGGAGCATCGCGGCGATGTCGTCCTCGGGCAGCTCGGGCAACGGCGTGGAAATCGACATCACCCAATCGAGCGGTAGCCCGACCACGCAACGCCGTTCGCGAATGCCGGCCGCGTCGAGTTGCGCGCGCAATTCCGCGCCGAGCACCGCGACGTCGCCCGTGGCGAGGTCGGCGGAAAAAACGAACGACACCGTGTCGCCCGCCTCGACGGAGCCATTGGTGCGGCGCACGACCAACGCCTCGGCACGGCGGCCATCGAGGGCGAGGCCGAGCACCGCGGGGTGGCGTTTCATGGGGGGCCAGGACTTCATCGTTGGTTCTGGGTAAGCAAAAGCCGTTGTTGATCGCGGGCCTCGCGCCCAAGTGCCCAGCCCAGATGGCTGAGATCCCGGCGCGCGACGATCCGCGCGGTCTTGCCGGAGATGTCGATCACGTAGCGCGCGCGGCGGTACCCGCGGCCGAGATGGCCGGTGGCAACGACGTCGGCGGTAAACTGGTAGCTGCGGCCGGTCAGGTACGGACCCGCCTGGATCGCGTTGGCGCGGGGCAGGATTTCCGAGACCCACGCGACGGTGTTGAGTCGGTCGGAATTGGCCTGCCGGAACTGCACGACCTGCGAGGCGTAGTCGAGCCCGATGCCAGGGATGCAGGTCAGGACGGCCTCGCTCGCGGTGTTGACGTTCACGGGACTGTTTGCGGTCGCGGTCTGGCCCGGTTGCGCGGCGGCCGTCGCGACGAGGTTCGTCTCGATCTGGCTGAACTCGTTCGCGGTCATCTGGCTCCGGATGTAGAACTCCAGGACGCTGCGGAACGTCGTCGTGTTGCCGCCGCCCCCACCTCCACCTCCACCGCCGCCGCCGCCGAGGTTCCGCAGGATCTGGTTCGAACGGTCCGTGCCGAGCCGATCCCCGAGCAGCGACGCGACGCTTTGCAGCGCGTTCGCGCCGCCGACGTTCACCATCGCCGTGCCGTCCGGCAACGTCGTCGGCTGCGCGCTGTACACGGTGAGGTACTCGAGGATTCCCGGATCGAGCCGGCCGTCGCGGTTGTCGAGCGGCAGCGTCGATTGGCCGTCGTTTTCGTTCGCGTCCAGCACGCCGTTCAAATTGGTGTCCTCGCCGAACAGCACGTCCATGTCGGCGCCCGCCACGAAGCGGAGTTCCTCGACGCTGTCGAACGGCGCGTTCTTGCAATGGTACGGCGGATTCAACCGCGCGTAGGTGTCGTCCTCCGCGCCACCGTCGGTGACGTTGCTGTCGGTGTCGCGCCAGTCGATGATCGCGGCCGCGAGCTCCGGCGACATGCGCGGGAGATTGGTGAGCATCGCCAGGGTGGCGGTGTTGAGATTCAGTTTCGAACACTCGTCGACGAGTCCGAAGAACGCCTTCTCCGGCGCGGGCTGGGACGACCGGGTGTCGCGCCCGACGAACCAGAACCGGGCCTCGCCGACGGGAACCGACTCGCGCAGGTAGGTGACCGGGTCGGGAAGGACGCCGGGTTGGTCGGTGTTGGTGAGCACGTACATCGCGTACCGGGCGGCGCCGTCCAGCGCGTGTTCCGCCTCGACCGCCGCGACGCGATTGTCCGCCGCCTTGAGCTCGAGCGCGCACGAATTGCCGAAGTAGAGCGCGATGCTCACCAAGCCCAACGCGATCCACATCACGATGACCAACGCCGTGCCATCGCGCTCGGCGCGGGGATTGGGGAAGCGGATCCTCACGGCTGCCCTCCCCCGGTCGAGTCCGTCGTGCTGGCGGCGTTCGTCGCGCCGAGCAGGATGGGAACGACCACTTGGAACGGGGCCTGCCCGGGGCCGGTGGAAGCGCCCGGGACGCGGCGGGCGGGATTGTCCGCCATCGTGAGCAGGACCTTCACGGCCGCGGGCAGGACGGCCGTCTGGTTGGACGTGTTCCACGAGGTCTGCCAGGTCGTGCCGTCGTAGAAGGAAAACTCCAGGCGAAGGACGCCGCCGAGAATGTGCTGCTCGTCGACGTCGTCCTGGAGCACCGGCAGCGGGTTGCGCACCACGAAGCGGACGAGATCCTTCCCATACGACGCGTACGCGTTGGTCGGCGGGCGCAGTCCGTACCAAACCCGCTGGACCTCGCCCCACGGCAGGTTCGGCGAAACCGCGGCGCTCGAGGTGTAGATGGCGGTGTCGGAGTCCTGCACCGAGCCCTCGCCCGAACCCGCCGCCACCACGAGATTGCTCTGGATGGTTCCGCGGGGAAGGACGATGCCCGCGAGGTCCTTGCGGAGGATCGCGAGCGCGCGCTGGACCGGCAGGGCCTCCTCGATGGCCTCGCTCGTGCGCGTCCGCAACCGCATCGCGCCGTAGAAAACGCCGCTGATGGCGCTGAGAACCAACGAGAAAATCGCGATCGCCAGCAGCAATTCGATCAGAGTGAACGCCTGGCCGGCCGGCCCGCGACGCCACGCCGCCGCCGGGATTCCGGAGGATCGGGTGGTGGGCGGCACGGCGTTCATCGTTTGCTGGCGTCCTGGTCGGTCACTGCTGGTTCGGGTCGAGCAACGTGCTCACCCGGACATCGTAGTCGCGGTTCTGAACGCTGTAGACCACCTGCAGCGAAACCAGTTTCAACGCATCTTTCTCCCAGGCCCGGGATTCCACTTTCCAACGGTATTCATGGATGCCTTCCCGCACCGTGCCGCCGCCCGACAGCTTCCACTGGCCCGTCGCGACCATCTCGCCGAGCAGATGGTCGGCGACGTGGACCGCCTCGCTCTTGCGCAGCGCCACCGTTCCCGCGCGGCTGGCGATCTGCAGTCCCTGCACGGCCACCGGGATGACAATCGCGAGAAACATCATTGCCGCGATCGCCTCGATGAGCGTGAAGCCCGCGGCGCGAACGGCAAGCGGCCGACGCGGCGACAGGGCGAAAAACCGCCGAGCCACGCCGCGCGCGCCGTCAGCGGCGCACGTAGACGAGTTGGTTCGTGGGAATTTCATAGTGGAGTTGGTTGTAGGTCTTGGCGACCCACACGGCGTCGTAGGGATCGACCCTGCGGCCGGTGGCGGGGTCCGGCCGGAAAGCAATCGCGTCGGGCCCGCCCTCGCCCATGAATCCGTCCGGCTGGAAACGGATGACCGTGGCGTTGCGCCCGAGGCGCGCGCCGTTCTGCGCCTGCTCGCGTCGCGCCGCCGCGGAGACGGGCGCCACGATATCCATCATCACCTCGCGTCCCACGCTGTACTCGACCGCATGCGGATCCGCCTGCGCTCCGCTGCCGCCGCCGGAGAAACTGAGTTCCTCGGCGAGCCCGTAGGCGCGCAGTTGGGGATCGATCCAAAGCAACATGGGGGAACCTTCGGACACCGCGCGGCTTTCCGCGTAGCGGGTCAACGACACGAACCGGCGCGCCTCGGAATCCAGCGTCCGGCCCCGGAAAAAATTCCCGAGGGACGGCGCCATGATCATGAGGACGATGGCGAGCACGGCCATCACCAGGATCAGCTCGATGAGCGTGAACCCGGCGCGGCCGCGCGCGTCAGCGCTTCTGGTTCTGGTTTTGCCAGTTGGTGACATCGTCTTCGGTCCCGGCGCGGGCATCGAGGCCCATGGAATACAGGTCGTAGCCGCTGGGGTTGTGTTTGCCGGGGCACTCGTACACGTACTCGTTGCCCCAGGGATCCTTGGGCAGCGCGTCCTTCATGTACGGTCCGCGCCAATTCTGGGCGTCGCGCGGCATGACGAAGAGGTCCTGCAGGCCATTCTTGCCGTGCGGAAAACGACCGGTGTCGACCTCGAACGCGTCGAGCGCCGTGCTGAAGTTGGAGATCTGCGTCGCCGCCGCGGCCTGGCGCGCCTGTTCGCCGCGGTTGGCGAATTTGGGCAACACGACGGCCGCGAGGATGCCGAGGATGACGAGCACCAGCAGGAGCTCGATGAGCGTGAAGCCGCCGCGACGCTGCCGCCCGGCCGAGTGGATTCGGTTCGTTCTCATGGGATGGGTTTGTTTGAAGATCACTTGATGTGGTCCTGAAGGGAGAAGATGGGAAGCAGCATGCCGATGAAAATCACGCCGATGAAGCCGGCGATGAGGAAAAGCATGATCGGCTCGGCCAGAGCCACGACGATCTTCAATTGTTGGTCGAGCTCTCCCTCGGTGGTGTTCGCCAACCGCACGAGTTCGCGGTCCAGCTTCCCGCTCTCCTCCGCGACGGAAATCATTTCCAACGTCGAGCCCGAGAACAACGCGCGGCAGCCGCCGAGACTCGGCCCGAGCGCCTTGCCCTCCTTCACGCGCTCGATGGAATTCGACACCGCGTCGACGAGGATCTGGTTGCCGATCGAGCGGCGGGCGACGTTGAGGCTGTTGACGAGCGGCACGCCGGCACCCAGCAGGGTGCCGAGCATGCGGCAAAAGCGGGACATCGCGAACTGGGCGATCAGCGGCCCGACCGCCGGCGCGCGCAGAATCTGTCCCTCCCACACGCGTCGACCCGCCGCCGACGTCAACCACGTCCGGAGCAGGAACGCGGCGACCACGAACGCCCCCAAAATCAGCAACCCGTAGCCACGAAGCACCTCGCTCACGCCGATGATGATCCGCGTGATCAACGGCAACTCCGCGCCGAAGCTCGCGAAGATCAACTGGAACCTCGGGATGAAGAACACGAGAAGGAAGACGAGGACACCGATCGCGAGCACCGCCAGGATCACCGGGTACATCAGCGCCGCGGTCGCCTTCGCCCGCATCTCCTTCTCGCGCGCCTGGAAGTCGGCGATCTGGCCGAGCACCAAATCCAGGAACCCGCCCGCCTCTCCCGCCTCCACCATCGCCACGTAGACCTTGGGAAACGTCGACGGCGACCGGCCCATCGCGTCCGCGAGCGCGAGTCCGTCGACGACGAGATCGTGGATTTCCTTCCACTGGGCGCGCGCCGCGGGATTCGCCGCCTCGCGCTGGAGGATCACCAGCGCGCGGCTCAGCGGCACGCCCGCCGCGAGGAGGCTCGCGAGTAGCCGCGTGAAATTCTCGAGAATGCGGGGAGTGATCTTGCCCTGGCCCAACCCCAGTTTGAGCGGACCCACGCCGCCCGGCGTTTCCTTCGCCGAATCCTTCGCCACTGCTTTCGCCGCCGTCTTGGCGGGTGCCGCCGATTCGCGACGCGCGGCGGGACGGGAGGGGCCCGACGCGGCGGCGACGCCGTTTTCGTTGAGGCGGATCGGGCGGAGTCCCTTGGCCTCGATCAGGCGAAGGGCCTCGGCACGGTTGCCGGCGTCGAGTTGTCCCTCGGCGACCGAGCCGTTGGGCTGCATCGCGCGGTAATGAAAGGATGCCATTGGGAAAATCCCTTCAACCCGCGGCGGTGGCGACGATCTCGGCGGCGTTGTTGGCCTTCTTCTCCTCGCCGTCCGTCTGCGCCTTCGTGACGCGCAGCACTTCCTCCGGCGTCGTGACCCCGAGGCGCACGAGCCGCCAGCCGTCGTCGGCCAGCATCCGCATCCCACCGCGCCGCGCCGCGTCGCGGATCTCGCCGCTCGAGGAATTCTTCAGGATGAGCCGGCGGATTTCGGGAGTCGTGTCCATCCACTCGAAGATGCCGCGGCGGCCATGGTAACCGGTGTTCCGGCACTCGCGGCAACCGACCGAGCGGTAGATCGACGTATCCGACGGGAACCCCAGGTCCGAGGCCAATGTCCGCGCCGTCGGCGAGACATCGACTTGTTTGCAATGCGGGCACAGGACGCGCACGAGGCGTTGGGCGAGCACGGCCTCGAGCGACGACGCGACGAGATACGGCTCGACGCCCATGTCCACGAGACGGGTCAACGCGCCGGGCGCGTCATTCGTGTGAAGGGTCGAGAAAACCAAATGGCCCGTCAGCGATGCCTGCACCGCGATCGTCGCCGTTTCCGCGTCGCGGATTTCGCCGATCAGCAGCACGTCGGGATCGTGGCGCAGGATCGCGCGGAGACCGCGGGCAAACGTCAGTCCCGATTTCTCGGACACCTGGATCTGGTTGATGCCCTTCAACTGGTACTCGATCGGATCCTCGATGGTGATGATCTTGCGGACCGAATCGTTGATCTCCCCGAGCGCCGTGTAGAGCGTCGAGGTCTTGCCGCTGCCGGTGGGTCCGGTGACGAGGATGATGCCGTGCGGCAACCCGAGGACGCGCCGGAACGAAACCAGTTCGCGGTCGTCCATCCCCATCTGGCCCATGCCGCGCAACGCGGAATTCTGGCGCAGCAAACGCATCACCACCGCCTCGCCGTGCAACATCGGGATCACCGACACGCGGATGTCCACCTCCGCGGCGTCGAGCCGGATCTTGATGCGTCCGTCCTGCGGCAACCGCTTCTCGGCGATGTTCAGGTGGCTGAGGATCTTGACGCGAGAGACGATCGCGGGCTGGAAGCGCTTGATCTGCGCCGGCACCGGCACGTCCTGCAGCACGCCGTCGATGCGGTACCGGATCCGCATCTCGTCCTCGAACGGCTCGAGATGGATGTCGGACGCCCGCAGGTCGATGGCGTCGCGCAACACCTGGTTGACGAACCGGATGATCGACGCGTCCTCGGCCGCCGTGTCGAGATTGGTGTCCTCCGAACCATCCTCGTCGACGACCTGGAACGATTCCTCCTCGCCGAGGGTGTCGATCGTGTCCGCGCCGACGCCGAGGCGCTTCTTCATCTCGCGGAGGATCGCCTCGCGCGGCGCCAGGACCGGCTGCAGGTGGAGCCCGGTCAGCGATTTCAGCGCGTCGAGTCCCTGCGTGGCAAACAACCGGCTGGTGGCGACCTCGACGGTGCCGTTGTCGCGGCGGAGGGGCAGGAGTTCCTCGCGAAGGAGGATGCGCGCGGGAAAAAGGCCGAGGACCTGTTTCTCGGGATCGATGTCGTCCAGCGCGTTGAACGGGACCTCGTATTCCCGCGCAAGCCACTTCAGCACTTCCGACTCGGACGTCGGGGCGGCGTCGTCGCGCAGGGATGCGAGCGTCCGCGCGTCGTCGGCGGACAACTGGCGGTCGCCGACCATGCGGTCGAGAAGCGCTGTGACGGGAGAAGCATCGGACATGGCGAAAGGGAAACGCGGCGGGCCGGAGGATGGCCCGCCGCCGTGGTATCGATTACTTGAGAAGACCCATCAACACGGCCTGGGCTTCCTGCTTCACGGAGAGGACCTGGCGCAGGTCTTCCTGGGATTTCTCCAGCTTGGCCTGCTTGTCCTTCTGCGACGTCCGGTACTTGGCGAGCTTCGACTTGATCTCGTCGGCCGGCGCGTTGGCCTCGATTGCCTTCTGCAGCGATTCCGCCTCGGGGCTCGGCGTCCCGCCGAATCCGCCTCCACCGCGGCGACCCCCGCCGCCGGCACCACCCGCGTCCGGGGCGGCGCCACCGGGTCCGCCGCCACCGGGACCACCGGGGCCCCCGCGTCCCATCATGCCCATCATGCCGCGGCCGCCGCCGACCTCGCGGCGCGCCTCGTTGACCTTCTCGACGCGTTCGGAGATCAACTTCCACTCGGCGTCGTCCTTCACGCCAAACTGCTCCTTCATCCGTTCGTTCATGCGCTGACGCATGGCCTCGGGATCGAAATTGCCGCCGCCGCCATTGCGACGTCCGCCGCCTTGGCCCTGGGTGTCGGCGTTGTTGTCCTGCGCCGCCACCTGGGCGGTCGCGATCGTGAGCGCGGCGGCAAAGCCGGCCGCCGAAACGAGACGCATGATGCGATTCTTCATGGGATCCTCCGATGGATTGTTGTGATGACTTCTAGCTGGTGACGTACAGCGCTTGTGACTCCCCGGCGCACGCGGGAGTTACAGGAATTTAGGGAAGGGAGGAGTTTCAAGTTTCAGGATTCAAGTTTCAAGCCCGAGGACGTCGTCGCTGTGGTCGTGAGACCGTGGACCTCGGTGGATCGCGTCGGCGGGGCGGGGAGCGGTCCTGAGTTTCAAGATTCAAGTTTCAAGATTCAAGCCGGGCGGACGACGGCCGACGACGCAGCCTCTTCAAACTTGAATCTTGAAACTCGCCCCCTCCCTCAGCAGGAACGATGCAGTCGCGGCCGAGGAAATATTTCACGCCAAGCCGGACCAAGGCCATCCAAGGGGAACAAAGACCATCGGTTGTCAGCTCACCGAACGGTGGGATTCGATGCGGGCATCCCAATCCACCTTTGTGGCCCCTTGGCCGGCCTTGGTCCCGCTTGGCGCGAGGAATTCCCGTTTGCCTAACGAATCGTTCCGGCTCAATGCCCCCGGAAGACGCTGGCCAGGATCGCCTCCTTGGCTTTCCAGACGAGCGTCATCGTCAGCGCCAACGGCAGCAGCGCCAGCATGGTGAACAGCCAGTTCCGGGATTCGGACACGTCGTCGAGGAACACGTGCAGCACGAGGGGCACCCGCGCCGGCAAAACCATCGCGAGCCATTCGAGCGACAACAAGGCGGCGAGGATCCCGATCAACCAACCGTTGACCCGCGTGAACAACCGCGTGTCGGAGCGGAGCACCTCGTCGGGAAGCATCGCCGCCAACCGCGACAGGACGCCGTTCAACGCGAGCATGAACCCGATGCCGCACACCACCAGCAGCCCCAAGCCCTGCAGGAAAATCGGCTGCGACGGACGCACGTTCCACCAGTGCGCGAACGGCAGCAGGCCGATCAAGACCCAGTTCAGGACGCTGGCCCGTTCCACCGCGCCCGTCCAGACGCGCTCCTGCGGCTGGAAGCGCACCAACGAACGCAGCCCGTACAACAACAGCGCCAGCGCCGCCAAACCCGGGAGCGCCACCGCGTACGCGTCGAGCAGCACGCCCGCCACCCCGCGCGACCTCCACAACGGCGTGCCCCACACCCCGAAAATCCGCCACGTGTCGCCCATCGCCGTCTTCACGCAGGTCAACAACGCCAACGGCAAACCCCAGAACAACGCCGACAATCCGCGCACAACACGCGCGAGCGACGGCATCAGCGGGGCCGGGTTCATCGCGCCGGAACGTGGACGAACCCCGGGGCGGTGTCGATGGGACGCGGGTTCAACGCCCCTGCTCCTTCCGCACGCGCTCGACGAAACGCGCCGTGCGCTCCATCGCGATCTGGATCTGGTCGATCGCCGTCGCGAAACACATCCGCAGGAATCCCTCGCCCGTCGGCCCGAACGCGCCGCCCGGCACCGCCGCGACTTTTTCCTCCTGCAGCAACCGCACCGCGAAATCGCGCGATCCCAGCCCGGTGCCCCGGATGTCCGGGAACGCGTAGAACGATCCGCGCGGCCGGTGGCACGGCAGCCCCATGTCGTTCAGCGCTTTCACGATGAAGTTCCGCCGCATGCAATATTGGTCGCGCATTTCCGCCGCGGCCGCGTCGCCGTTTTCCAGCGCCTCCACCGCCGCTTCCTGCGCGATGATGCTCGCGCACATGATCGCGTATTGGTGCACCTTCATCATTGCCTCGATCAATTCCGCCGGACCGCACGCGTACCCGATCCGGAATCCCGTCATCGCGAACGCCTTCGAGAACCCGTGCAGGAAGATCGTCCGCTCCGCCATGCCCGGGAGCGACGCGATCGACACGTGCTCGCCCTCGAACGTGAGCTCCGAATAGATCTCGTCGGTGAGCACCAGCAGGTCGTGCCGGATGGCGACCTCGGCGATCTCGAGCAACTGGGCGCGGGTCATGGTGCCGCCCGTCGGGTTGGTCGGGAACGAGATCATCAGCACTTTTGTGCGCGGCGTGATCTTTGCCTCGATCGCGCGCGCGCTCACGGCGAACCCATCCTCGGGCCGGCACGACACCGGCACGGGCGTGGCGTGGGCGAGCAGGACGGACGGCGCGTAGCTGACGTAGCACGGCTCGTGGTAGATGACCTCGTCGCCCGGGTTCAGCACCGCGCGCAGCGCGAGATCCAGGGCCTCGGACACGCCGACGGCTACCAGCACCTGCGACTTTGGATCATAGTTCACGCCGAACTTCTTCGAGACGTACCGGGCGATGGACTCGCGCAGGCGGAGCAGCCCGAGGTTGGCCGTGTACTGCGTGCGGCCCCGTTCCAGCGCGTAGATGGCGGCCTCGCGGATGTGCCAAGGGGTGACGAAATCCGGCTCGCCGACGCCTAGCGAGATGGCGTCGGGCATGCTTTGGACCACGTCGAAGAAATCGCGGATCCCGGACCGCGGGATGCCGGCGACGTGGTCGGCCACGAATTTGCGCTGGGGAATGGACATACGATTCGAGTGCGTGACGGACGGTGATTGGAACCAAAGGAAGAGGGTGCGGGGAATCCCGAAGTGCGCGCCGGACCATTTCCGGGTCACGAACGGGACGCGGCCGATCAGGCCGCGGCCGAGGCGGCAGCCGCTGCCAAGGCCGAGGCTCGGGCCGTCGCGACAGCGACGATCCGGGCGGCACAAAGGGCAGCGGGACGATTCATGACCAGGACTGAGTGCCGAAAGTCCGGCGCGCGGTCAAGCCCGGCCTCGGCCGTGGCGCGGGCGTCCCGTGGCCGACGCGGTGACGCGGTGGATCGTAGCGCGGGCGTCCCCGCCTGCGCTCACCCAAACAACCGCCCGAAATTCTCCGCGATCCGCGCGGCGAATTCACCCGTCTCGATGCCCAGCTTGCCCGCGAGAAAATTCTGAATCGCCCCGAGATTCGCCGGGTGGTTCAACGCCGTCGTTCCGTCGACCGTTGCCAAACGGTGCGTGACGAGTCGGTCCGGCGGCATTTGATCCGGCGCGTCGGTCTCCACCAACAACCGGTCCAGCGGAACTTGCCGGAACACCTCGAACTGCCGCGATTTCCGCTCGTGCGCGAAGTATCCGGGGAAACCGAAATACGCGCCCAGCTTCGCCAATCCACCGATCATCTCCGCCGGCCCGCCGTAACTGTGGAGAAGGAATCCAACTTCCGGACGCGGGTTCGCACGGAGCAATTCCAGCATTCTTCCCCAAGCCTGGAGGCAATGGATGGTGACGGGCAAATTGCGTTCCGCCGCGAATCGCAACTGCCAGACGAACACTTCTTCCTGGATCGCGAACGACGCCGGTTCGATTTCCGCCAGCGCCGGGTTGTGCCGCGCCCGTGCCGACCTCGATTGATCCAGGATCCAACGGTCCAAACCGATCTCGCCCAGGACGGCTTCCGGATGCCCGGCCAACCAACCCTCGAGCACCTCGTGCCAACCGCGCGAGCGCTCATGCAGGTACCACGGATGGTAACCGAACGCCGGTATCACGCGGTCGGGATGCAGTTCCGCAAGCGCCGCGACCGCCGGCCAATCCTCCTCGCACGAACCATTCACCACCATGCGCGCGACACCGGCCTCGGCAGCCTCGCGCAACAACGTGTCCTGGCGTCCGCCGAACCGATCGTCCTGAAGATGGTTGTGGGCGTCGTGGAAGTTCATCGCGCCTTGGGGACCTTGATCGCGTGGTGACCCGCGGCTTGCGTCTCGTTCGCGCCGACCGCGACGGAACGAAGCGTTGCCGCAACCCTCAGGATCGTCGCGCGACGGCTCTCCGCGAGCTGGCGCAGCAAACCCAATTCCTCCAGCACCGCAGCGGGATTCTCGTCGATCTCGTCCGGCCGCAGACCGGAATTGAGATCGCACAGGAGTCCGACGATTGCCTTGAGCGACACCGCATCCGAATCCACGGCAAACCAACAACGACCCTCTTGCATCGCGCCCACGACCCACAGCCGCACGAGACAGCCGTGCACGCGGTGCGCGTCGATGCGCAGCGCCTCCGGCAATCCGGACCGCGTCCGCGCCAGATCGACGGCGAGCTGGAGGCGCGCCTGCGGGTCGCGCAAGCGTCGGAGACGTTCGACGAGTCCCGCCGCGTCGCTTCCGTCCGCGTGCCCCAAGTCTGCAGCCTTCATGCCGTTTCCTCTTCCCGGATCCCAGCCATCAGGCGCATGAGCCGAGCCTGCGTGAACTCCGCGCGAGCCAACTCGCCCATCCGGCGGCCCTCGCGCAACACCATGATGCGACGGCTGAGATTCATCACTTCCGGGAGCTCGCTCGAGATCACCAGGATCGCGAGTCCTTGGCAGGCCAACTCGTCGAGCAACCGGTGGATCTCCGACTTCGCACCGACATCGACGCCCCGCGTCGGCTCGTCCACGATCAGAATGTCACAGCGCCTCGCAAGCCACTTCGCGAGCGCGATTTTTTGTTGGTTGCCGCCGGACAATCCCGCGATGCCCGACTCGAGCCCGGGCGTTTTCACGCGCAACCGGTCGCAATACTCGCCGGCCATCGCGCGCTCGGCCTTGCGGTCGACGATTCCCGCGCGACTGATGCGGGGCAGCGCGGCGAGCGACGTGTTCTCGCGGCAATTCATCGAGAGCACCAAGCCCAGTCGTTTCCGATCCTCCGGCAACAACCCGATCCCCGCTGCCAACGCGGCCTGGACGTCGGCCGGAGGCAACGGCCGTCCATGGACGAAGACGGAACCGGTCGCGTTGGGATCGAGACCGAAGATGGCCTGCGCGACCTCGCTGCGTCCCGCACCGACGAGGCCGGCGAATCCCAGCACCTCGCCCCGGCGCAGTGACAACGAGATGCCGGAGAATTTTCCCGGCGACGAAAAATTCTCGACCCGCAGCACTTCCTCGCCGAGTTCGCCCTTCAGGTGCGCGGGATCGTGCGCTTCCACGTCGCGCCCGATCATCTCGTGGATCACGCGCTCCGGATTCGTCTCCGACGCGGGCACGGTCGACACGTGACGCCCGTCGCGCAGCACCGTGATGGTGTCGCACAGGCGGAAGATCTCGTCCATGCGGTGCGAGACGTAGAGGATCGTGATGCCGCGGGAACGGAGTTCAGAGAGCAGCCCGAAGAGGTGTTCGCTTTCGGCGACCGACAACGAACTCGTGGGCTCGTCCATCACGACGATCCTCGCGCCCGTGCCCACGGCGGCGGCGATCTGCACGAGTTGTTCCTGGCCCGTGGAAAGCTCGCCGATGGGAAGATCCACGTCGAAGTCGGCGCCAATCTGCCGGAGCCGGTCGCGGGCGATCGCGCGCATGCGATCGCGATCGACCCATCCCCCGCGATTCGGGAGCTCGCCGAGGCAAAGGTTCTCGGCGATGGAAAGGTTCGGGCAGAAGGCCAGTTCCTGGTGGACCATCGCGATTCCCTGGCGTCGCGCCGCGAGCGGATCGGGCGCGGCGATGGGCGCGCCCTCGAGCCGGATCTCCCCGGCATCCGCGGTATGCACGCCGGCGAGGATTTTCCCGAGCGTGCTCTTGCCGGCACCGTTCTCGCCCATCAACGCGTGGCAACTTCCACGCTTCACCTCGAATCCGACGCCATCAAGCGCGAGCACGCCGGGGAATCGTTTGCTGATGCCGTGGAACGTCAGGAAAGCCATGGGACGGCGGCAACGTAGCGCGCTCGGGGCCGCGCGCGGAACGGAAAAGGGCGGCGGGATGATCCATCCGCGCCGCCCTTCGAAACGAAGTCCCGCCCGCCGCGATCAGTGCGCCGTCGGCGCGGCCTGGATCGAGGTGCTGGTGACGATGTTCTTGGTCGCGTCGTACGTGACGCCGCTCTTGCCAACGGATGTCACCGTGAAGGTCAGGGTACCCGTCTTCAGGGAACCCGACGTGGTCAGCGTCGCGACGCCGGTGGCATCGGTGGTCGCCGACACATTGCCGTTGGAGGCACCCGACCACTTGCCGCCCACACTCGCCAGCGACACTGGATTGCCCGCAAGGTCGGTGACCTTGACCAGCGACTTGGCGCGTCCAGCAGCGACCGACAAAACGATCGATTGGACGCGGATGATCTTCGTCGGATCCTGCAGCACGGCGATCGGGATGCTCACGCTCGACTTCAGGCCCTTGTTGTCGGTGACCGTGAGCAACGAGGTGAACGTGCCAAGTGCCGTGTACACATGCGAAGTCGTCTTGCCGGTGCCCGTCGTGCCGTCGCCGTAATTCCAAGCGTAGGTCGCGATCGTGCCATCGGGATCGGACGAGGACGAGGCATCGAACGCCACCGTGAGCGGGCCGTAGCCGGAGCTCGGCGTGGCGGTGAACGACGCGACGGGCGGCAGGTTCGGCACCGGCGCCGACACGGACACCACCACCCCCGCCGACGAGCTCAAGCCGCTGTTGTCGGTGACTTTCAACGTCGCCAACCAATTGCCCGCGGTCGTCAGGGTCTTGGTCACCGTGGCGCCCGTGGCGACGGAGCCATCGCTGAAACTCCATGCGTACGAGGTGATGAAGCCGTCGGGATCCGAGGACGCCGTGCCGGTGAAGGTTACCGTCAGCGGGGCGACGCCGGCCGTCGGGTTCGCCGTCGCGACCGCGATCGGGGCGATGCCGCCGGACGGATTCGGGACCGTGCCCGTGAGCTGGTAGGTCCCGATCGAGCCGTAGGAAGAATAGCCCAGCAACAGGGGCTCGAGATACCCGGCGCCGCTGATGAAGAGATAATAGGTCCCCGCGGGAACCGTGAGGACGAACGCGGCGCCGAGCGACGAGGCGGGATTGCTCGCCCCGATCAACGCGCCCGTCGAGTCGCGCAGTTCCACCGAAAGGTCGAGATCCGCGTCCTCCGTGCCGCTCGTCAGGTTCAGGTTGATCACCCCGGCGCCGGTCGTGAACGCGATCACGTCCACGTCGGTCTGGCCCGAGATGATTCCGGAAGCCGAGAGCGTCGCGCCGGCCGGCAGCAACGTCGCGGTCGCCATGGTGTCGCCGAAGTCATCCGCCCGATACCCGACGTACCCGGCGATCTTGGCGAGGTCGTCCTCGGTGTTGTTCGCGCCCGTGTACTCGCCTTTGCTGAACTGGGTGATGTTCGCGTAGTACGAGACGCCCATGATCGGCGCCCACGTCATCGGGGCCACGCCCTGGCCGGCGTAGTATTCCGTCGATGGCGACTGGCCGTCGTGGTTCAGGTTGAAGGAATGCCCGACCTCGTGCGCGATCGCCTCGGCCGTGTACTTCTCGTCACCGCCGCCGAGCTGCGCGGGAAACACGAAATTCGGGGTGTCCGAACTCCAATCAAAGCTGCCCACGAACGAAACGCCGCCGGCCGACCCGTACCAATCCGTGCTGCTGCCGCCGATGCACACGTGGATGCCGTACGCCGTGTCGGTGTTTGACGTCCTCCGGAGACCTTCGACGCCCGGATCCTCGGTGGTCACGTCCACGCCGAACACCGCGTAGTCTTCCGCGACCCGTTGCCAGATCAGTTGGATCCGGGTCAATTCCGCGTCGCTAAAGGCGGCCGGATTGCCATCGAGGTCGAACGGCGGCGTGACGATCGGCGTGCCGCGGGTGAACGAATTGTTCCACAACGTGCCGGCGGTCGTGTTGCCGTCGAAATCAAGGAACACCTTCAGGGTCGAGGCCGGCAGACTGTGAAGGAGGAACGTGTTCGCCAAGGGCTGGGGCGCGACGCCCGCGGTCGCCCCGCCGAGTGTCTTTGCGCCCGCGGCCGCCTTGGGAGCCCGCGTGGCAACCCCGTCGCACCCGTACAGCAGGTGACCCGAGCGATCCACGTGCAGGGCCGGATCCGTCGCGAGCCGTAGAGCCAACTGCGAGCCATCGAGCCCATGCCGCCGGGCGACCTCGCCCAGATTCCCGCCGAGCGCATTCACCGCGTCGCGACCGCTGGTCACGCCGCCCAGGTGGAGATCCGGACCCTCGGTATGTCCGTGGAACCCTGGATTGTTCGGACTCGCCGATAGGCCGAATCCGACTTGCATCGACAGGACGGCGGCCAGGAGCGCGCCGACCCGCTTGGGGAACGAGGAGTTCATTGCTTTTCTATTCGTCCGCCGGCTGCTTCCCCGGGGGAAACTTCCGGCTGTGTTGCTGTCGCCGCCTTGCGGAAATCCGGTCCGAATCTTCCCGCGTCGGCGGGAATTGGGGGAACTCGGTCCGACCTTCCTTGGGGCGGGATCCCTGCCTCGCGTCTCGCCGGGCGCTCGTTCTGGGCTTGTCGGCCCTGGGGGGAACGAACACCGCGGTCTCGACCACTTCGGCAGTGACCATCCTTATGGGACACGCATCATGTACCTGTTCCGTCACGCCCGATTCCACTGAAACCTTTGCCGTGCTTTTTCTAGACCCGGTGTCATCCGAATCCTGACAAACGACGCAAACTGCTAGCACGCAATACAATGGAAAGCGTCGGATTCTTGCGAAAATATTTGCATTGTGGGTGCTCAAAAGGGCTTCGCACCCGGGAAAGGGTGCGATGGCACGCCGCGTTCTCCGGTCAATCCATCGCTTCCGCGAACCGCATCAGCGCGCGCACGTCGTGGTAATTGGCCTTCCACGAGTGCGCGAGTCCCGTGGACTTCGGCGTCCCGTCCGCCGCCACCGTGTCCATCCAGATCCCGGTCTTCGGATCGGTCTGGTATCGCGTCGTGAATTCCAACAGTTGCCGCAGTGCCTTGGTGTACGCCTCGTCGTCGGGCCGGTTGCGCAATCCGTCCACCAGCGCCGCGATCATCTCCGCCTGCACCCACCACACCTTGTCGGTGTCCACCGCCGGATCGTTCCCGAATCCACGGTGGAAGACACCGCCGCGCGCGTGGTCGGTGCCGCAGCGCAACGCATGCTCGAGATGCGCGTGGAAGTGGACCCAATCCGATCGGATCGAGAGCGTCTCCGTCGCCCGCATCATCAGCCACGCGAACTCGACGTTGTGCCCGTAGCTCACACCCGCGCTCCGCGGATCGGTCGACGGCTGCCAATCCGGGTGGAAGTGGAGCGCGGACTTCGCCGGATCGCCCGGATAAAAATGGACCCGGTTAAGGTCGATCGTCTCCAGCAACGCCGTGCGCACCGCGCCGTCATGCGTCTCCGCATACAGCTCCGTGAACGCCTCCATCAGGTGCAGGTGCGTGTTCGCGCTCTTATGGCCGGCCAATTCCACGATCGGATTCGCGTCGTCCGCGCGGACCGGCATCCAATCCCGTTCGAAATGCTCGTTCCACCCGCGGTTTTTCGCGTCGTGCGCCTTGTCCTGCACCCACCGGAAAAGCTCCATCGCCTCCTTCAACACCGTCCGGTCGCGCGTCGCACGGTAGTACTCGATCAACCCGTGGATCACGAATGCCTGCCCGTAGAGGAGCTTCCGCGGGTTCGTCGCCGTCGACCCGTCCGGCGTCACCGCAAAATAGTACCCGCCATGTTCGGGATCGCGCATCCGGGTGCGCAGGAACTCGACCCCGTGTCCCGCCGCCTTCCGGTAGTCGTGCATCGGATCCGAAAGTCCCTTCCGGAATGCCAGCGAGAATCCCCAGACCATCCGCGCCTGCGTCACGATCTGTTTCTCCAACGGCTTCGCCCGCCCGCGCACCGCGTCGTCGTTCAACGCATAGCCCCCGCCGATCCAATCCACCGCCGTGTCGTGCCAGTACGGCAGCACGCGCTTCCCGAGGTCCCGCCGCACGGATTCCGCCTCCGACCTAAACTCCGCGTTCGGCCGCGCCGCGAGCACGCGCCTCGCGCCGGCTGCGGTCGCGGCCAATCCCACCGCAAACCGACGGCGCGAGAGCTTGGGCGAGTGCATGCGCCCACGATAGTCGTGGACGCACCCGCGACAATCCCCGGACTTGCGTGGCAAGGCGTGGAGCGGCCGTCCCCGGCTGCGCAAGGCTCGGGCGTCCCCGCCCGATTCCGTTGTCTTCCCCCGGCCCGCGGTCCAACGCACCGAACCGGGACGGCGCCGATCGGGCAGCCGGGACGTCCCCTTTTTAACGCCATCCTTCCCCTTTGCCCGGGCTCTCCGTAGGTTTCCCGCGACGTCACGTCATCCACACCATGGCAGAGATCGAGATTCCACACGGCGAGGGCAAGAAGGGCGAAAAACAAATCGGGATCGTCATCGCGATCATCGCCGTGCTCATGTCCATCGTCAGCGCCCTCGGGCACAACGCCGCGAACGACATGATCGTCGACGAGGTGAAATCCTCGAACGCGTTCTCGTGGTACCAATCCAAGCGCCTGCGCGAGCACGCCAACGAGACCGAGATCCGTCGCATCGAGATCGAGCTCGCCGGCAACCCCACCCCGGCGCAGGGCGATGCCCTTCGCCGCTTCTCCGCGGAACTGGCCAAAAAGAACGCCGAGTACGCGGGAGAAGGCGAAAAGATCCAGACCGAAGCCAAGCATCTCGCGCGGGAAGCCCAGCTCTCGGGCGCCCGCAACGAGGGCTTCGACCATTCGGAAATCCTCCTTCAGGTCGCCGTCGTGCTCTGTTCGCTCACGCTCCTGACCGAGTCGCGCGTCTTCATCCGCATCGGCATCGCCGTCGCCGTCGCCGGCATCGCCGTCGGCGCCCTCGCCTTCGTCCACAAGGCTCCGCCGGCTCCCGAAGACCACGCCGCACCGGCCGCATCCGCCGCCGCCCGTTGACCGCATCCGGCGCGTGAATCTTCCCAACAAGCTCACGGTCTCGCGATTCGTCCTGACCGGATTCTTCCTCGGCGCGATCTTCGCCCGGTTTCCCTACAACGAAACCGTCGCGCTCGTCCTCTTCACCGCCGCGGCCATCACCGATGCCCTCGACGGTCGCATCGCCCGGCAACGCAAGCTGATCACCAACTTCGGGATCCTCATGGATCCCCTGGCGGACAAGATCCTCGCGTGCTCCGCGTTGATCGCGTTCGTCGAGCTCGGCCAATTCGAGGCTTGGATGGTCGTCGTCATCGTGTCCCGCGAACTCGCCATCACCGGACTCCGCCTGCTCGCCGTCTCGCGCAACGTCATCCTTGCCGCCGAGGGCTTCGGCAAACACAAGACGATCTCCCAGATGACCGCGATCATCGCCATCCTTCTCCTGCTGAGTTACGAGCAATGGGGATCGGTGGGCATCGCGATCTTCGGGTGGGGTTTCGCCGGGCATTCGTGGCTCTGGTGGGTCGCCGGCGTTTCCAAGTGGGCGTCCGTCATCCTCACCATCCTCAGCGGCTGGATCTATCTCTGGCGAAACCGCGAGGTCTACCTCAGCGATACATGAACGCCGCACGGGAAACCGGCCCGCGCGACCGCGTCCTCTTGTGGATCGCCCAAGGCTTCGGATCCGGACGACTCCGGCCCGGCCCGGGAACCTGGGGATCGCTCGTCGGCATCGCGTGGACCTTCCTCCTGCTCGCGTATCCACGCCCGTGGTTCTACGTCGTCGCCGTCGCGCTCTCGATCCCGCTCGCCGTCCGTGCCTGCACCGCCGCGGAACGCATCCTCGGCGAGCACGACCCGTCGTCGGTCGTGATCGACGAGATCATCGCGATGCCGATCGCCTTCGGCGGCTACGCGATCCATTGGGTGTTGGGCACGGGCCAGATGCCAGGCGTGGGTGACGCCCGCCTGTGGTGGCCGTTCATGGCCGGCGCGTTCGTGCTGTTCCGAATCCTCGATGTTTGGAAGCCGTGGCCGATCCGCCGACTCCAGCGGTTGCCCGGCGGTATCGGCGTGGTGATCGACGACCTCGCCGCAGCCGTGGTCGCGGCCGGCCTGCTGTGGTTGTCGGTGTGGGTGATGTTCTGGTACCGCTTGGCGAAGGGCGCGTGACGGAGGATGGGTGGGTGACGGCGCGGACCGATCCAGCCTGGGTGGGTGACGGCGGCCCTGCCG
>JANYDN010000302.1 GCA_025363585.1 Verrucomicrobiota bacterium | reverse complement strand
AAGGCGCCGAAGGATCCGGCCGAGGCGGTATTGTGGTATCGCCGCGCGGCCGACTCCGGCAATGCCGGGGCGCAGGCAAAACTCGGATGGGCGTTGCATCACGGGATCGGCATCGAGGCCAACGACGCCGAGGCGGCGAAGTGGCTGGCGAAGGCGGCGGAGCAGGGGAACGCGTTCGGAGAATTCGGCCTGGCCGATCTGCTCGCGACCGGGTCCGGCATCCCCCCGGACCCGGCGGCAGCGGAGAAGTGGCTGCGCAAGGCCGCGACGCAGGGGATGCCCGAGGCCCAGCACAACCTCGGGGCGCGATTGATCGCGGGCATCGGCATCGAACCCAACATCGAGGAGGGCATGAATTGGCTTCGGAAGGCCGCCGCCCTGGGCTCGTCGCAGGCGATGAACCATCTCGGCATGGCGTACCTTTCCGGACCCGAGGGACGGCCCGATCCCAAGGAGGCTGCGAAATGGTTCAGGGATGCGGCGGACAAAAATCTCGGCGAGGCTCAACGCAATCTCGCGATGCTGTACCACGACGGACAGGGCGTTCCCGTGGACCACGCCGAGGCCGCGAAGTGGTGGAAGAAGGCGGCCGAACAGGGATTGCCCGACGCTCAACTGAGCCTCGGACGCGCGCTGCTCGTGGGTCTGGGCGTGGACAAGGACGCGGCCGCGGGCGTCCGCTGGATCCGTCGTTCCGCCGCGCAGGGGGCACCCGACGCGATGTTCGTGCTCGGCATGATCCATCGCGATGGCAACGGGGTGCCGAAGGACGAACCCGAGGCATATAAGTGGTTCGTCATCGCGGCGGCGGGTGGATATCGGCCCGCACTCATCGAGCGGAGCCTGATCAAGCCCGGGCTCGAGAAGGCACAAATCGAGGCCGCGGAGAAAGCCGCGGCCGAGTTCAAGCCGGCCTTCGAAAACCCGACGCGGACGGTCATCGAACTGTAGTCGCCAGCGGCCACTGGAAACCGTGGGTGGCGGCGGCCCGCCGCCACTGCCGGCTACCTCGCCTCGCGCAGGTAGCGCCCCGTGTGGCTGCGATCGCACGCGGCGACCGTCTCGGGCGTCCCCGCCACGACCACCGTGCCGCCTCCCTCGCCCGCCTCGGGCCCGAGGTCGACCAGCCAATCGCAGCATCGCAGCACGTCGAGGTTGTGTTCGATCACCACCACCGAATGGCCGGCATCGACGAGGCGCTGGAACGCCGCGAGCAGGATCCGGACGTCCTCGAAGTGCAGGCCCGTCGTCGGTTCGTCGAACACGAACAGCGTCGGGCGTCCCGCCGTCGCCGCGGTTCCCGCCGCGGATCCCGCGAGATGGCTCGCGAGTTTCAACCGCTGGCTTTCGCCGCCGCTCAACGTGTTGATCGGTTGCCCGAGCCGCAGGTATCCCAGTCCCACCTCCGCGAGCATCCGCAGTTTTCCGGCGGCGCGCTCGGCGGCCCGCGACTTCGGTTGCGCGGCAAGCCACTCCAGCGCGGTGTCCACCGGCGCGTCGAGCACGTCCGCCACCGACAGCGACCGCCCCCCACCCGCCACGCGCACGTCGAGGATGTGGCCCCGGTAACGCCGTCCATTGCACGCTGGGCAACGCACGAAGACGTCGCTCAGGAATTGCATCTCGATCTTTTCGAAACCCGCGCCGCGGCAGCGTTCGCATTGGCCGGAACGCGAGTTGAAACTGAACGCGCTGGAATCCAAGCCGCGCGCCTTGGCATCCGGACTCGCGGCGAAGACGTCGCGGATGTCCTCGAACGCGCCGAGGTAAACCGCCGGATTGGACCGCGGCGTCCGGCCCAGCGCGCTTTGGTCTACGAGCACGACCGCGCCCAACCGATCCGCACCCGCGAGCGTCGCGGCCGCCACGACGCCTCCCTCGGGAATCGATTCCGAGTCGTCGCCGTCGCCGCCCTCCGTGTCCGCGTCGCCGCCCGGGTTGCCCGCGAGCCGCGCCTCGAGCATCGGCAGCAGGATCTCGCGCACGAGCGTCGTCTTCCCCGAGCCGCTCACGCCGCTGATGCCGACCAATCGGCCCAACGGGATCGTCACCGCGATCTCGCGGAGGTTGTGGCGCGTGGCGCCGCGCAACGCCAACACGCCGGCCTCGCACGAACCGTCCGCGCCGATCGCGCGCCGGATCGGCGCGGGGATCGTCCGCCGGCCCACGAGGTAATCCGCGGTGAGCGAACCACGGCTCTTCTCCAGCGCGGAAGGCGCGCCCTGGAACACGATGTTGCCGCCGGTATCGCCGTGCCCCGGGCCGAGGTCGATCAACTGGTCCGCGGCGCGCATCACGCTCGACTCGTGCTCGACCACGACCACGGTGTTCCCGAGATCACGCAGCCGTCGAAGGATCGCGATGAGCCGCGTGGTGTCGCGCGGGTGCAGCCCGACGCTGGGTTCGTCGAGCACGTAGAGCGTGTTGACCAGGCGCGTGCCGAGGCACGTCGTGAGGTTCACGCGCTCGGTCTCCCCGCCGGACAACGTGCGCGTCGCGCGGTCGAGCGCGAGGTAGCCGAGTCCGATCTCGTCGAGGAAACCGAGACGTTCGCGCAACTCTCCGAACACGATGCCAAGGGGTTCGTGGCGCGCCGGCTTCAGGCGCGCGTGGAGCGACTCGACGACGTCGCGCGCCGCGTGGATCGGCAGGGCCTGGAAGTCGGCCAGCGTCGGGCGGTCGTTTCCCGGAAGCGTGCCGGGCGGAACGTGGAGCCGGAACAGCAACGACTCCGGCCGGAACCGCCGGCCGCCGCACGCGGGACACGGCGTGTACGAACGGTAGCGCGACAGCAACACCCGCACGTGCATCTTGTAGGACTTGCTCTCGAGCCAGCGGAAGTAGCCCTTCACGCCGTACCAAAGTTTTGGCCACGAACGCTCGGGGTCGTCGTGCACGTAGTCGGGCTCGCCGTCCACCAGCCAGCCCTGCCACTTCGGATCGAGCTCGCGGAACGGCACGTCGAGCGGCACGCCGCGTTTGCGCGCCGCCTTGATCATGTCCTTCTGGCATTCCGCGCTCACGCCCGATTGCCACGGCCGCACCACGCATTGCCCGAGGGTCTTGCCGTGGTCGGGCATCGCGAGCGCGGGATCGATGGTGATGATCCGCCCGAAGCCCTTGCACTGCGGGCACGCGCCGACGGGATTGTTGAAGCTGAACAACGCCGCGGTTGGTTCCTGGTAGTCGATGTCGCAGGGCGCGCAGTGGAATCCCGCGCTGAAACGGCGCGGCTCGCCGGACCCGTCGCCCGCGCGCACCGCGAGGCGCCCGCGTCCGAAGTGGTATGCCTGCTCGCACGCGTCGACGAAACGCGCGCGGCTGGCGGCGACCGGACGCACGCGGTCGACGACGACGACGAGCGTCGACGGGCGCGGCACCGGCGGCTTGGCCCCGAGTTCGTCGAGGCGGACGATTTGCCCGTCGACGAGCGCGCGCTGGAATCCCTGGCCGCGCAGCATCCCGAGTTGCTCGGCGAAATCGAGACGGTCCGTCAGCGGAAGGTCGAAGGTGACCAGGCATTCCGGCGGCGCGTCCTTCGACTCCGGCGGCGCGGAAAGTTTGGATCCATAGGCCGCCGGAAGTTCGCGAAGGGTGGCCGCCTCCGTCCGTGGCGCCGCGGCGGCGACGCGCGTGGCGCGGGACTTCGACGTCGCGTTTTCCCCGCCGGCGCCGGTGGCGACCGCGGCCCACACCGCCTGCGGCGGTTCGCGCCGGACCACTTCGCCGCAATCGCGGCAGTGCAGTTTGGCGAGATGGGTCCAGAGCCCTTTCAAGTGCTCGCACAGTTCCGTCATCGTGCCGACCGTCGACCGGGTGGTGCGGACGGAGTTGCGCTGCTCGATGGCGATGGCGGGCGGGATGTTCTCGATGCGATCGACCGCCGGCTTGTCCATCCGGTCGAAGAATTGCCGCGCGTAGGGCGAGAACGTCTCGATGTAGCGGCGTTGTCCCTCGGCGTAGAGCGTCTCGAAGGCGAGGGAACTTTTCCCGGAACCACTCAGGCCGGTGACGACGATGAGTTTGCCATGGGGGATATCGAGGTCGAAACCCTTGAGGTTGTTTTGGCGGACGTTGCGGAGACGGATGCAAACGGGCCCGGGAGTGGATTTCGTCGGGACCTTCGGCTTCGGCATGGCCGGCGCAACGTATGAACGTGGCGCGGCGTGTCAACGTCCCGGACGAGTTTCAAGTTTTCAGTTTCAAGTTTGAAGTAGCCGTCGCCAGTTCCGGTCCGCGCACGCCCGCGTCGCCCCGGAAATAACCCATGACAACGAGGCCGGGGCATCCTAGATGCACCGGATGGCGCGCCATTCGCGGGACGACCGCTCGGGCATCGATCTGCCCAAGGCCCGGATCGACCGCGAATCCCTTCGGGAGGCGCTCGGCCTCTTCCGTTACCTCCGCCCCCGTCTCGGCCGTTTCGTCGCGGCGCTGGTCTCGTTGTTCATCGGCAGCCTCCTGAGCCTCGCGTTCCCGTTCCTCGCGGGGCGCATGGTGGACATTGCGGTGGCCTCGGCGGGCGCGGGGAAAACGGCGGATCACGGTGACGTCGACCGCGCGGCATTCCTGCTCTTCGGCGTGCTTGCCGTGCAGTCCGGGTTCGCGTTTTTCCACGCGCTGTCGTTCGCCTCCGTCGCGCAGCGAAGCCTCGTGGACCTTCGGCGCGACGTGTACGCGCGGTTGATCACGCTGCCGATGTCGTTCTTCGCGCGTCGCCGCGTCGGCGAACTGGCGAGCCGCCTGTCGGCGGACCTCGCGCAGATCGAGGACGCGTTGGTGTCCACGATCCCGCAGTTTTTGCGGCAGGCGATCCTGCTGGCGGGCGGCGTCGCGTTGATCGCGGCGACCTCGTTGAAGCTGACCGCGATCATGCTCGCCAGCCTGCCGCCGTTGACCGTGGCCGCGGTCGTGTTCGGCCGCCGGACGCGGAAGATCGCGCGCGAGGCGCAGGACCGGCTCGCGGACACGGCGACGATCGTCGAGGAAACGTTGCAGGGAATCCTGAACGTGAAGGCGTTCGCGAACGAGGGCTACGAGGCGAACCGCTACCACGAGGGGCTGCGTCGTTTCCTTGCGGCCACGCTGCGCGGGGCGCGGTTGCGGGCCGCGTTCATCTCGTTCGTCGTGTTCGCGTTGTTCGGGTTCGTCGTGCTGGTGTTGTGGTCGGGCGCGCGGTTGTTGCAGCAGGGCGGGATCAGCTTCGGCGAGCTCACGCGGTTCGTGCTCTACACCACGTTCGTGGCCGGGGCGATGGGGCAATTCGCGGAGTTGTACACCCAGTTGCAGAAGACGATCGGCGCGACGCAGCGTGTCCGCGAGTTGCAACGGGAGACCGGCGAACTCGATCCGGCCACCCTCGCGGAACCCGCCCCCGCGTTGCCACGGTTCCGCGGCGAGGTCGCGTTCGAGGACGTCCGCTTCGTGTACCCGTCGCGTCCCGACGTGCAGGTGCTGCGGGGCATCGATCTCGTCGCGCGAAGCGGCGAAAGGGTCGCGCTGGTCGGCCCGAGCGGGGCGGGGAAGTCCACGATCATCGCGTTGCTGCTGCGTTTGTACGATCCGACCGGCGGGAAGCTTTGCATCGATGGGCGGGATGCGCGGGAGTATCCGCTCGCGGGACTGCGCGGGCAGATGGCGATGGTGCCGCAGGAAGTGCTGCTGTTCGGCGGGACGATCGCCGACAACATCGCGTACGGGAAACCGGGCGCGAGCCGGGCGGAGATCGAGTCGGCCGCGCGCAAGGCCAACGCGCACGGGTTCATCGTTTCGTTTCCCGAGGGATACGAGACGGCGGTGGGCGACCGCGGGATCCAGTTGTCGGGCGGCCAACGGCAACGCGTCGCGATCGCGCGGGCGATCCTCCGCGATCCGGCCATCCTGATCCTCGACGAGGCGACGAGCGCGTTGGATTCGGAGAGCGAGGGATTGATCCAGGCGGCGTTGGAATCGCTGATGAAGGGACGCACGACGTTCATCGTCGCGCATCGGTTGGCGACGGTGCGCCACGCGGACCGGATCGTCGTGGTGTCGGAAGGACGCGCGATCGAATCGGGAACGCACGCCGAACTGGACGCGCTGGAAGGCGGCGTTTACCGGCGGTTGGCGGCATTGCAATTCCGGGACGAGCCCGTGTCGACGGCACCGGCGGACGACGCGATTGAACGCGACGGGCCGGCTTCGCGTCAGGACTCCCCATGAACGCCAGGATTCCCGAACGGCAGCCCGTCTGCGTGGTGGACGCGTTTGCCACGGAGAGATTCCGGGGCAATCCCGCGGCGGTGTGCGTGCTGGCCGCGCCGGCGCCGGACGATTGGATGCAACGCGTGGCGGCGGAGATGAATCTCTCGGAGACCGCGTACCTGGTGCGGCGGACGGACGGTGGATGGGACCTGCGGTGGTTCACGCCCATCGCGGAGGTGGCCTTGTGCGGGCACGCGACTCTCGCGAGCGCGCACGCACTCTGGGAAGGCGGCCAACTCGGTGCCGCGGAGACCGCACGTTTCATGACGCGGAGCGGATGGTTGGAGTGCGCGCGGCGCGACGGCGAGATCGAGATGGATTTCCCCGCGCGCGTCGCGTCGGCGTGCCCGATGCCCGAGGGGTTGGCGTCGTCGCTGGGCGCGGACGCCCGGTGGTGCGGCATGAGCGCGCACGATTGTCTCGTCGAGTTGTCGCACGCTGCGACGGTGCGCGCGCTCGAACCGGACTTGGGCGCGGTGGCCAAGCTGCCGGTCCGGGGCGTGATCGTGACCGCGGCGTCGGACGTCGCGGGGTTCGATTTCGTGTCGCGGTTCTTCGCGCCGTCGGTGGGCGTTCCGGAGGATCCGGTGACGGGATCGGCGCATTGCACGCTGGCCCCGTTCTGGGGCGCGCGTTTGGGCAAGACCCGGCTGCGCGGCTGGCAAGCGAGTCGCCGTGGCGGCGCCGTGGGAATGGAGATCAAGGGCGACCGCGTGGTGTTGTCGGGAAGCGCGGTCACCGCGTGGCGCGGGGAGCTTTGTTGAGAGCCTGACCGCGCCGGTGAATTCAGGCTGTTTCGCGCGGTCCTACAAAACAGATTTCGGTTTGTCCTTTGGAGGGCCCAGACTCTTCCGGGGAGCGGTTCCCGGATGCGCCCACTCGGGAACGCGAGATCCTTTCAAAGCATCCGCGACGACCCATCGAATCTCCCTTCCCGAGCTTTTCGTGTGTTTCGTGTATTTCGTGGTTCACCCACTCAACTTGATCCAAGCCGTGCAGGTCCGTGGAATTGGCATCCACGAACCACACGAACCACACGAACCACACGAAAAGTTGAGGCGCCCGCCGAGGTGCGTTCGGAATTGATTGCCTCCCCGACGCACCGTTCACCCAGAACTCCGCGGAAGTGCGCCTTCTTCAAGGCTTTTGATTCGGGGGCAGGGTCAAGATGCGCCCCGCTCCTGCTCCGCCTCGAACGAGGATTTGCTTCGGGTCGGTCCTTCCGCCATCGTCGATCCAGAAACCACTCATCTATACCATGAAACGTATCATCGTACTCCTCGGTCTCGCCGCGTTCGTGTCGTCCTCCGCTCTCGCCGGCGAGTGCTGCTCGAAGGGCTGCGACTCCAAGACCGCCCAGGTGTGTCCCGTGACCAAGGCCAGCCAGCAGGCCAAGGCGTCGGCCGGTTCCATCAAGGAACGCGCCCGCGCCACCAAGGCCGCGATGCAGGTCGCCGCACGCGTCGCCTGATCCCCGGCAGATTCTTCGGGGCCCCCGGCACTTCCCGGGGGCCTTTTTGTTTTCCGTGTCGTCCTCGGGATTGTGTGCGGGCCCTTGTTTTGCCAAGCTGCTGCCGCGACGTCGTGGTGGGGGTCGCGGTGACGGTTCGGTCTTCGTCCGAATGAACGGTCCAACCCGTGGGGCAAGTCCCCAAGGACGGCAGGGCAGCGTGCAATTCCCGCCGGCGTTCCACGCAGTCCTTGTTTCGCTGTTCCTCGCGTGGACGTCGCTCTCGACGCGCGTGCCCGAGTTCGGCCGGTTACTCGCGGTCTGTTTCCCGCCTGCCCGATTGCGCCGGTGGGGCTTCGTTTCCCTGGCGCTCGCCGGCGGGCTCCATGCGGTGTCCGGTGCGACGGCCCCCGCGTTTGCGAGTCCGCTCGACGTGCAGGTGCAGGTCGGGACGAGCTTTGGTTATCGCATCGCGATCAACCAGGCGTGGCCGTTGAACAAGTTCGACGCGTCCCCGTTGCCTCCGGGACTCACCGTCAACAAGCGGTTCGGTTCCATTTCCGGCAAACCCACCCAGATCGGTACCAACTCGATCACCCTGATGGCGTCGCAGGACGACAATCCCGACCGAACGCTGACCGGGACGCTGGTGTTGCGCGTGATCGCCGGACCCGCGCCCCCGTTGTTCCAGACCGACCCGACCAACGTCGTGGCGTTGGCGGGCGACACGGTCGTGTTCTCGTCGGAAGCCGTCGGTGCGGGGACGATCTCGTACCAGTGGTACCGGGGCAGCGTGTTTTTCGGTCGGTTTTTTCTGGGACCCGCCATTCCCGATGCGACGGCGGCCACGTTCACGATCGCGCCCGCGGGCCCGAACGACGCGGGCTGGTACGTCGTCAAGGCAAGCAATGCCGCGGGAACGAACCAGAGCCAACCCGCGCAGCTATCGATGATCCTCCCGCCCGACATCTATTCGCAGCCCAGCGACACCACGGTCCACGAGGGAATGCCGGTGAGCCTGTTCGTCGGCGCGGACGGGGGCGCGGAATTGAACATCCAGTGGAGGAAGGACGGAGTCCCGGTGGCCGGCGCCACGAATGCGTTCTATGGGGCGACCCAAGCGGCGCGGTCGATGGCCGGGGTGTACGACGCGGTGCTCGACAACGCGGCGGGGCATGCGGTCAGCGACAAGGCGACGATCCGTATCGTGAATCCGCTGGTGCCGAGGCTCGTGCTCGGGGCGACCGGGGAGCCGACGCTGGGCTTCGAGACGATTCCCGGTGGGTATTATACGATTTATTATTCGGAGACCATCGACGGCGACTGGACCTATCTCGCGGACGTCAGCGCGGTGGGAACAAACTCCACGAGAGCCGTGGGCTCTTCCCGGCCGATCCGTTATTTCCGAGTCGGGGCGAATTGAGCCGTCGGCACGCATTTGCAATGGACTGCGCATTGGCCGGTGCCCGCGGCCAGCCAGCGGCCTGCGCAGGGCGACGCACGATGCCCGGATTTGTCCAAGTTCGGCGGGTGGAAGCCCGGATTCATCCCATTGAAGCCCGGCAATACCGTCTACTTTGCCGGCGGTGCCCGACTGGCAGGTCGGCTGCTTGGAGGCGTCCGACGATGAACAAGATTGGTTATCTGATCGACATGGACGGGGTCATCTACCGGGAGAACCATCTCATTCCCGGCGCCAAGGAATTCGTGGCGGCCTTGCAGGCGACCGGCGTCCCGTTCCTGTTTCTCACCAACAATTCCGCGCCGACCCAAGAGGATCTGGCGGTGCGTTTGAACCACCTCGGCGTCCCCGGGATTTCTCCCCGCCAATTCTACACGTCCGCCCTGAACACCGCGGATTTCCTCGGCGAAACCCATCCCGGCTGCACCGCGTTCGTCCTCGGCGAGGGCGGTCTCCAGACCGCGCTGCACGAGCGCAAGATCGCGAACGACGCGATTCGTCCCAGCTACGTGGTGGTCGGCGAGGGAGCGGTCTCGATGGAACGCCTCGCGAAGGCCCACGAATGCCTTGAGCGCGGGGCACGATTGCTCGCCACCAATCCCGACAATTGGTGTCCCGTCGGGGCCGAAAAAACACGTCCCGGCGCGGGTGCCACCGCCGCGTTCCTCGAGGCCAGCAGCGGTCGTCGTTGCTACTACCTCGGCAAGCCCAACGGCTACATGTTCCACCGCGCCCGGCAGAAACTGATCGAACTCGCCCGCGGTCCCCTGCAGGACGTCGCCATGATCGGCGACACGATGGAGACGGACATCCGCGGCGCGGTGGAGGCGGGGCTCTACGGCTATCTGGTTCTCTCCGGCGCCACGCAACTCGAGAACGTCCCCGACTACGTCTATCAGCCCACCCGGATACTCCAGTCCGTGGCCGATCTGACCGACGAGGTCCTTTCCGGAGTGGCATCCGACCGTTTGAACAGCCCCGTCTTCGCCGGCAACGGTCCCGCGACCTCCCGGACCGGTGTGCGCCACCAGACCGACGTTCTGGCCTTCCACAAGCCCCGCCCAAGGCCGGCCATGACCAAATAGTCCCGTTTTTCAGGGTGCTTCCGGGAGAATCCCTGAAAACCGGGAATACAGCATCTTGTGCCCCTGTGAATAACTCACCCCCATTAGTTGTGTGTTTGCCCTTGCCGCGGGGCCTTGGGGTTTCTCCAATGGACCCGCCATGTACCTCAAGAACCTCACCGTCCTCGGGTTCAAGTCGTTTGCCGAAAAAACCTCGGTGAACTTCCAGCCGGGAATGACCGCCATCGTCGGTCCGAACGGCTGCGGGAAGTCCAACGTCTCCGACGCCATCCGGTGGGTTTTGGGCGAGCAATCCGCCAAGGCCCTTCGCGGCGGCGAGATGGCCGACGTGATCTTCAACGGGACCGACCAACGGAAGCCGTTGGGCATGGCCGAGGTCAGCCTCACCATCGGCGACGTCGATGCGGATGCGATGCGCGCGTTCGGGATCCCCATCGACTACAACGAGGTCACCTTGACGCGGCGCGTGTTCCGCGACGGCGGTTCGGAATACTTCCTGAACAAGACGTCGTGCCGTCTCCGCGACATCCAGCAGTTGTTCGCGGGCACCGGCATGGGCAAGACGAGTTACTCGATCATGGCCCAGGGCAACATCACGCAGATCCTCTCGAGCAAACCCGACGACCGCCGGTTGGTGTTCGAGGAAGCCGCGGGCATCACCAAGTTCAAGCAGCAGAAGCGCGAGGCACTGCGCAAACTCGAGAGCACCGACCAGAATCTCCTCCGCGTGCAGGACCTGATCCGCGAGGTCAAACGCCAGATCGGTTCGCTCCAACGCCAGGCCGGAAAGGCGCGTCGTTACAAGGCGATCGTCGCCGAGCTCCAGCACATCGAGACGCAGTTGGCGCGGCACCAGTTCGACATCCTCAACTCCGAGATCGCCGACCGACGGGCGCAATCGGAGAAGTTGGGCATCGAGATGGAGGCCTGCCAGCAAAGCGTCCTCCGCCTCGAGGACGAGATCATCCGGCTCCGCACCGAATGGGCCGGGCTCGAGGAACAAATCTCGGCGTTGCAACAACAGGGCCTCGAACTCAAGGGCGAGGCCGATCGCCACGAGAATCGCATCGGGTTCAACGAGGAGCGCCTTCGCGAGCTCGAATCGCAGAACCAACGCGCGCTCGGGGACATCGCCCAATCCGACGAACGCATCGGCGTCGCCCAGGCCGAGCTGACGTTGGTCTGCGAGCGCCTCGCGAACAGCGAGTCCCAGGTCGCTTCCCTTCGCGGTGTGCTCGAGCAACGGCGTTCCGCGTTGCAATCCGTCGAGCGCGAGGTCTCCGCGAGGCAGGAGGAACTCCGCGTCGCGCAATCGGGCGCGTTTGCCGCCGCGCAGCAATTGTCCCGCTCGCGCAACGAGATCAATACCCTCGACCTGCAGAAGCAGGGCAACATCGTCCGACTGGAAAAACTCCGTGCCGAACAGGTGCAACTCGAGGAGGAACGCCTCCGTCTCGAGGCGCGCCTCGCCGAGTTCACCAGCGAATTCCAGGCCGAACAACAGGGCGTCCAGTCCTGCCGCGGCACGCTCGAGGAACGCCAGGCACGCCTGCGCGAACTCCAGGGCGAGATCTCGAACGCCGGCCAGGAACTCGACGGGCATCTCCGCCGCCAGGCCGAGAAGCGTTCGCGCCTCACCGTGCTCGAGCAGCTCGACACGCAGCGCGAGGGCTTCGGACAAGGCGCGCTCGCCGCGCTTCGCCAAAGCCAGGGCGTGCTCGGCTCGCTCGCCGACCGCATCCGCGTCCCGTCCGACCACGTCCAGGCCGTCGAGGCCGTCCTCGGACACCATTTGCAGCTCGTTCTCGCCGAATCGCCCGGCACCGCCCGGCGCATCCTCGACGATCTCAGCGCGAACCACCGCGGCCGCGCCAGCATCGCCGCGCTCGAGTTGGCGGGCGGAGCCGAACCCGTTTCCGAAGCCGACGTCGCGGTGGTCGCCGCGGCCGGCGGCAGGGCGCTCCTGCCGTTGCTCGAGTCCGACGAATCCGCACGGGGAATCATCGCCGCGCTGCTCGGGCGCGCGGTGCTTGTTCCTGATCTTGGCGTCGCCGAGGAACTCGCGCGCGCCACCGGCGGCCGGCTCGATTTCGTCACCGCGACCGGCGATCTCCTCACGCGCCACGGCATCTTCACGGGTGGCATTGCCGGTGCCTCGGGCAAGGCACCCGCGAGCATCCTCGGACGGAAAAACCAGATCGCCGAATTACAATCGGAGTTGGCGGAGATCGGTGGTTTGGTCGAGTCCTCGAGCCGCGCGAAGGGCGCGTTGCAGAGCGAGCAGACCGCGTTGCAGGCAAGCCTCGAGCAGGCCCGCACGGAATTGCGCCGGCAGGAAGTCGCCGTCGCGACCCGGCAGGGCGAGTTCAACGCGCTCCAGACCTCGCGACGCTCGCTGTCCACCAAGGCCGATGCCGCCGCGCACGAGTTGTCGCAGTTGTCGGCGCACGAAACCGAGGGCGGCGAGAAACGCGCCGCGCTCGCCGAGCGCATCGCCGGGTTGGAGCAACAGGAACTCGACGCCACCGAGCGCGTGCAGCACCTCGGCGCCGACCTCGAGACGCGCCGTTCCGAACGCGACGCCGCGAACACCGTGCTCAACGATTCCCGTATCGCCCTCGCCACCGAGGAACAGTTGCTCGCGTCGCACCACCGCCAGCGCGGGCCGCTCGAGCAACGACTCCGCGAACTCGACCAATTGGTCGAACGCCTCCGTTCCGAGTTGGGCACGTTCGCCGGCAAGCGCGAGCAGTTCGCAGCCGAGATCGCGGATTCCCGCCGGCAGATCGCGCGCCTCCGCGACGAGCGCGACGTCGTCTCCGCGCAGACCGCCGCGCGCATGGAGGAACGCGCGTCGCTCGATTCCGAAATCTCCCTGCGCGACGACCGGCTCCGCGAGCACCGCGCGCGCCTGACCTCGCTCCAGACGAACCGCGGGCAACTCGAGGTCGAGCTCGCGCAGAAGACGATGTCCGTCGAGAACCTCCGCGAGCGCATCCAGACGCGCTACCAGGTGAACCTCGACGACATCCGCGGCGAGGCCATCCGCATCACGCTGGCCGAGGAAGGGGGCGCCGCGAAGGTCGAGACCGTCACGAAGGAGGAGATGGAGGCGGCGGGGTTGTCGACCGACTGGACCGCGGTCCACGACCAGGTGCAGGCGTTGCAGAAGCGCCTCGACGAGATCGGCCCCGTGAACCTGGTGGCGATCGAGGAGTACGAGGAAACCGAGCAGCGCCACGTTTTCCTGACCACGCAGTACGACGACTTGGTCCGCGCAAAGACGGAGCTGACGGACGTGATCAACCGGATCAACGACGAGACCAAGACGATGTTCACGGAGACGTTCGAGAAGATCCGCGCGAACTTCCAGGTCATGTTCACGGAGATGTTCGGCGGCGGGAAAGCGGACCTGCGGTTGGTGGAGGGCGAGGATGTCCTCGAGGCGGGCATCGAGATCGTGGCGCGGCCTCCGGGCAAGCAGTTGCAGAGCATCTCGCTGTTGTCCGGCGGCGAGCAGACCATGACCGCCGTCGCGTTGTTGTTCTCGATCTACCAGGTGAAGCCGTCGCCGTTCTGCGTGCTCGACGAGTTGGACGCGCCGCTCGACGAGTCGAACATCAACCGTTTCGTGAAGGTGCTCCAGCGGTTCCTCGAGCAGAGCCAATTCATCGTGATCACGCACAACAAGCGCACCATCGGCGTGGCGGACGTGTTGTACGGCGTGACGATGCAGGAGCGGGGCGTGAGCAAGTTGGTGAGCGTGCGGTTCAACCGCGAGGACGCGGCCGCGCGGGCCGGCGAGACGCCGTCCGTCGCCGACGCCATGGCGCCCAGGTCGCTGGAGCAGGAAGTCGTGATGGCGAAGTGAGGCGCCGTCCCCGTGGCCGCCGTCCCCGTGGCCGCCGTCGTGAGACGGTGGATGGGGGAAAGGCATGCTGGGTCCACCGTCTCACGACGGCCGCTACATCTCGTCTCGTGGCCGCCGCGGTGACGCGGTGGAAAGGGAAGGGGAACCTGCGGGGTCCGCCATCTCACGGTGGCTGCCACGCCTCGTGTGTAGCCGCCGCGGTGACGCGGTGGACCGGCGCGGCACGAAGCAGTGCGCTCGTGCTCATGCCGCCGATCACGTTTCCCGTTCCTTCGCGTACAGCTTCCAAAACAGATCCCAAAACCCTTCGTCTCTTGGATCCAATCTTGGAAACCCGGGGACCGCGCAGCCGGCATACGGCCATCGCTCGGATTCAACGACCAGCCCCGCCCGCACCGGATTGAACAGGATATAGGAAGCCAACTGCGCGAACGCATCTTGCTCCCGTTGCTCCTCGCGGAGCACGTGGTCGTGCGTTTGCTTCTGCCATCTCGCAAGCCCTGCGAGGTGGTAGCCCGTCTCGCGTTTCAAGAAGCGCATCGCGTGGAGTTGATTGCTGGTACGCCGCGTTCCCATCCACAGCAAATGCGCGTGGTCCGGCATCAGGCAATAAGTCGGGCACCGAAGGGCATACCGTGCGCCCGCGTGTATCAGCAGTTCGCGGAATGCGGCATGGAATGGATCACCAAGCCAACCGGTCGTGCGTTCCTCGATGGACAGTGTCCAGAAAACCACGGCGTGCCCTTGGTATCGGTGATCCTCCAGGCGTGGCAGGTTTCGTTTGGGAACGAAGGGCATTGCCGACCGGTAGATGGGGGAAGGCCGGCAAGGAAATCGGATCATCGGCAAATGTGGCCGCCGCGGTGACGCGGTGGACCTAGGAAGGCAATGCTTAGTCCACCGTCTCACGACGGCCGCTACATCTCCTCTTGTAGCCGCCGCGGTGACGCGGTGGAGAGGGAAGGGGGAGCCTGCAAAGTCCGCCATCTCACGATGGCTGCCACGTCTCGTGTGTGGCCGCCGCGGTGACGCGGTGGACTTGGGAAGGGCAACTTGGGTCCACCGTCTCACGACGTCGGCCACGTTGCCTGGCCACGACGCCGCGGCGCGGCATCCACTCCGTGCTTTCGCCGTCGGGCCCGCGATGCGAGGGTCCACGGGTCGCCCATGAAATCCCGTTCGCACAGCCGTCCGATCCTTGTCGCCGCCGGACTCGTTCTTGTTCTCGCGGCGCGCGGGCAGGGGACTTTCGCCGGGGGCAACGCCGCGGCCGGCGCCCGGACCCAGTTCGTGACGGATTGCGACGGCAAACCCCTTTCCGGAACCAATTACCTCGTCCAAGTGCTGGTCAAGAATCCCGCGACCGGCAAGTTCGAGGGCGGCTTGGAACGGGTCCGGGCCAACGACGCCAACACGCCGATCGTACCCGAGCCGATGCACGAGGGCAGGCTCGCCGGCATCTTCAGTTTCGGGACGGTCAAGGTCCCGTTCCTTCCCGGCGGCAAGGACGCGCAGGTGCAGCTCCGCGTGTGGGACGCGACCGGTGGGAAGGATTTCGACGGATCCGCGATCCGCGGCGAAACCAACCTGAACGTCCGCCTCGGCGGTGCCGGCAATCCTCCCACGTTCCCCGGTCGACTCTCGAATTTCCGCGGGTTGGTGGTCTGCAAACCCGCGAAGTAAATCCGTCCCATCCCATCCCGTCCCAACGACCCGATTCCCGATGAAGAACCCGATTCGCACCACCCTGGCGGCCTCGGCCGTGTTCCTGGCCCTCGGCGCCGCGCCCGCCACGGGCCTCGCTGGGGATGCCCCGATCACGCTCAAACTCCTCGCGGAAGGCTTGGCCGCTCCCATCGCCTTCGCCGCGTTGGACGACGGTTCCGGCCGCAACCTGGTGGCCGACCAGTCCGGCGTCGTCCACGTGCTGGAGCGCGATGGGCACCGCCGCGAGGAACTGTTCCTGGACGTGCGGCCGAAAATGATCGGCCTCAATCCCGGCATGGAGGAACGCGGGATCACCGGCTTCGCGCTGCACCCGGCCTTCAAGTCGAACCACAAGGCCTACGTCTGCTACAACGTCGCGCTGCGCGCCGGCGGGCCCGCCGAGTGGAACAATTCCATGCGCGTGGCGGAATTCACCACGGGAGCCGACGACGTTTCCCGCGCGACTTTCGGCACCGAGCGCGTCGTGCTCGAGATCGACAAGCCCGACTGGAACCACAACAGCGGGCGCATCGCCTTCGGTCCCGACGGATTTCTCTACATCACCGTCGGCGACGGCGGTGCGCCCAACGACGTCGGCTCGCGCGGTCACGCGCCGGAAGGCAACGGGCAGAACCTGCGGACGTTGCTCGGGAAAATCCTGCGCATCGACGTCGACCACGGCACGCCGCACGGCATCCCGAAGGACAATCCCTTCGCCGACGGCAAGGCGGCGTTGCCCGAGATCTACGCGTACGGCGTGCGCAACCCGTGGGGGATCTCGTTCGATCGCGGCGGCAACCATGCGCTGATCATTTCCGACGTCGGGCAGGACCGTTGGGAAGAGATCAACGTGATCGTGGGCGGCGGCAACTACGGTTGGCGCGCCAAGGAAGGTTTCGACGCGTTCGATCCGCAGCATCCGAACGATCCGCCCGCGGAAATCCCGAAGACCGGGCCGGATGGAAAGCCGTTCGTCGATCCCGTCCTGGTGTACCGGACCGCGCGTGGTCCGAAGGCGACGCCGGGCGCGTACGGCGTGAGCATCACGGGCGGCTACGTCTATCGCGGCAAGGCGATCCCGCGGTTGGCGGGCAAGTACGTGTTCGGCGATTGGTCGAGCAACATGGCGTTCCCGGACGGCCGGTTGCTGGTGGCGACGCCGACGACCGACGGCAAGCAATGGCCGGTGGAACGATTGGCCATGAAGGACAATCCGGACGGCAAGGTGAAGGCATTCCTTTGGGCGATGGGCGAGGACGAGCAGGGCGAGCTGTACGTGCTCTCGAACGGCGCGAACATGGCCCACGGAACCCGCGGCAAGGTGTACAAGATCGTTCCCGAGTAGTCCCGCCGATCAGGATCAGGGCTTGCCTTCGTAACCGGGGGCGGGCGTGCCTTCGTCCGTGAGTTTGCCGGTGGCCCAGAGCAGGCCGCGCGCGACGAGGTCGAGGTAGATCGGTTCCTTCATCGTGCCGTTGTAGTGACCCACGGTGGTGCCGAACACGCGGCTCTTGCCGTAGGTGTTCACCCAGACGTTGACCTCGCCCTTCTTGGTCTCGGGACTCCATCCGGTCGCGAGCGGGGTGGCGGTGGGTTCGACGGAGGTGATGTTGTATAATTCCTCCTTGGGCGTGTGCCACGTGGCAGGGAAGCCGGCCATGATCGGGTGCCGCGGCGCGACGTTCGTCATCGCATAGTCGAAATGCGCGCCGTGCCCGTGACTGGTGACGCCCACGAACTTGAACCACTCGTTGGTCGGCGCCCGGTAGCAGTGGGCCGCGCAATGGATCAACACCGCGGGAACGCCGTCGCGATGCGGTTTCACGATGCGCTCCAGCCACTCGGTGTCCTTCTCGTCGGAGTAGCACTCGTTGTGGACCACGACGTCGTACTTCGCCGCCCAATCCCTGGATTCGTAGACGGACACGCGGTGCTGCGTGCCGTCCGCGCCGGGATCCATCACCACGTCCCAGACGATGTTGACGCGTTTGGAAATGCCTTTGGTCAGGATCGCGACCTGTCCCGGATAGTCGTGGCAGCATCCGCCGGTGATGAGCAGGCCGCGCAGCGGTTTGGCGAGGACGACCTTCTTCTTGTACACGGCGAGGATGTTTCCATCGCCTTCGGACGCGAAGGCATCGGGCCGCGTGCCGCCGCTGATGTTCGCGGAATACCGCCAGCCGCCCGGGACGATCTCGACGATTCCGGAGACCGTGTTGCCGACGTTTTGTCCCTCGGTCTCGTTGAGGTCGAACCACGCGGGGTTGTGCGAGGTGTCGAGCTTTACGGTGCCCTTGGCGGTGTTGTCGCCGGCGTGGAACGTGTAGTTGCCGCCGCGGATTTCCATCTCCGCGGAGAGAAGGTTGTCGTCGGTGACGGCACTGCCGTTGGCCTCGAGGGAGGAGAACAGCCAGGTGCCGGAAAGATCGGGGAGGGAAATGGCCAGCGTGCGACCGGCGAACAGCGAGGCGACCAGAAGGAAGACGAGGCGTTTCATGGCGCGGTGTCCGCACCCTGTGACAAAGCCGACCGCGCTACAACGCGGATTTCGGGCAAGCGCGCGCCCCTGAGATTGTTTACAGAAGGAAACGAAGGGAACGAAGGTCGAGGCAACCTCAAGGATTATCCGGAGCGGTTCGCCGTGGCTTGAGGCGCAGCGGCCTGAGCCTTTGTTCTCTTCGTTTTCTTCCGTGAAATAAATTGGCCGGTGAGCGCGGGTCGCTACCGGCAGGCCACCGTCGCGGCCGCGGCCGCGGCAATCCAGAGCACGGCGACGGCGGCGGGTTTCGAGAGGCCGAGGCGGACGAGGCGGTGCGAGAGATGGTTGGTGTCGCCGATCCAGAACGGTTTTCGGTTCAGGGTCCGCACCAGCGTGACCTGGGCCAGGTCCACCAACGGCACGATCAGGACCAACAACGGGACCAGCACTTCGCGACGGTCGGTGAGGCCGCGGCGTTCCGAGTAGAAGTGCGGGAGCATCGCCAGGGTCGCGAGCAAATAGCCGACGAGGTGACTGCCGGCGTCGCCCAGGAACACGGAGGCGCGGGGATAGTTATACGGCAGGTAACCCAACAGGGAGCCGAGCACGACGAAGCCGAACGCCGCCACGAGGTATTGGTCGTGGCGCGCGGCGAACACCGCGAAGCCCGCCGCGGCGATCGCGCCGAGACCCGCGCACAGGCCGTTCATGTTGTCGTTGAAATTCAGCGCGTTGGTCACCGTGAGGATCCACAGGACGGTCACCGCGTAGCTGAACGCGACGTTCGGCACGAACAGCGTCACGCGCACGCCGGCCGCGGCGACGCCCAGCGCGATCAAGAGTTGTCCGCCGAACTTCACGGAAGCGGCCAACTCCGCGCGGTCGTCCCACCAACCCAGCAACAGCATGCCGGCCGCGCCCGCGAGCAGCGCGCCCAGTTGCACGCCGCGCCGCGCCAGTCCGTGCGCGAGGCGTTCGATGGCGTCGGGCGGCAACGCGCCGACGGCGACGAGGAGCCAGCCGCCGAGCAACACGCCGGCGAGGCCGGTGAACACGGCGAATCCGCCGGCCAACGGGACCGGAACGGAGTGGATCTTGCGGTGGCCGGGATCGTCCACGTGCCCGGTGCGCCGGCACCACGCGCGCCAAAGCGGAAGCGACGCGCCGGAAAGGAACGCCGCGCCAATCACGGCAAGCAGGTAGAGGTTCGCGGGAAAAGCGGGCACGCGACGCGATTCAGCGGCAAACGGGTATCGATGGCCGAGGATATTTTCGCGCGCGTGGCATGCGCGTCCCGGGTGCGGCAACCGTTGCGTCCCGATCTCGCGTCATGACATCACCGCGACGGGCCGTCGCGGCCACCGGACCCATGGCGCGCATGCCGCGATGATTCGAATAGCCGCACGTACAACGCCGCGAGTTCGTCGACCATCCGCCCGACCGTGAAGCGATCGCGCACGAATTCGCGGCCGGCACTTCCCAGTTGCTCGCGTAGTTCCGGCGCGTCGCCAAGCTGCCCGATGCGGTTCACCAACGCGTCGAGATGGTCGGGTTGGAGAAGGAATCCCGTCTCGCCGTCGATGCACGCCTCGCGCGCGCCGTCGCAATCGACCGCGACCACCGGCTTGCCCGCGGCCATCGCCTGCGGCAACGCGCGCGGCAATCCCTCGCGCCGCGACAAATGGACCAGGACGTCCATGAGCCCGACGTAGCGGTGGACGTCGGTGGGGGGCACCAACCCAACGAAGACCACGCGCCCGCGCAACGCCGACGCCGCGGCCATGCGCTCGAAACGCGCGCGCCACGGGCCGTCGCCCACCAGCAGGATCTTCAGGTCCGGACAACGCAGCACGAGTTCCGACGCCGCGAGAAAGAGGTCGTCGTGTCCCTTCAGTTCGAAAAGCCGCGCGACCTTGCCGACGACGAAATCACCGGGCGCGATGCCGAGTTCGGCCGCAAGCGCGGGGTCGCGCCGGGCGGTGAGGAACGGCGCGAGATCGAAGCCGGAGAAGACGCGGGAATAGCGCTCGGGCGTGCCGATGCCGGCCGCGAGGTATTGGCGCGACATGGCGTCGGCGACGACGACGAAGTGGTCGGTGACGCGGCCCGCGATGCGTTCCGCCCGGAGGAAAACGGCGTTGGCGGCGGCATTCTGGAAGGGACCGAAACTGGGACCGTGGATGGTGTGCACGATCACCGGGACCTTGGACTTGCGCGCGGCGAGGCGACCGACCACGCCGGCCTTGCCGCTGTGGGTGTGGACGACATCGGGCCGGGTGCGACGGAAGCGGTGGACGAGGCGACGGTACGCCTGCCAATCGGTCCACGGCCGCACGGGCCGGACGAGGTGGGGCAGAAGGGTGAGAAGGCCGGGGATGCCGGCGACGAGGGGCTCGAGCGAACCCTCGCGGCCGGTGGAAGGACCGGAAAGAAGATCGACCTCGAAGCCCGGGCGTTCCCGGAGGCCGAGCACCGACGAGATCGTGTTTTCCTGCGCGCCACCGACGATGAGGCGCGTGATGACGTGCGAGACCCGGATGGGGCGTCCGGGCGTTCGGCCGGTCATGGGGCGGATTTCAGGTTCTTGACGCGTGTCGCGAGGTTGCTGCGGAGCACGGCCCGCTCGGGCAGGGCTTCGATCGCCCGCTCGAGCATGCGGAGGACCTCGGGTTTGTCCTTCTTGGCTTCCGCGACTTCCGCGAGTCCCACCATGGCGTCGGCCGCGGTCGGGAGGTGCCGGAGGACGAATTCGAAATCGTCGCGCGCCAAATCCAGGTGCCCGGCGAGGAGATGGGCCGTGCCGCGGTTCATGCGGGCCGAGTGAACGTCGGGACGCCTTCCCAGCAGGTCGCCGAGCGATTTGATCGCGGCGTCGTATTCGCCGGAACGCAGGTGGAGGTAACCTTTGCGCTCGAGCAGGGCCTCGTCATCGGGCTTGAGCTTGAGCATGCGGTCGATGAACGGGATGGCGATCTTGGGTTGGTCGGTCTGGACGTAGAGGACGGTGAGGAGGTCGAGCAGGCCGAGGTCGGTCGGCATCTTCTCGAGCGCGGTCGTCAGGACTTTCTCGGATTCGCGAAGTTGGCCGATGCGCATGCGGGCGCTGGCGTCCGCGAGGGCGATGTGGCTCGCCTGGGCGGGGGTTGGATTCGATCCGCCCGGAAGGGCGCGCGCGGCGTCGAGCGCTTCGAGCGCCAGTTTGGGTTCATCGGCACCGACGCACGCGCGGGCGTAGCCGATCGCGGCCTCGAGACTGCCCGGATCGAGTTGGCGCGCGCGGGCGTACGAGATCGCCGACGCGCGGACAAAGGGATCGCCCATTGTCAGCACGGCGTCGCCGAACTGTTCGAGGAACCGGGGTTCGTCCACGGGCCCCCACGGATATACGATGCTACCCAGTTTTGTCTCCTCGAACTCGATGGGTTTTCGAACGGCCGGATCAATGGGTTGTCGGGCGTGTAGGCGCGCGTTGACGGCAAGGTTGACTGCGGCGGCGAGATTGTTGGGCGCGACGTTCGTAGCAATTGCGAAAAGTCGTGCGGCAGGGTCGAGCCGGTTGCCACGTTGGAGTTCGACACCTGTCCAATTTGCGGCGCGACTCCATATCGGCGCGATTTGTTCCGCAACAACGGGACGAGTGGGTCCGCCTGCGACACGGGCCAACTCTGCGGTGCGGGAATTCCAGAAGGCATCGATGGCTTGGGTCTCTGAGGTTGAGAGCGGGTTGGGCGAGATCTGGTTCGTTGTATAGAGTTCGAGCTGGTAAATGATGCCGCGTGGGCGGAGTTGGTTTTGCTCGGTGATGAACGTCACCATGGGATTCAAACTGAAGGCTCTGCCCTCGAGCGAAGCCTTGTTGACGACAAGTAGGAATACGCCGGCGATGTTTTCGGTCGAGTCGGCGACCGCCTTGAGGTCGGGCCACTGCGCGCCGTGGACGCGTTCAAGATGGCGACGGTACTGCAAATCGGGCGCCCAACGGGTATTGACAATCAGATGGGCGGGCGACAAGGGATCGCGCTGGAGTTGCGCGCGGACGAGGGTGTCGAGGAACGCGTCCTCGGTGACGACGAGCGCCGGTTGTTTGGGAAGGGGCTCGACCATCGCGGACGCGAGATCGGAAAGGATCGGTCCGTTCTCGACGGCGATGGTTTTCCAATTGCGGTACAGGAGAAACGGCGGGATCGCGACAGCCGCGAGGACGACGAGCGCTGCGAAGGCTTTGGAGAGCGCGATGGTCGGGGCGCCATCGCGCACCCACTTGGAGTCGGGCTTGACGGTGCCGAGGAGGAGGAAGTGCGCGGCGATGTGCCCGACGGCGAGCGCGCCGCAAAAGAGGAAGGTCAGGAGCGGGATCCCAGAGTAGCCCTGCGCGGTCGTGACCAACGCGCGGGGACTGACGATGCCGTCGAACGCGAACCAGAGGTTCGATCCGATCCAGACGATCTGGAGACCCGTGACGGAGACCTGCGTGACCATCCGTTCGAAGCCCGAGCCGCGGGGACTTCCCCAACGGATGCCGGCGGCCGCGAGCGGCAGCAACATGACGGCGGCGAGCAGGAGGAACCGGCCTTTCGGCACGCC
>JANYDN010000277.1 GCA_025363585.1 Verrucomicrobiota bacterium | reverse complement strand
GGAGCCGCGGCGTTCGACAAATTCGTGGACGCGCGGGACGACCTGATTCCGCCGTCCGCGTCCGGCAACCGGGCGGCATTCCCTTCGCGCGCAACACCGGGCGGACTGGCGCGCGGCGGACCGTTCCTGACGCGCACCGACGACTACGGGACGTCGTCGCACGAGGCGTCCCCCTGCGGCATCTACGCGGGTTCCACCGCGTGGTTCTATTACCAGGCCGGGACGAACGGCCTCGTCGTGCTCGACACCGTGGGCAGCGACTACGACACGGTCGCCGGGGTGTACGTGGATTTCACGGGCGATCCGGAAACCCTGACGCCGGCGGGATGCAACGACGACGCGGACGGGACCACGCGGACGAGCCGCGTGATCTTCAACGCGAACGCGGAGCTCTTCTACTCGATCGTGGTCGGCGGGAAGGAAGACGCCAGCGGGGTGATGGTCGCGCAGGTCCGTCCGGTGGGACAACCGCGGTTGTCGGCCACGGGATTCGACGGCGAAGACCGGTTCAACGTGGAGGCGGCGTCCGAACCCGGCCTGCGGTTGGTGTTGGAATACAGCCAGAACCTCGCCGCCGCATGGACGCCGATGCAGACGAACTCGGTGCCTTCGTCGGGCTCGACCCTGTACCGCCTCGCGCGCGGATCCGAAGCCGCGATCTATTTCCGGGCCCGGCCCGACCTCTCCGAATACCCGATGATTTCGACCACCCCATGAAAATCCGAACGCTGTATGCGTGGGCGACCGCCTTGGTCGCCGCCTTGTCCCTCGGCGCGCAGACGCCGACGCCGACGACCATCACGTACCAGGGCCGACTCACGGCCGGCGACAAACCCGCCAACGGGCTCTACGACCTGGATTTCCGCCTCTTCGACGCCGTCACCGCCGGGACCAAGGTGGCGTCGGCGCTCGCCAACGGAACCAGCGTCAGCAACGGCGTGTTCACCGCGTCGCTCGACCTTGTCGCCGCCAACGTGCAGATCCCGATCCTCGACGCGGCGCCCCGCTGGATCGAGATCCGGATGCGGCCGAGCGCGCAGCCCGCCGCGCCGTACTCGATCCTTTCGCCGCGACAGCCGGTCACGTCGGCGCCGAAGGCCGTGTACGCGTACTCGGCCGGCAACGCGGCCACCGCCACGACGGCCATCACCGCCAGCAACCTGTCGGGCAACGTCGTGGACGCGCAGGTACCGGCGTCGATCGCGCGTCTCGGCGCGAACCAGACCTTCGCGGGCAACGACGTTTTCACGGGCATCCTCTCCGCGTCCAACGTCGGCAACACCTTCGCCGGGAACTTCACCGGCAAGTTTTCGGGCAATGGCGCCGGATTGAACGCGCTCGACGCCGGCGCGATTTCCACCGGAAACCTCGCCGACGCGCGGTTGTCCGCGAACGTCGCGCTCCTCGGTTCCGCCCAAGTGTTCTCCGCCGACAATCTCTTCAAGTCGAGGGTCGGCATCGGGCTCGCGCCCACCGACGGCGTGCTGGCGGTGGGCGGCGACATGCATCTTTCCGACTCGGGACTTTTCCTACGCGCCGGCGCGAACCGTGCCAACGGACTGCTCTGGGCGGGCGGCAGCAAGCCCTTCGGAACCCTCGCGCCCAACGGTCCCGTGCTCTTCGGAACCGGGGGCGGCGTCCTCGGCGTCCAGGGCAACGTCCCGCAGTCCATCCTCACGTGGAACAATCTCGGCCGCGTCGGCATCAACTCCACCAACCCGACCACCGCGCTCGAGGTCGACGACTACGACGCGACGCTGCGGTTGAAAAACTGGAACGACGCGGTGGGCGCGTTCGTGGGCGACAGCTATTCCGCGCTGCAACTCGGCCTCTACAATCCCACCGAGAAACCCGTCCTCGCGATCCCCGCCAACTCGTCGCGCACGTTCTTCGCCATGTCGGCGGACGGACGCGTCGGATCGACGACGAGCGGTTTCATCGCCGACCCCCAGTACCGCAATTACCTCGACGACGGGAACGGCAACTTCGCCCCGAGCGGAATCATTCGGACCGCGAACACGGGAACCCCCCTCGAATTCCGCCTGGCGGTCGGCGGTTCCACCTTCTCCCCCGCGTTGCGCCTGTCGCCCGTCGCCGATGCCACGGGCCCCAACGTGAACATCGTCGCGGGTTCGCCCGATAACGCGATCGCCGCGACGGCCCTCGGCAGCTCGGTGCTGGGCGGCGGCACGACCGGCAACGGCAACACGGTCGGCGCAAGCGCCGCCACCATCGCGGGCGGCCTCGGCAACACCATCGACGTTGGATCGGACGGCGGCTTCATTGGCGCGGGCACCAAGAACCACGTCGTCAACGGCGCGCAATACGCCTTCATCGGCTCGGGCTTCCAGAACCTCGTGGACAAGCAGGGCTCGTACGGAATGGTGCCGGGCGGCGTCGGCAACGTCGCGAATGGCGGGGCCGCGTTCGCCGCGGGATACAACGCGCGCGCCAACCACGACGGCGCGTTCGTGTGGTCCGACTCCGTCGCGGTCAACAAGCTCCACCCGCCGTTCCTGTCCCAGGCCCCGAACGAGTTCGCCGTCCGCGCCACCGGCGGCGTGCGCTTTGTCGACAGCCTCGTCTACGACCAGCAGTCCAACACCTACGTCCAGTTCGGCGTCTTCCTCGGCCCGGGCTCGTCCACGTGGAGCCAAGGGTCCGACCGCAACGCGAAGACCAACTTCGCCTCGATCCAACCCCGCGAGGTCCTCGCGAAGATCGCCGCGATGCCGGTGTCGCGGTGGCGCTACAAGACCGAGCCCGACTCGATCCGCCACGTCGGACCGATGGCCCAGGATTTCCACGCCGCGTTCGGACTCGGCCACGGCGAGACGACGATCGATTCCATCGACGCCGACGGCATCGCGCTGGCCGCGATCCAGGGCCTCAACCAGAAGGTCGAGGACCAGGCCGCCGAGATCCGCGAACTCAAGGCCCTGCTTGGCAAGCTCGCGCTCCAAGTGGAGTCGCAGTCCCGCCACACCGCCGCCACGACCAGCGGCCAGCCGTAGCGAGCCGTAGCGCGGGCGTCCCCGCCTGCGGTAGTCGCGGGCGTCTCGCCTGCGCGAGGCATGCCTAACTCCACCGTCTCACGACGGCGGCCACGCTCACGCTCACGCTCACGCTCACGCTCACGCTCACGCTCACGCTCACGCTCACGCCGTCGCCCTCGGCCGCCAGTCGAGCAGCTTGAGCCTGATCTGGCTCCGTCCGCCGTAGTCGCTCGTCTCCGGAACCGCCGCGAGATCGAATTCCCCCACCGGCACCTCGCGGTCGCCCGCGCCCCACCACACGCACTCCATCGTGCCGCGGCCGTCCGTCACGGAGAACTTCCAGTGCCGCCCTTCCTTGCCCAGACGCTGCGGCGGACGCGCGTGCCGCACGCCCGCGATGCACACCTGCACCGCGGGATTCCCCTGCCCGAACGGTTCCATCCGCGCCAACTCCGCCATCGTCCCCGCATCCAAACCGTCGAGCGCCACCGTCCCGTCGAGCCGTAGTTCCGGGACCAGTTGGTCCGGCGCGAGGCTCCCGCGCGCGATTTGGTTCAACCGTTCGCGCAACTCGTCCACGCGTTCCGGCAACACCGTCACGCCCGCCGCCATCGCGTGCCCACCGTGTTTCACCAGCAGGTCGTCGCACGCGCGCAACGCCGCCGCCAGGTCGAAGCCCGCGATGCTCCTTCCCGACCCGCGCCATTCCCCGCCCTCGCCGCCGATGATCAAGGTGGGCCGGTGGAATTCGCGGAGGACGCGCGACGCCACGATGCCGACCACGCCGATGTGCCACTGCAACCGCGCCTCCACCAGCACGTAGTCGCGCGCCGGATCGAAGCGCGAGCGCACCGCGCCGATCGCGTCGTCCGACATCGTCCGCTCGATCGCCTGTCGCTCGCGGTTTCGCGCGTCGAGTCCCTCGGCCAGGCGACGCGCCTTCGCGGCATCGCCGCACAGGACGAGGTCGAACGCCTCGCGAGCGCTCTCGAGCCGTCCCGCGGCGTTGAGTCGCGGACCGAGTTGGTAGCCCACCTGCTCGACCCGCACGGGCGAGTTCACCCCGGCCACTTCCTTCAACGCCACGATCCCCGGCCGACGCGTGTTCCCGAGCCGCTCCAGTCCCGCGCGCGCAAGGATGCGGTTCTCGCCGCGCAATGGCACGAGATCCGCGATGGTCCCGAGCGCGACGAGATCGAGAAGCGGCCGGAGATCGAAGGCGTCGAACCCGTCGGCGCCGAGTTCGCGCCCGTGTTTCAACACCGCGTGCGCGAGCTTGAACGCGAGGCCGGCCGAACACAGTTCCGTGCCCTCGCCGTTCCCGAGTTGAGGATTCACCAACGCCACCGCGGCGGGCAATTCGCCATCGGGCTGGTGGTGGTCGAGGACCACGGTGTCGACGCCGTGCTCCCGCAGCCATGCGATGGGTCCCGTCGCCGTCGTGCCGCAATCGACCGCCAGCCACAACGTCGCCGCGGGATTCGCCGCGCGGCAATTCCCCGCCGCCGTCCGCGTCAGTCCGTAGCCCTCGCTGAAACGATCGGGAAGGAATTGGACCACCTTCCATCCGAGCGACCCGAGCACCTCGGTGAGGATCGCGACCGACGTCACGCCATCGACGTCGTAGTCGCCGAACAACACGGTCTCCTCGCCGGCGACGCGCGCGGCCCACAGTCGGTCCACCGCCGCGCGCATGGAGGGCAAACGATACGGATCCGACAAGCCGCGGAGCCTCGGGTCGAGGTGCGCGGTCGCGGCCACCGGATCGGAAAAGCCGCGCTCGACCAGGCACGACGCGGCCAATTCGCCGATGCCCAATCGTTCGCGGAGCGCCCGGATCTCGAGCAGACGCGGCGTCGGAAGGTTCCATCGGTACTTCATGGAAAACGTCGGGCCGAATGGCTCAGGAACCGCCCTTGCGCCGGCGGTCGATCCACGCGGTCACGACGGAAACGAGCATCGAGACGAAGATGATCCCGACGACGACGACGAGGGATACCCGCGTGAGATTGTCGCCGAGACGGTCCTTCAGCCACGGTTCCGCCAGCATCTTCGCGCCGATGAGGACGAGCACGAGCGCGAGTCCGTGCTTCATGTAGCGGAAGTAGGCCATCGCGCTGGCCAGCACGAAATACAGCGACCGCAGCCCGAGGATCGCGAAGACGTTCGACGTGAAAACGAGGAACGGCTGGCTGGTGATGCCGAAGATCGCAGGGATCGAATCCAGCGCGAACAGCACGTCCGTGGTCTCGACGACGAGCAATACCAGGAAGAGCGGCGTGAAAATGCGCCGGCCATCGAGGACCGACGTGAATCGCTCGCCGTCAAAGGCGTCGCCGAACCGCAACCATCGGCGGGAGAGACGGACGATGGGACGTCTTTCCAACGACGCCTGGGATTCATCGCACCCCGCGAAGAACATCTTCGCGCCGGTGTACACGAGGAAGGCTCCCATCAGGTACAGGACCTGGTGGAAGTGCCGGACCAACTCGCTGCCCGCCCAGATCAGGATGCCCCGCATCACCAGCGCGCCGAGGATTCCCCAGAAAAGGACCCGGTGCTGCCAGGGACGCGGCACCTTGAAGTACGAGAAGACCAGCGCGATGACGAAGACGTTGTCCATCGACAGGGACAACTCCACGAAGTAACCCGCCATGAACCGCGCGCTGGCATCGCCTTCCCAACCCTGGACGAAACTTGGGCCGATCCAGCTCCCGAACAGCATCGCCGCGGCGAACCAAACCGTGGTCCAGATCATCGCCTCGCGGAAACCCACCTCGCGGCCGTGGCGATGGAACAACCCGAGGTCGATCGCCAGGGCCACCAGCACGAAGGTCGTGAAGGCGGCCCAGTATCCCAACGGTATCGCGGTGGTCACCGGCATGTCCGGCCGATGCTAGCGGGGAATCGCGGCGGAGACCAATACCGGCGCGACGGGCTCTCAGCCGGGAACGATTCGTTCGGAAGACGGGAATTCCTCACGCCAAGGGGGACCAAGGCCGGCCAAGAAGGCGGGAACGCGGATGGGGACCCAGACATCGAATCCCACCATTCGGCGAATCGACACACCGGCGGTCTTTGCCCGCTTGGATGGCCTTGGTCCGGCTTGGCGTGAAATAATTCCGCAGCCGCGACTGCAGGGTCCCGGCTCAGCCCAACGCCTCGAAATCGTCGTCGTCGGGCGTCATGCCCTCCTGTTGCAACAGCACCTCGCTGGCCGTCGCGAAGTCGATGCCCCAGCGTCGGGCCAGCAACGGCACGCGCTCGGTGTTCGTCTGTTCCGCACTCGTCTCGCCGTAGCGCGGCAAGGGAAGGTCCGAACCATAATCCCGCGACCGCAATCCCAGCAGCCGTTCGTCGAGCGTCATGCGTCCCTCGTTCCAAAGCGTGTCGCCCGCCCATGCGTACCCACGGGTCACGCGCCCGTCGCGCAAACGCGCCCATGCATGGAAATTCAACACGCGGTCCGACGAGTAAAACTGCACGTCGCCCACCTCGCGGCTGAGGTCCGCCAGAAACCGGTAGGTCGCGTCGATGTCCGACACCGGGTCCGGCAACTGCCCGCCGATCACCAGCGTCCAGCCGTCCACCGGGCCCGACACGAACAGCGAACGCTCGCCGGACCGCGACAGGGCGTCGGCCCAACTGGCCGCGGAAGCAACCTCGCCCAAGGCGTCGCGGACCAAGGCCGTGTTGGCACCGCGGATCGCGATCCAGCGCGCGGGGATCGGGAACGCCAGCACGCGGCGACGGGCCGAGGTGACGCGCGCGAGTTGGTCGATGGACCGGTTTTGGCGACGGAGCCGGCGGACTTGCCGGCGCTGCAGCAGGACGAAGAGGACGGCAATGCCGATCACCAGCGCGAAGGAGCCGATGAGTGCGACGAGGAACCGGGCCACGCCGCCAGCCTGCAAA
>JANYDN010000240.1 GCA_025363585.1 Verrucomicrobiota bacterium | reverse complement strand
ACCCACGCCTCGTTCTTTCCCCAGAACCAATCGCCGCCTCCGGCAAGGAACACGCGGTCGCCGACGACGACCGGCATTCCGTAGATGTTGCTGGGACTGGTGGCCCGGTTGCCGTTGAAGCGATGGACCTCGCCCTTCGGCGCGTCGGGATCGAAATCGAATTGCCAGAGTTTGCGAAGCGACGCGAACGGCTGTCCCTCGGGGGCGCGCCGCGCGTCGGACGCAAGCGGCTCGAATCCGTAGAGGATCCCGTTCCCGCCCGCGAAAAGGATTTGCTCGCGGCCCGCGACGCGCGCCAGCGACGGGGACGACCACGTGCAGTGGAAGATGTCGGGCGCGATGCGCTCGTAATCCCGCGCCAGGACGTGGCCGGTTTTCTTGTCGAGGACGACGAGGCTCGGGGCGTCGGGCGTGCGGATCTTTTTGTGCGTGTTGTCCACGCCGGTGCCGGAATTGACGTAGAGATGCTCGCCGTGGACCAGGATCGAGGTGTGGGCGGCGTCGTGCGGCCAGATGCCCGTCTCCTTGACCAGATCGGTGGTCCAAACAATGTCGGCATCCAGCGGGCCGGTCTCGATCGGCGGTTGGCCGGCGGGGGACTGGTGGCGGGCCTCGTCGACGAATGGCCCGTCGTTGCCGTCGGCGAGTCCGGCGAGATCGAGGCACATCACCTCGCCGCGGTTGCTGACCACGTAGACGCGGTTGTCCTCGACGGTCGCCGGGGACGAGAGCCCGGTGTTCGGCCAATCCTGATAGGGATCCTCGACGCGTTTGGGAACGACGAGTTGCCATCGGAGGCGCCCGGTTTTTTCGTCGATGCAATAGAGGACGCCGCGATCGCCCACGTGGCGCGGGTCATGGGGTTCGTTGTTGTTGCCTCCGATCAGGACCGCGCCCTTGGCGACGACGGGCGTGGAGTAGGATTCGGTGCCGAGCCGGAAGGTCCAACGGACGTTCTCGCCGGTGGACGGGACGAACACCGAGGGAAGGTTAGTCTCGCCGGAGACCATGTTGCGTGTCCATGCCTCGCCGAACTGCGCGTGGTCGGCCGCGAACGCGGGCAGGGCAGCGACGACGAGCGTGGCGATGCGGAGCAGGGAACATGGGGGACGCACGCGCCAATAATGAACCCGGGGTGGCGGGCTGTCGACGGGCGAAGCCTTCCCAATCGCGTGGAAGTGGCACCAGGGCCGGTGCCACCCACGGCGGAGCGACGCCGTCGGCCTTGCATCCGGCCGGTCGCGCGGGGGACGCTTGGGGATGGAATCAAGCGGCCCGCCCGCGGCACCACGGCGCATACATTGGTGGCCGGTCGCAGTCATTGTCGCCACCGCCACGGTCGCCATCGCATGGGAACGATCGCAGGACGTCCCGTTCCAGCAGAAGAACCTCTCGGCGATCGGCGTCGTCGTCGGCCACGCGATGGCACTGCTCGCCTGGTGGATCGGCGCGTCGGGCGCCACGGTGCGCGCGCGGGCCTTGGGCACCCTGGCGGCGGCGGCCGTGATCGCGCTGCCTTTCGGGATGTTCCGGATCCGTGGCGTCAGCGGCGATTTGCTTCCGGTTTTCGAGCCGCGTTGGCATCGGATCGAAGGTCCGCGCGTCGTGATCGGCGGCGAAGCGACGGTCGGTCCCGCGGCGGACGGCGAGTACGCGCAATTTCTGGGACCCGAGCACACGGGCGTCGTGCCCGGTCCCGAGCCGGAGACTGACTGGACGGCGCATCCTCCGCGCGAGTTGTGGCGTGTGCCGGTGGGATTGGGCTGGTCGGGTTTCGCCGTGTCGGGCGGCCGCGCGGTGACGCACGAACAACAGGGCGAGGAAGAGGCGCTGACGTGCCGCGACGCGTTGAGCGGAAAACTGCTTTGGTCGCACGGGGAACCGGCGCACTACGCCACGACGATCGCGGGCGAGGGTCCGCGCGCGACCCCCACGATCTCGGGCGGTCGCGTCTATGCGTTGGGATCGGTGGGAACCCTGGCCTGCGTCGAGCTCGCGACCGGAAAGCCCGTGTGGCGCCATTTGCTGAAGGACGAGTTGGGCGCGGGCGTTCCCGCATGGGGATTCAGCGCGTCGCCCTTGGTGGATGGCGGGAGGGTGATCGTTTCGGTCGGTGGATCGGAGGGACGATCCGTCGCGGCCTTCGACGCCGCGACCGGCGCGTTGCTCTGGGCGGCGGGCGACGAGGGCGCGAGTTATGGATCGCCGTTTCCGGCCGTGTTGGACGGCGTGAAACAGATCCTCGTCTATGGGGGGCGCAGTCTGGCGTCGCACGATGCCGCGAGCGGCAAACTCCTGTGGAAGCAACCGTGGGGTTCCGGCCAGCCGTTGATCGCGGTGCCGGTGTTGGCGGGTCCCGACCGGGTGATGGTGAGCGCGGGCTATGGCGTCGGGGCCGAGTTGTTCTCGGCAAAACACGGCGCGGACGGCGCGTGGACGATCCGCAGCGAGTGGGTGTCGAAGAAGCTGAAGGCGAAGTTCGCGAACCCGGTGCGGATCGGCGGCATGGCGGTGGGATTGGACGACGGCATCCTCGCGGCCATCGACCTCGCCGACGGCAAGCAGCTTTGGAAAGAGGGACGCCTCGGGCACGGGCAGGGCGTGTTGCGCGGCGGGATCCTGCTGATGATGTCGGAGTCTGGCGAGTTGGTGGCGATGCGTCCCGACGCGACGGGTGCGCACGAGTTGGCGCGGACCAAGGTGTTCGCGGGAAAGACGTGGAACCCGGTCGCGATGGCGGGCGACCGCTTGTATCTGCGGAACGACACCGAGGCGGCGTGCCTCCGTTTGGAAATCCGCAAATAGCCCCGCGTGGGGATACCCGAATGCGGGGAGCAAACGCCGCGCGCACGGCCGTTTCACCCAAATGCCACGGCAACGACGTTGAATCGACGCGGGCTTCCGGGCAGGGTGCACGGGTTCAAACGGTCCTTCCCCCGGCGAGGTCGAGGTGTCGGCGTCGAGGGGGCGGGCCGAAACGTCCGAAAACATATCGAAATGAAAAACATCCCATCGAACCGGCGAGTGCCGCGCGGCGTCCTGCTCGCGGCCATTGCCCTCGCCGCCGGTCCATCGGCCTGCGCGGCTGACTATGCGAACGCGGTCTCCGCCGACGGCCCGCTGGCCTACTACCGCTTCGACGGCGCGACCACGCCCGGCACGATCAATGTCAATTCCGGAAGCCTCGGGGCCGCCGCCAACGCG
>JANYDN010000221.1 GCA_025363585.1 Verrucomicrobiota bacterium | reverse complement strand
CTAAGTCGCGCTGTACTTGGTCGAAATCGGCCGTCCCGGTCTCCGGGACGGCCTTTTTATTGCCGTTCTCCGGTCACCGCGCGGTCGTCCGAGGCTACTTGAGATCCTCGCCGCCCAAACCGCCCACCGTCCAATCGAGGTTGTAGATCAGCTTCGTGCCGTCCTTGAACGGCGGGTTGAGCCGGTCGTACAACGCGAATTCCGAGTGACCATCGACGAACAACAGCGACATCCCCTTCGGTCCATGTCCCGAACTCGTGGTTCCCTTGTAGATGTCGTTCCACTTGCCCTTCGCGCTGGCAAAACACGGCGCGATGGCCTTCTTCGTCGGCGACTTCACGTCCGTCATCTTCCGGACACGGAGCTGGGCGTTGTCGTCGGTGTGGTAAAACTGGTTGTAGTAGTAATACGAACACGGAAATAGCAGCTCGTTGGTCTTGATCGGGTAATTGTTCGCGATCGCCCACTCGATGTTGAACCCACGCCCGCGTTCCGCCGGACAAAGGTAGAACGCACGCGCGTTGGTGCTGATGTAAGGGTTCATCAGCTTCAACACGTCCACGAATCCCATCTGCGGCCAATCGCGGCCCGAATACGGGAACACGTCGGCGAAGTCGCCCATGTACATCCCGTACGTCAGCCCGATCTGCCGGAGATTCGACGTGCAGCGGGCCTGGTAAGCCTTGGATTTCGCCTTCGCCAACGCCGGCAACAGCATGCCGGCCAGGATCGCGATGATCGCGATCACCACCAGCAACTCGATCAGTGTGAACGCGGAAGCGCGACGCGTCGCCGCGGGAATCGGGTTCATGTCCGCCATTCGCAAACCCTATCGGCCGGGCGGACCGTGGCGAGCCCCCGAAAGGGGCATGCTTGCAAACGCAACGTGGCAGTGATCGTAGGATCGCGGATCCGCAGCCCCGAATCCGCGGCCCTTCAATCTCCCCTGCCGGCCCTTAGCCGTATCCATGCAGTAAGAACTCGATTGGGTATCACGCCAAGGCGCCAAGGCGCCAAGAATCCAAGCATTCCCGACCGAGCCGGGAGGGAACCCTGCGGTCGCGGCATGGGAATTCTCTCACGCCAAGGGGGACCAAGGCCGGCCAAGAAGGCGGGAACGTGTATCGGGAGCCAGAGATTGGATCCCACCGTTCGGTGAAATGACAGGCCGGCGGTCTTTGCCCCCTTGGATGGCCTTGGCCCGGCTTGGCGTGAGATAATTCCTCGGCCGCTACTGCATGGATACGGATTAGAGCCCGTCTGAAAAGTAGGGAGGGGTCCTGTTTTCGGGGAAAGGGTTCGATGGCGAGGAATCAACGCAGAGGAGGTCCCGCGAATGCGGGATGACCGACGAGCAACGAAGCCAGCGGGCCGTTTCCGCGAAAACCTTCCGGGCGGTCCCGCGGCCGCGGGATTGGCTCGGGCATCACGGACCACCGAGGGTCCGCCCGGCCCTCGCCGCCTCGCCTCCGCGAAAAATCCCTCGCCGCAGGACCCCTTCCTACTTTTCAGACGGGCTCTTAGCCCACGAACCGCCGGCCGATGATGATCGAGTTGTGCCCGCCGAACCCGAACGAATTGTTCAGGAACGCGTCGATGCGGCGCTCGCGCGGCACGTGCGGGACCAGATCGAGGTCGCACGCCGGGTCGGGGTTCTCGAGATTGATCGTCGGGGGCACGACCTGCGCCTGCATGGCCTTGCAGCAAATCACGCTCTCGATGCCGCCCGCCGCTCCCAGCATGTGGCCGGTCGCACCCTTGGTGGAACTGACCGCCAACGCGCGCGCGTGGTCCCCGAACACGCGCTTGATCGCGTTAGTCTCGCACACGTCGCCCACCGGCGTGCTCGTGGCGTGCGCGTTCACGTAGTCGATCTGCTCGGGACGCATGCCCGCGTGGCGCAATCCCATGTGGATCGCGCGGGCCGCCCCGGAACCTTCCGGATCCGGCGCCGTCATGTGGTTCGCATCGCACGTGTTGCCGTATCCGACGATCTCGCAATAGATCCGCGCGCCGCGCTTCAGCGCGTGCCCGAGTTCCTCCAGCACCAACACCGCGCCCCCCTCGCCCATGACGAAACCATCCCGGTCGCGGTCGAACGGGCGGCTCGAATGTTTCGGGTCGTCGTTCCGCGTGCTCATCGCGCGCATCGCCGCGAACCCGCTCATGCCGAGCGGGACGATCGTCGCCTCGGTCCCGCCCGCGAACATCACCGAGGCATCGCCGCGCTTGATCGTCGCCCACGCCTCGCCGATCGCGTGGTTGCTGGTCGCGCAGGCCGAACACGTCGCGAGGTTGGGTCCGCGCAGCCGGTGGTAGAGGGCGAACAATCCCGACGCCATGTTCAGGATCAGCATCGGGATCATGAACGGGGAGACGCGGCCGGGACCTTTCGACAGCAATATCTTGTGCTGTTCCTCCGTTGTCTGCAGTCCGCCGATCCCCGAACCGATGAACACGCCGACGTTGTCGAGGTCGGTCGCCGCGAGATCGAGGCCCGAATCCTTCAGCGCCCCCCATCCGGCATAGACGCCGAAATGGGTGAACCGGTCGGTTCGCCGAACTTCTTTTGCCGACGGGAACGCGGCCACGGGATCGAAATCACGGACTTCCGCCGCGATCTGGCAGTCGTAGCCCGTGATGTCGAAGTTGGCGACACGGGCGATGCCGCACTGGCCGGCGAGGATGTTTTTCCAGACGGATTCCGGATCGTGCCCCAACGAGGAGACACAACCCAAACCCGTGACGACGACGCGACGGTCGGACCAATTGCTACCCATAGACGGGTCGATTCTCGGGGAATGGTCCGGATGGGGCAAGAATGCAAAAGGGCAGTCCCGCGTGGCGGGACTGCCCTTTTGTCGTCGGGTGATGCTACTTGCTCTGGCTCTCCTCGATGTACCGGATGACGTCCCCGACACTCGCCAACTTCTCGGCTTCCTCGTCCGGGATCTCGTTCCCGAACTCTTCCTCGAGGGCCATCACCAGTTCCACCGTGTCCAGCGAATCTGCACCCAGATCCTCGATGAACTTTGCCTCGGGGGTGACCTGGTCCGCGTTCACGCCGAGCTGCTCGACGATGATATCCTTGATCCGTTGCTCGATGGTTTTTTCAGCCATGTGACTCCAGTTGTTATTTCCGCGGCCTGTCTAGGCGGGGGTATTCCCACCGTCAAGCCCTGTTCCACGTCTTTTGTCGCGGGTCACATGACCATGCCGCCGTCCACCGTCAGCACTTGGCCCGTCACATACCGTCCGCCGGGCCCCGCAAGATACAAAGCCGCCTCCGCAATGTCCGTCGCCCGGCCGAATCCGCCCAGCGGAATCTGCGCGAGCAACCCGTCCCTCAGTTTCGCATCCAGCCCGGCCGTCATGTCCGTCTCGATGAATCCGGGCGCGATCGCGTTGCAAGTCACGCCGCGCGAACCGAATTCCTTCGCCACCGATTTCGTGAACCCGATCAGGCCCGCCTTGCTCGCCGCGTAGTTCGTCTGCCCGGCGTTGCCGATCAATCCGATCACCGACGCGATGTTGACGATCCGTCCCGATCGCTGCTTGAGGAACGAACGGGAGAACCCCTTGGTGAAGAGAAACGCGCCGCGAAGGTTGGTGTTCAATACGGCGTCCCAATCCGCGTCCGGCATCCGCATCAACAGGCCGTCCCTCGTCACGCCGGCGTTGTTCACGAGGATGTCCACGCGGCCGGCTTCTTTCAGGATGTTTTCCGCGGCGGCCGAGACCTGCGCGGGCTCCGACACATCGACCGCGAGCGCCCACGCCCGGCGTCCCAACGCGCGGACTTCCGCCGCCACCGCCTCGGAATTTTCGACGGTGCGCGACACGCACGCGACATCCGCGCCTTCCGCGGCGAGACGCAGGGCGATTGCCTTTCCGATGCCACGGCCCGCGCCGGTGACCACGGCCACTTGGTTTGCCAACATGCTCATCGCCCGGAGTAGGCGGAAGGCCGCGGCCCGGTGTCAAACGCGGAGTGCCCTCGCGCGGCCCACGATGGGAAAACGATTCTATGCCCAACCCTTGAGCCGGTAATACCACCACCCGAGCTCCTCGTGGAGCCACGCATTGCAGCACTGGAACCCGTCCATTCGTGGAACCCAGTGCCACTGTCCCCCGGCCGCCATGCGGTTGACGCCGCCGAAATCGCAGCCTACCGGCTCGATCTCCACGCCCGCCTTGCGGAACGTCGCCTCCGCCCTTCGCAGGTGCGCCGCCGAACTGACCACGAGGACCTTCCTCCATCCGTATTGGCGCGCCAAGCCGGCCGTCCGCGACGCCTCGTCGCGCGTGTTGGCGCAGATTCCCAACAGGTGCATACGGCCCGTGGGCAATCGCCACGCCTGGATCCAGGGTACCAAAAGCTCGGAGTCCGGCCGACGCGTCTTCCCCGACTCGTAGAACGAACCGCCGAAAACCAGATTGGTCGCTTTCCCCAGACGGATCAATTCCAGCGCCACCAACACGCGGTCACCCGAATCCCCGAGGTCGAACGGAAGCCATCCCTGCGCGCTCGCGCAGTGTGTTCCTCCCAACATCACCACCGCGTCCGCGCGCTCCACCGACCGGGTCGCGGCCACATAGGGCCGCTCGAGTCCCGCCAATAGCCACGCCCCCAGGGGGGAGGCACCGACGATCCACATGAAGAACGCCAGCGCCGCCGAACCCACCGCGTTGCTCCAGCGGCGTTGGACCACCGCCCGCAACGTGAACGCAAGCATCGCCAGCCATATCAGTCCCAACGGTTGCAGCAGGTTTTCCATTGGCCGTGTTTCCCGTCGTTCTACCGGAAGTCGCCCGCGTAACCCGGTTGTCGGGCCAGGATCTCCTCCACGTATTCGCGGGTCCTCGGATACGTCATTGCCTCGAGGAATGCCGCCGAATTCGTGGCCGCCGCTCCCTTCGCCCATCGCAGCACGTTACCGCGGCCGGCGTTGTAGTCGGCCAAGGCGAAGGCGAGCGGGCGATCGGTCGACCGGTAGCGACGGCAGATGCGCGCGAGGTAGAAACAGCCGGCGTGAAGGTTGGTCGCAGCGTTCAGCGTGTGCTCGTGCCGGAACGCGCGGTCCCGACGCGAGTCCGCCCACTCCTGCGCCGCCGTCTCCGTCACCTGCATCAAACCGAACTCGCCGTGGCTCCCGCGCGCCGCCGCATCGAATCGTGACTCGCGCCAAACCACTGCCTTCACGAGGTCGGGCGGCAATCCGTTTTGCCGCGCTGCCGACCGGATCAAACCGTCGTAACGGCGTTCCCTGGAAAACCGATTCCAAGCGAACCAACCGACCGCGATGACCGCGAGCATCAGCACCCACCCCAACAGCAGCTTTCCTCGAAACAACACGTGGGGTTCGGCGAAGATCGGCCTCGAAACCAGTCCGGTCCGGTCCCGAACAATTCCCGGGCCCCGGCAGCCTTCGGAAGCTCAGAGTCCGGGAGTCTCGAGGCGTTCTCCGTCCATCTGGTAGATGCCGAGCAAGTAGCCGTTCTCGGTGAACTCGCCGACCTTGAGTTTTCC
>JANYDN010000195.1 GCA_025363585.1 Verrucomicrobiota bacterium | reverse complement strand
CGGCAATGAACCATTCGACGGCTGGTATCTTTGGTACCGTCTCCGCGAATCACTTTCCCGTACCAAGGCGTTCCTCAAGACGATCGAAAGGCATCCCGGCGACGAGTATCCAGTAAAGTCGTCTCGTTAGCCCGCGGTTTTCCTCAGAACCATGACGCTGTTGTCGGCAAGGTTTAGCGAACCCAAGATCGATTCCATGCCGCCGAGCAGCACCTTGAGCGGGGCCATCGCGCGACTCTGCTTATAGGCCGTCGTGCGTTTGAGCAGATCGGCCCGCTGTTGGTCGGGAACAAACTCGCCCCGGCCCCGCCAGTCCTGCGCGATGACCAGCGGATTGAAATGCATGGAGGTTTCGTGGACCACCCCGAGGCTGGGCTCGGCGGCCACGAGTCGGCGCAGGGTGGCACGCCGGAAATAATTCACGTGCTGGGGGAAAATATAGCGGTACTTGAAACCAAGCACCCGGACGGCCAGCGACTCGTAGTTCGGGACCAGGATGAAGCACACGCCGCCGGGCTCCAGCAGACGGGCGGTCTTCGCCAGAAACAGCCTTGGATTCTCCAGATGTTCCATCACCGCCCAAAACGTGATCGCCGAAATACTGGCATCGGGAAGGCGGCACTCCGGATACGACTCCCTCACAACACGGGTTCCCTTGCTCGCCGCGTGGTCGAGCGCGGGCCCGGCGACATCGATGCCGACGGTTGGATACTCATTCGGAAACCGTGTCCTCAATTGGTATAGGAAACCCCCGGTCGAACACCCGACGTCGAGCACCGTACCCCGGGTGCAGAATCGACGAAACAGCTTCAACTCGCGCGCGAAGCGCGGCTTCGCGTAGTCGCCCTCGAGTTTGGCCTGCGAGAGATAGAAGGGTCCCGACAACTGGTCGTAATAGGTACCATCGGCCCATCCCGTCTCGATGGGATCGGCAAAAACCATCGAACACTTCCCGCATCTCACGATCCCCAGCGTCTGTTTGCGGAACAACTTTGCCGACTCCTTGCTGCCGCACACCGGACACGACCGGGCAACCCAGCGCGCCGGGCTGTTTTCGTCCCGTCCCATCCGGGTGGTTAGATTTGGCATGGCGACCGTCCGAACGCTACCGACGCAGACCGATGCTTGCATCCCCAGAGCCTATCGATGCGGACCCTCGAATTCCGGCATTGGAAGACGAGCGCGAGCCATGGGGATTGGAAACCCCGGGACCTTCCATTCGCCAGCCACCAACAAAAACGGGCCCTGGACGGACCGAGGCCGTTCGAGGACGTCTCTACCCCTTTGGATCATTTTCCGGGCGCTTTGTCTTTGGCAGGATCCAAGATGCGGAGATCCGTGATTTCCGAAAAATGCTTCGCGTTGAACGTGACGAAGGCCGTGGCTTTCAACCTCTCGGCCGTGCAGACGTGCAGGGCGTCGTAAATGCGACCGCCCTTGATCCCACCGGAAGATCCTGCCCGATCCAGAGCCGCTTGGTAGTCGTCGTCGGTCTGCGGGACGAATTCCACCATGTCCGGATCGTGGGCCAGCGCCTCAAGCATCTTGACGACCACGGGCGCTGGCACCTTGTAGGCACCGGTCAGAACGGAGAACGCCTCGGCCTTCGAGTGCAGGGTGGCACGACAGCCCGGCAACCAGAGTCCAGCAATCTCGCCGAGATCGCCACCGACCATGGCGTGGACGATGACGTTGGAGTCAACGAATGGCTTCATTAATGCGCTCGTTCCTCATTTGCTCGATGGCGACGACTGCCGATATATCGGGCACCGCTCCGTCCCAATACGGCACTCCATTCGCTCGCCGACGGATCCGGCCCTTGCCATCGAAGCGCTCCGGCTTCAGCGGCACCAAGAGGACGCCATCGGCCCGAACCTCGACGGCGAATACCTGCCCCTTCCGATATCCAAGGCGGCTTGGCAACATGACCCGCTTCTTCTCGTCGAGGGTAACCGTGGTGCCGTGGATGGGTGGCATGCGTGGGACAGTCCCACATCCCGATCCGGAATCAAGGGCACCGGGCCGAGAGGGATATTTCTTGCGACGCGGGGTTGCGGCCGAGGAAACGGGGAAGGGAAAAAGGAAGAATGGTGCGAGATGCAGGTTTCGAACCTGCGACCCCTTGCGTGTGAAGCAAGTGCTCTACCACTGAGCTAATCTCGCACTGAGGGCGATGTGATTAGTCGAACCACCGCCGGGCGCAAGGCGGAATTCACGTCCCGCGTGCTTTTCTCTCCATCCGAATGCCGGGCGAACCGCCGCCAACAGGGGTGGTTGAGGAATTTTTTTACAGGAGGAAACGGAGGGAAGGGAGGCAGGCACTGTGGCGGACCTGAGCCGGGATTCGTTCGGAAAATGGGATTTCTCACGCCAAGGGGGACCAAGGCCGGCGAAGTCGCCATGAAAGCGCCGAAATCGATCCCGCATTCGGTGAAATGACATCCGGTGTACTTTGCCCCCATTGGTGGGCCTTGGTCTGGCTTGGCGTGAGATAATTCCTTCACCGCCACTGCATGCTTCCCGGCTGAGGGGGCGCACTCGAAGGCGACGGGAACGGTACAAGTGCGTGCGAGCGTCGGGATGTCACGCCTTCCAAGGAAACTTTTGACAGAAGGAAACGAAGGCGAGGGACCGCGGCCGCGCAATCAGTCTCTCCTTCTTCGTTGCCTTCGTTCCCTTCTGTAAAACCTTCCTCGCATCCTCCCTTCCCTCCCTTTGCTCCTGTAAAAAATATTCCTGAGCCGCCACACCGGTACCACGGTGTCCAATTCACCCGCGGCGCTTGCCATTCGCGGCCTGCGGACGAAGGCTCGCGCCGAACCCCGTGTCCACCGTGCATCCGATCGATCGCCGCGCCTTTCTCGCCGGTATTGCCGCTTCGGCAGCGGCATTTCCCTCCCTCGCCCAATCTCCCGGCGATCGCCCGGCGCACGCCGCCACGATCACCGTGGAGTTGCCCCGGCTCCGCACTCCGGTGGGCCTCATCATCGACGACTCCACGTGCCTCGTGAACCTCAACAAGTTCGCGATGCCCCAGTTCGACGAGGCGTTCGGCTCCTCCAATCCCGTCTATCGCCGCAATTGGCGCGAGTGGCCCAACGAGATTCCCGACGCCTTCGTCCGCAAGTTCGGCGAGTGGGCCGCGGCCAATGGCATCAAGGGCAAATACAGCATCGTCCCCTACCCGGCGTGCGTCGGACGACTCGACCGCGGGCTGCCGGGTTGGTCGCAGGCCGATCTCCGCGCGTCGCTCGAGGTCGTGCGCACGACGATCATGCCGAACTGGGACATCCATCCCGAGATGATCACGCACACGCGGGTCATTGACCTCGCGACCGGCCAACCCTTCCCGGAAATTTCCGCGAAGTTCATGGAGAACTGGGAATGGACCACGGGCCGCAGCGCGGACGAAATCGGGGCGTACCTGACGCTCGCGCTGTCGATCCTCCGCGACGTCGGGCTTCCGTGCGAGGGCATCACGACGCCCGGTGGCTTCGGCAACCGCGCGCTCCCGCAACTCGCGCAGGCCACGCTGGAGTCCGTGCGCGGCGTGTTCCACGCCGAGATCCCGCACTATTTCCGGCACGCCTTCGACAAGGGCCCCGAGAGCGTCGCACCGCGCGTCGAGTACGCGTCCGGACTCGACGGGCCCGATCCGCGATGCGTCGTCAGCATCGTCGCGTGCACCGGCGACTGGACGGGCGGCTGGGACAATACGGAACCGAAGGGGGCGGACGCCTTCATCACGGAGGACGGCAAGGGTGGGCGCATGGTGGAAGTCATCGGGCGCGGCGAGCCCGCGATGATGCTCGCGCATTGGACGGGGATCTGGTGGCTCGGGCAGGAACGCGGGTTCACGATTTTCAAGGAAGTGGTGCGACGACTCCAGACGCGCTTCGACCGGCTCCTGTGGATGCGCCCGAGCGAACTCTCGCGCTACTGGGCCGCGCGCGAACTCACCGCGATCGCAGCGACGGATGCCGGCGCCGACTTCCACGCGCCGTTCCCGTGCCCGTCCTTCACGGTGCGGTGCGGCGACGGTCCCGCGGGGAAGCCCACCTACACGCCCGCGGGCGCGCCGGCGCTGGTCCTCGACCGCGTGGACTCGACGGCAAAGCTCGTGGACGGAACCTGGTGCCGCGACGGCGTCTCGCGCGTCGCGTGTCTTCCCTTGCGAAAGGGAGCCTCGCGACTGGTTTGGAACGATTGATACCTCGGAGCAAAGCGCCCGTGAATTCCGCGTACCCATTCCCCAAGCCCGCATGACCTCAACCTCGCCGACCGCGCCTACTCCGCCGACGTCGCCGCGCCTGGCATCGCTCGATGCCTATCGAGGCTTGATCATGTTCACGCTGCTGTGCGGCGGGATTTTCCATTCGCTGAAAGGGGACCCGACGTGGAACTGGCTGTTCCTCCAGAACGAGCACGTGGAGTGGGCAGGCTGCGTGTACTGGGACCTGATCCAGCCGTCGTTCATGTTCATGGTCGGCGCGTCGATGCCGTTCGCGTTGGCCCGCCGCGCGGAACTTGGGGACTCATGGTCGCGCCGGCTCGGACACGTTTTGTTCCGCGCGTTCAACCTCGTGCTGATCGGCGTCCTGCTCGACCACTTCGGCGCTGAAAAGATCCAGATCGGGTTCATCCGCGTGCTGCAACAGATCGCGCCGGGCTACGTGTTCACCTTCTTTCTCGTCGGCAGGCCGTTGGTCGTCCAAGGCGCGGTGGCGGCGGTGGTGCTCGTCGGCTACCAACTCGCGTGGACGTTCAACCCATGGAACGGCCCGGGCGGACCGTGGGCGATGGGCAACGAGAACATGGGAAGCGCGTTCGACCAATGGATGCTCGGGCGCCATTACTCCGGATTCTACGTCGGTCTGAATTCGATCCCGTCGGGCATCACCATCCTGCTGGGCGCGATGGCCGGCGAGGTCGCGCGACGCGCGGAATCCGCCGCGGCGAACGGCGACGACGCCCTTCGCGCCGCGCGCCGTCGCGCGTGCGCCACGTTGGCGATCGCCGGACTCGCGGGCCTCGCGGCCGGCTGGGTCCTTTCGATTTGGTTCCCGTTGGTGAAACGGATCTGGACGCCGAGCTTCACGGTTTTCGCCGGCGGTTGGACGACGCTCATCCTCGCGGCGTTCTATGGCATGGTCGACGTGGCCGGCGCGCGGCGCTGGACGTTTCCGCTCGTGGTCGTCGGCACCAATTCGCTGGCCGCGTACATCCTCGGGAACTCGTTCGGCGGATGGTTCCGCAGCCTGAGTTCCGCGTGGGTGGGCGGGTTGAAGGAGCCGTTGGGAACCGCGTGGTTCCCGGTGTTCCAGCACGCGTTGTTCGCGGCGTTCGCGTGGACCGTGCTGTGGTGGATGCATCGCCGCCGGATCTTCATCAAGGCGTGATCGACGGCGATCCGCACTGGCATCGGAACGACTCGTCCGGAACTCAGATTATTTCACGCCAAGGGGGACCAAGAAACAGCCAAGGCGTACACTGCCCCGGTTCAGCCAGAGGAACTCAAAACATTTTACAGGAGGTAACGGAGGAAACAGAGGTTTGGGCTCGCTTGCCGGAACGGGGGCGCCACCCGGCTCTTTCGCTTTCGCGCGGAGGCACGTCGCGGAAGGCCTTTGTCTCACGGCCCGAGAATGACTCACGCGAAGCCGCGAAGGGCGCGAAGTGCATGCCTCCGTTTACTCTGTTACCTCCTGTAAATAATTCATCGGCCCCTTCCGTGGCGATCGGGGGCAGTGTCAGGATGCGCCCTGGAGGGAGCGGGATTCGCCCATGGAATCCCACGAGCCGTTGAAAGCGCATCCGTCGGTCTTCTTCGATTTGGATACGAGTCTCTTCCTCCTTGGCTGTTTCTTGGTCCCACTTGGCGTGAAAAAATTCCCGGTTCGCGACCGTAAGCGGCCGTTTGCCCGCGGGACGCATCGGGCATAGTCTGGCGCCGATGCACGACATCCATTGGGAAAAGCGTTTCCGCGAGGTCCATGACCACGGCGTAGCGGCATGGACATCGGGCCGGCGCTCCCCGCGCTCGATGTTCGGGCCGGACGAGGCCGCCTTCCTCTCGACGATCGGTTGCAGTGCGCAGGAACTCTTCGACTTCGTGGACGACGCCCTCCAGTACGGCGAGCCCGACTACCCGACGATCCTGCGTTGTACCGCGATTCGCCGCGCGTACTTCCTCGATGTGGAACACGGCAAGCACGCCGGCAAAACCGCCTCGATGTCCGATCTGCCGGCGAAATCGGCGCAGGTGGACGGCATCGCGTGGCTGCCGCGAATGATCGAGAAGGCCCGGCTCAAACTGCGCGGCGAGATGCCCGCGGACCTGATGTACGGCTGCGGCGGCGACCGCCAATTTCTCCGCGGCAGGCGCATCGACCTCCCCGGCTTCCTCGAACTCGTCCGCGACAGCGGCGACGACGACCGGCGGATCATCGACACGTACAAGAGCAAGTCGTAGCGCACGCGTCTCGCCGCGGGGCCGCCTCCGCGGATACCGCCCACGGGACGTGGGGCGCCAAGCGGCGCACGCGGATTGCACTTCCACCGACCCGCTTGGGAATGCGATTCCATCGCGGTGCAATCCCCGACCCCGCGAACGCCGTGGTACCGCATGCTCTATGTGCAGGTCCTCGTCGCCGTCGCGGTCGGCATCGGGGTCGGGCATTTCTTCCCGGCCACCGGCGCTTCCCTCAAGCCGCTGGCCGACATCTTCATCCGCCTCGTCAAACTCGTCGTCGCGCCGATCGTGTTCTGCACGGTGGTCCACGGCATCGCGTCGGCCGGCGATCTCCGGCGGTTGGGCCGCGTCGGGATCAAGACGCTCGTCTACTTCGAAGTCGTGTCCACGCTCGCGCTCGCGATCGGGCTCCTCGTGGTGAACCAATTCCGTCCGGGCGACGGATTCCATGCGAACCCCGCGTCGCTCGACGCCAAGGCCGTCGCCGCCACCAAAACCTACGCGGTGCAATCGCACGCGCTGAACACGGTCGACTTCGCGCTCAACATCGTCCCCACGACGTTCCTGGAAGCGTTCGTGAAGGGCGAGATCCTGCAGGTCCTCTTCCTGGCCGTGCTGACGGCCTGCGCGTTGAACGCCATGGGCGAGGGCGGCGCGTCCCTGCTCCGCGGCGTCGAGTCGCTGTCGCGGTTTTTCTTCGCCGTCATGGGGCTCGTCGTCCGCGTCGCCCCGCTGGGCGCGTTCGGCGCGATGGGATTCACGGTCGGCACCCAGGGATTCGCATCGCTCGGCCATCTCGTGAAACTGATGGCGTGCTTCTACGGCACGGCGGCGATCTTCGTCGTCGTCGTGCTCGGCTCCATCGCGTCGTTCGCCGGATTCTCGCTGCCGCGCCTGTTGGCGTACCTGCGCGAGGAACTGCTGCTGGTCCTTGGAACCAGTTCGAGCGAGACCGCGTTGCCCGGGCTCCTGCGCAAACTCGAGGCGATCGGCTGCCCGCGACGGACCGTCGGGCTCGTCGTGCCCACCGGCTATAGCTTCAATCTCGACGGCACCAACATCTACCTGACGATGGCCGCGGTGTTCCTCGCGCAGGCGACCGACACGCCCCTGGACCTCAAGGCACAACTCGCGTTGCTCGGCGTGGCGATGCTGAGTTCAAAGGGCGCGAGCGGCGTCACGGGCTCGGGATTCGTCGTGCTCGCGGCCACGTTGAACGTGGTTCCCGGCATTCCCGTGGAAAGCATCGCGCTGCTGGTCGGCATCGACCGTTTCATGAGCGAATGCCGCGCGTTGGTGAACCTCGTCGGCAACGCCGTCGCGACGGTCGTGATCGCGCGCTGGGAAGGCGAGGTCACGCCCGAAACCCTCCGCGCGCGCCTCGCCGTTCCCCGCGCCGCGGGATGATCCCGAGCCGGATCCATGCGGCGGAAACCGTGGGGAATGGCGGCAGGGCCGCCGCCACCGCCGCGACCCGGGCAAAGTTCGCATGACTTCGGTCCCTCTCGACCGAGCGGGAACGATTCGTTCGGAAAACGGGAATTCCCCACGCCAAGGGGGACCAAGGCCGGCCAAGCGGACATGGGAGCGGATTGGGATTCAATCATCGGACCCCACCGTTCGGTGAGTTTCAACCAGTCGATCTTCATCCCCCTTGGATGGCCTTGGTCCGTCTTGGCGTGAGATGATTCCTGGGCCGCTGCTGCATGGTTCCGGTTGAGGGTTAAAGCCGCGGGGATCCAGGCTATGCCAACGCCACCCGCGGAAAGTGGCGGCGGGCCGCCGCCACCCACGCCACCCACGTCGAAGGCATCGAAGTTGAACCTTGAATCCCGGGACGCCCCGACGCTTTCTCCGCGCCGACATTGAAGACGAACGCACTGCCTTTCTCCGCCGTCATTTTCGATCTCGACGGCGTCATCGTGGATTCCGAGCCCCGGCACTTCGCCGCGTTCGAGTCGATCTTCGCCGAACTCCTCGAGGGCCGGCCGCACGGCATCGACCTGCCGTCGTACATCGGGCGCTCCGACGAGGCCGTGTGGCGGGACTTCATCGCGCTCCACGCGCCAGCGCGCCCATTCGACGAACTGACGCGCTGGAAGCAGGACCACTACCTCGAGATCCTGCGCGCGGACCAACCGCTCTTCCCCGAAATCCCGGGCTTGGTCCGTCGGCTCGCCGCGGTGTACCCGCTCGCCGTGGCATCGGGTTCGGTGCACCGCGTGATCGCCGAGGTGCTCGCGCTCCAGGACCTCCGCACGCACATCGCGGTGGTGGCGTCGGTCGAGGACGTGGGTCGCGCGAAGCCCGCGCCCGACGTCTTCCTCCACGCCGCGTCGCTGTTGGGAAAAGATCCCGCCGGCTGCTGCGTGATCGAGGATTCCGCGGCGGGAGTCGCCGCGGGACGGGCCGCGGGAATGACGGTGATCGCGATCACCAACTCGCTTCCACCGGAGCGCCTGCGCGATGCGCATCACGTCGTGCGGACCTACGCCGAGATCGAGAGGATCCTGCTACCGGGGCAAGACTGAGGCAAACGTGTCCGCAGATGACGCAGATGATGCAGATGACGCAGATGAAGAACACGACACGCCCGACTCATCTGCGCCATCTGCGTCATCTGCGGACAAATCCCCGGCCGAGTCCTCCGCGCTAGCCAAGCGCCCAGCCCGGTTCGGCCTCGAGATCGGGCGCGTCCGGCGCGATTCCCGCCGCTAGTTTCCTCGCGGCCAGCACGCCGACCATCGCCGCGTTGTCGGTGCACAACGCGCGCGGTGCCATCCGCAGCCGGAGCCCGGACGCCTTGCACGCGGCCTCGAGCTCTCGACGCAGCGCCGCGTTGCACGTCACGCCGCCCGACGCCGTCACGCAGCGCACTCCCAGCCGTTTCGCCGCGCGGATCGTTTTCGTCACCAGCGTGTCCACGATCGCCGCGCGCACCGACGCGCACACGTCGCGCAGGGCCGCGGGGTCGTCCGCGAGCCCCGGACGTTTCTCCAGGAAGTACCGTGCCGACGTCTTCAGCCCGCTGAAACTGAAGTCGTCGTTCGGATCGTTGCGCAACGGCCGCGGGAACGCGAACGCGTCGGCCCGCCCCTCCTCCGCCAGTCGGTCGAGCACCGGGCCGCCAGGGTACGGAAGGCCCATGAGTTTCGAGATCTTGTCGAAACACTCGCCCGCCGCGTCGTCGATCGTCCCGCCGAGGACCACGTGACGCAGCTCGCCCGACACGTGCACCAGCAACGTGTGGCCGCCGCTCACCACCAGCGCGACGTTGGGTTCGAAGGATTCCCATTCCGCGCGCGGCGGTTCGCCCGACACCCACGGCGAGTAAAGGTGCGCCTCGTGGTGATGGATCCCCAGCAGCGGCAAGTCCCTCGCGAACGCGAACGCGCGCGCCGCGGTGTAGCCCGACATCAACGCCGCCGGAAGACCCGGACCGCGCGTCGCGGCCACCGCCTCGATGTCGGACGCGGCGACGCCGGCCGATTCCAACGCGCCCAGCGTCACGGGCGGCAGGTTGCGCAGGTGCTCGCGCGTCGCGAGCTCGGGCACGACGCCGCCGTACTCGGCATGCAGTCGGATCTGCGAGGCGACAACGTTGGAGAGGACGGTCCCGTCGCGGACCACGGCGACGCTGGTCTCGTCGCATGAGGTCTCGAACGCCAGCAGGAGCATCGGCGCGCGCGGCTAGTTGAGCGGCTTCGGGGCGGGCGCCGCCTTGCCGGGCTTCGGCTTGGCGTCCGGGACGGAGGTGCGCTTGCTGAACAGGTTCACGCCCTTCAGCAGGTCGGTCGCGCGTTCCAACTGCGGGTCGCGGTCGTTGACCACGAGCTCTCGCAACGCCTCGCGGCGGCCGGGTTCGAACGAACGGAGCGCGTCCTCGAGGTTGGTCTTGCCGCCCGGGATCCGCCGCAACTGGATCGCCACTTCCTCGTCGTCCGACACCGGCACGACGATGTCGGGAACGATGCCCTTCTCGTGGATGACCTTGTGGCTCGGCGTGTAGTACTTCGCGGTCGTGAGCCGGAGCGCGGAGCCGTCCTGCAAGGGCAGGATGCTCTGGACCGAGCCCTTGCCGAAGGACTGCTCGCCGACGATCACCGCGCGTTTCAAATCCTGCAGGCAACCGGAGACGATTTCCGCGGCGCTGGCGCTGCCGCCGTTCACGAGGATGGTCATCGGCATGCGGCGGACCCGCCCGCGTCCCGAGGCGCGGCGCGCCGTGTTGTTGGCGCTGTTGCGGCCCTCGGTGGAGACGATCGGTTGGCCGCGCTCGAGGAATTTCTCGCAGACCACCACGGCCTGGTCGAGGAGTCCGCCGGGGTTGCCGCGGAGATCGAGCACGAGCGACTCCATTCCATGCGATTCCAGAAGCTTGAGCGCTTCCTCGAGTTCCTCGCCGGTCTTCTCCGCGAACTGCGTGAGGCGCACGTAGCCGACCTTGTCCTCGCCCAGCGGGAATTCGCGGCGGTTGTTGATGTCCTTCGCCGTGTAGAGATGGATGTCGCTGCGCGTGAGCGTCACTTCCTTCGGCTCGCCCGTCGCGCCGCGCTGGAGGGTCAGCGTCACCTTGGACCCAGCCTCGCCGCGGAGACGGGTCACGGCATCGGTCTGGTTGAAACGGTCGGTCGTCTTGCCGTCGATGCGCGTGATGCGGTCGCCGGGAAGGATCCCGGCCTCGAACGCGGGCGTGTCCTCCATGGGTGCGATCACGACCAACGCGCCGTCGCGCGCCTGCACCTGCAACCCGACCCCGCCGTACGTGCCCTCGGTGTCCTGCTTGAGGTCCTCGTACTTCGTCGTGTCCATGAACTCGCTGTGGGGATCGAGCGTGGACAACATTCCCTTGAGCGCGCCCTGGACGAGGTCCTTGTAGGTGAGCTTCTCGCCGTCGACGTAGTCGCGACGCACGCGCTCGAGGACGCGGGAGAACAATTCGAGCTGCTGGTAGGCGTCGTCTTTCTCGACTTCCTTGGGGTCCGCGGCGGCGAGACGGAAAACCTGGGCGCCGGCGAACAGGTGGAAGGCGAGCGCGGCGACGAGAGCGGTATAGGCGAAGCGACGTTTCATGGTGGCCAACCGACCGACGCGCGCAGCCTACGGGCCGACCGGACCTTCCGCAAGGAATCGGTCCCGCCGAACCGACGACGGTGCACATCTTCACACTGCCCCGGTTCAAATTCCGGAAGTCGAAAGCATTTTACAGAAGGCAACGGAGGTAACGAAGCCTTCCTCGGGCGTGCTGCCCCATGGAACGACCCATGGGTTTGCACTTTTCACCGAAAGTGCGCGGTGGGGACCTTCTTGTCACGGCTGGCGAAGGGCTCACGCCAAGCCGCGAAGAAGGCGAAGAGCGGGCCTTCGTTGCCTTCGTTGCCTTTTGTAAAAGCCCAAGTCGTGTTGGAACAAATGGCGGCAGTCTCCGGATGCGCCCCCGCCGACGCGCGCGGCTTCAGGGTGTCGACGGCTCTAGCCGTTCGGGCACCGCGACGAATTCCCGGATGCGCCGGCGTCCCTCGGCGAACTGCGCCGGCGTCAGGCCAAAGCCGGCTTCCATCGACGCCTCCGACGCGCCGGCCGCGCGCTGGGCCGCCGCGAGGCTCAGCCAGACAT
>JANYDN010000191.1 GCA_025363585.1 Verrucomicrobiota bacterium | reverse complement strand
CTCGGGTGGAACCTCGCCCTACCAAAGCGGACAACGCTGGTGGGCCCACCGAATCGGTGGGGCGAGGTTCCACCCGAGCCGCAAGTCATTCGCCGCCCATCCCGGGACCGAAGGACCCGGCCTCTGCAGTTCCGATCCCGTGACGTTCTGAGGCTCTGAAGCTCCGAGGCTCTGGGGCTCCGCCTCCGCGACCCCGGGCTAGTTCACCGCCATGTCGGAGGTGAAATACAGGATCCGGGTGCAATGGGGACAGTGGACGATGGCCTGCTGACCCTTGGCTTCCACGAAAGACTGCATCGGCAATTTCATGTGGCAGCCACCACACACCACCTTATCCACACCCACCACGATGTTGTCGCCCCGGCTCTTGAGGATCCGGTCGTAACGGGCGACCACGACCGGGTCGATGTCGGCCGCCAGGCGCGCACGGTCGGCCGACACCAACTCCAGTTCCTTGCGCATCTTCTCCTCACGCGCCGCGAGGTCGGACATGATGCGGTCGCTCTCCGCCTTCTGCTCGGCGGCTCCTTTCGAGGCCACTTTCACCTCCTGGGCCATCAGTTCCCCTTGTTCCATCAGCTCCAACTGCTGGTCATCCAGCTTGGCGATTTCGGTCCGGATGGTCCCGATCTGGTGTTGGAACGTCTTGTATTGGTCATTGCTCCGGGTGCCTTGCTGCTCGATTTCGAGCTTGGCGATCCGTTGCCGCAGGGTTTCCACCTCGAGTTCCATCCGCTTGCGTTCGCTCTCGGTGTGGGCGGACTTCTTCCGGACCTCGTCGAAGCCCTCCTGAGCCCGGGCGGCCTTGGTCTGCAACAACTGCCTCTGACCCGGAAAGGTGTCCAGCTCGGCCTTCAGCCGGAGCATCCGGCGATCGCGATCCTGGAGCACCAGCAACTGTTCAATGATCGGGAGCATTCCGGTGAGGCTACCGGCCGCCTTCCGTTCACGTCAACGCAAGGCCCCGACGGAGATCGGGAATCGGAGATCGGGACTCGAAGATCGGAGATCGGGATTCGGAGATAGGGGGTGAAGGGTCCGACCTCGGACTTCCCTGTCCGTCTCCCGGGTTCTTGGCGATCTCCGAGTCCCGATCTCCGATCTTCGAACGCGGATTCCCCCCCAGCCGCCGGTTGCGCGTGTCCCCGGAGGGAGTACGCTGGCCGCATGCGTGCGCCTCGTCCCCTGTTGATCCTGGCCTTGTTCGCCGCCCATTCCCTCCCGTTCGTACACGCGGCCGACAAGCCCAATTCCGCGCTCGCCCTCGCCCGACAGTTGAACGACGTGTTCATTGAGGTCGCCGAACGGGCCTCCGCTTCGACGGTGGTCGTCAAGGTCGCCCAGAAATCCGACGACACCGCGGTCCGCAACCACTCCTACCTGGAGAAAATGCCGGAGGAATGGCGCCGCGAGTTCGAACAATATCTCGACCGCGAGAAGCAACGCCGGGAGAAATTCGGGCCTCAGTTCAATGGCGAAGGCTCCGGCATCATCCTGCGCGAGGACGGGTTCATCCTCACCAACAACCACGTCGTCGAGGACGCCGAACGCATCCGCGTCAAATTGCACGATGGCCGCGAATACGACGCCGAGGTCCGGGGCACGGATCCGGATTCCGACATCGCCGTGCTCCATCTCAAGGGCGGGGTGAAGGGATTGCCGACCGCCAGATTTGCCGATTCCAGCCGGGTCCGGGTCGGGGAATTCGCCATCGCGATCGGCGCGCCGTACGAGCTGGAGTATTCGGTCACCTTCGGCCACATCAGTGCCAAGGGCCGGGCCGGACTGAGCAACGGCATGATGGACGAGGATTTTCTCCAGACCGATGCCAACATCAATCCGGGCAACAGCGGCGGCCCTTTGGTCAATCTTGACGGCGACGTCGTCGGCGTGAATTCCATGATCCGTGGCGTCGGCACGGGGATCTGTTTTGCCATCCCGTCCAACCTGGCCCGCGAGATCGCCGACGGTCTCATCCGGGACGGTCGGTTTCGTCGCACCTGGCTCGGGGTCAACATCGAGGCCATCACCGACAACGAACAACTCCAGGCCCTGATGCCCACGGTCAAGTCCGGCGTCGTCATCACGCACATCCTGCCCGACGGCCCGGCCGCCAAATCCCGGCTCAAGGTCCACGATGTGGTCACCGCGGTGGACGGCCGGGCGGTGGCCTCGGTCCAACAACTGCGCAATGCCGTGACCCGGAAACGCGCCGGGGCCGAGGTGGTGCTCGATGTCACCCGCGACGGGGCATTGATGAAGATCAAGGTGCAGCCCGACTGGATGCCCGATCCGGACGCACGGGTGGCGGCCGCACGGCCGAAAAAGGCGCCTTCGGTGGAAAGCACGCCCCCGGCGCCCGCTCCCGTGGCCGCCCCGGCCGCGGCCCCGACGCCGGTGAGCACCCAGGGTTTGGGCGTCACGGTCCGGCCCATCAACCCGGAACTGGCGCAAACCTTCGGACTGGATGCGGATCACAACGGCGTGATCGTGACGGTGGCGGAACGGGGGAACGGTCTGGGGGGCGAAGGGGTCCGCGCGGGCGACCTGATTTATGAAATCGATGGCCTGGCGGTGAAGAGCGCCAGCCAGTTTGATGACGCCTTGAAGAAAGCGATGGTGAAGGCCGAATTCCTGGTCCGTTACGAGCGCGCCGGTGAGAAATCCGAAGTGACGATCCGCCACACGGCTGCCGCGCCCTGAGCTACTTGGCCACCTTGTTCCCGGCGGCTTCCCAGGCGCGGAATCCGCCTTTCAGATTCACCAGGTGCGTGAATTCCATCGACCTCATGATGTTGCACGCCTTCATGCTGCGAATCCCCGAGGCACAATGCACCAGATAGGTCTTGTCGTGGTCGAGCTTGCCGACCGCATCCTCGAATCCAGGCCCATTCACGTCGATCATCACCGCCCCCGGAATGTGCGCGGTGTCGAATTCTTTCTTCGATCGCACATCGAGCACGACGTGGTTGGTGTTGGCCCGGAGCACCTCGAATTCCTTCACGTCCACACTGCGGAACGCCGGTTTCCCATCGGCCCGGACATTCGGTTCGTCCGCCCGCACACTGGCCGACGGTGCGAGCGTCAGGACCAGGCCGAGCACGGCAAGAAACAAGGTGCGCATGGCCCGAAGATGGGACACCCGGGGCGTTCGGCCAAGACGAAGTTGAAGTCGGGTGCATCTGGGCATGGTGGGAAGGCGGGCCATTGGAGAAGCGTGGCGGGTAGGAAAACCCGCCTTCCCACGCTGCCCAGATGCGCCCATTGACGGCAGCCCCCGAGTCTCGCTCTATTCCCGTTGGCACATGAAGTATTGCGCGTCTCCTTGGAACTTCACCCGGCGGACCACCCGCGAGGTGACCGTCGGCGATCCATCCCGTGGTGGGGTCGTCATCGGCGGCCTTCACCCGGTGGTGAAGCAATCGATGCTCACCTGCGACACCATGGACACCGCGGCCTGCGTCCAGCAGACGCTCGACTTGGTCGCGGTCGGTTGCCAGATCGTGCGCATCACCGCGCCGACCGTGAAGGATGCCGCCAACCTCGGCCCGGTGGTCGCCGAACTCCATCGCCGGGGCTGTTTCGTCCCGATCGTCGCCGACATCCACTTCAAGCCCGACGCCGCGATGGAGGCCGTGAAATGGGTCGAAAAGATCCGCGTCAACCCGGGGAATTACGCCGACAAAAAGAAATTCGCGGTGAAGGAATACTCCGACGCCGACTACGAAGCCGAGCTCGCCCGGGTCGAGGAAGCCTTCACCCCGTTGGTGCTGGAGCTTATCCGATTGGGTCGTGCCCTCCGCATCGGCACCAACCACGGTTCCCTCTCCGACCGCATCATGAACCGGTACGGCGACTCGCCGTTGGGCATGGTCGAGAGCGCCTTGGAATTCGCCCGAATTTGCCGCAAACACGATTTCCACAACTTCGTGTTCTCGATGAAGTCATCGAATCCGAAGGTGATGATCGAGTGCTACCGGTTGCTCGCCGCCCGTCTCGCGGCCTTGGGTCCCGATTGGAATTACCCGCTCCATCTCGGGGTCACGGAGGCCGGCGAAGGCGAGGACGGCCGCATCAAGTCCGCCATCGGCATCGGTTCCCTGCTCTGCGACGGCATCGGTGACACGATCCGCGTTTCCCTCACCGAGGACAGTCCGCACGAGATTGCCGTCTGCAACGAACTGCTCGCCCAGTTGCCGACGCTTGCCCATGCGGCCGCCCCGCCCCTGCCGGAAACACCCCTGTCCTGGGATCCGTTCGCGTTCCGCCGCCGGGAAAGTTCCGAGGCCGACCTGGGGGACGGCGTCCGCTGTGGCGGCTAACAGACCGTCCGCGTCGTCGTCACGCAGGGCACCTTCGACCAGGTCGCCAGCCGCATCCCGGCCAAGGCGGACGTCAAACCCGAAGGCATCCACGAGGATCTCAACGTCCTCGAGCTCGACCCCACCCGGCCGATCGAACCCGGGGTCATCCCGTGCAGCACCCAGTTGGTGACCGTACGGGACGGGGTCGCACTGCCGCCCATCACCGCCTTCCGGCTGCTGGCCGCGAAGCTCGCCCAGTTGGGCCGCCGCAATCCGATTTTGCTCAAGGACTGCCTCGCCTTCGAGGCGGTGCCCCTGTCGCCGAAAGTCGCCCTGCTCCGCGCCGCCGTGAACATCGGCTCCCTGCTCG
>JANYDN010000114.1 GCA_025363585.1 Verrucomicrobiota bacterium | reverse complement strand
GCGGCCGCCCGTAGCGCGGGGGTTCCCGGATTGTAGGCCGGGTCCCCCGACCCGGCGTCGAAACGAATGGCGACGCGGGAGGCTGGAGGAACGGGAGGAACGCCGCGTGGGGGCACGCGGCCTTCAGGCGGGCATGCTCGCCGAAGCCCACCGCGGGCGGGACGCCCGCGGTTTGTGCAGCCGAGGACGGCCGCCCTACGCCGCTCCACCGCGTCACCGCGGCGGCCACCACGCGTTGGGCTCCCGCTCTACTGCTCGCCACGGACCGCGCCGGCGTGCAGCATCGCCGCGTGCAACGACCGCCGCGCATCGTCGTCCTCGGGGCCGGGTTCGGGGGCCTTACCTTTTGCCAGACCTTCCGCCATCCCACGGCGGAAATCGTCCTCATCGACCGACAGAACCACCACTTGTTCCAGCCGCTGCTTTACCAGGTGGCGACGGCGGCGTTGTCCGCGCCCGAGATCGCGCAGCCGATCCGCGCCATCCTGTGCGACGTCCCCAACCTCAACGTGCACCTCGCCGAGGTGACGGACATCGACGTCGCGGCGCGGACCGTGACGAGCGAGGCCGGCGTGTTCGACTACGATTACCTCGTCGTCGCGCTGGGCGGGCGCACGACTTATTTCGGTCATCCCGAATGGGAAAAGTTCGCGCCGGGACTCAAGACGCTCGATGACGCCCAGCGCATCCGTCGCGAGTTGCTGATGGCGTTCGAAAAGGCGGAGAACACGTCCGATCCCGACGAGCGCCGCCGGTTGATGACCATCGTCGTGGTCGGCGGCGGGCCGACCGGCGTGGAGCTGGCGGGCGCGTGCTCGGAGTTGGCGCATACGGTCCTCCGCAGCGATTTCCGCCGCATCGATCCCGCGCACGCCAAGATCATCCTCGTGGAGGGAAGCCCTCGTTTGCTGGGGCAACTCCCGGAATCGCTCGGCCAGGAGGCGCACGACCGCCTGGTCGAGATGGGCGTCGAGGTGCGGTGCGGCGTGCGGGTGTTGGACATCCGGAAAGGCGAGGTCCATCTCGCGGAGGGAATCCTGCTCGCGGAAAACATCCTGTGGGCGGCGGGCGTCGGCGCCTCGCCGCTGGCGGCGAAACTCGGTTGCGAGATCGACCGCGCCGGGCGCGCGAAGGCGTCGCAGGACCTCAGCGTGCCGGGACATCCGGAAGTGTTCGCGATCGGCGACATCGTGGCGTTGGTGGACAAGGACGGGCAGGTGGTACCGGGCGTTTCGCCCGCGGCGATGCAGGCCGCGCGGCACGTGGCGCGGCAAATCGAGGACGAGCTGGAGGGATTGCCGGACGCGCGCCGGCCATTCGACTACTGGGACAAGGGCAGCATGGCGACGATTGGTCGGTCGGCGGCGGTGGCGAAGATGGGCAGCCTGGAACTGACGGGTTTCCCGGCGTGGGCGGCGTGGTTGTTCGTGCACCTGGTGTTCCTGATAGGATTCCGGAACCGCGTGGCGGTGATGTTCCAGTGGGCCTACAGCTATTTCACGTACAAGCGCGGCGCGCGGATCATCTACGGGTTGAGAAGGCCGTCGTGACGCCGTCGGCCGTGGCAGCCGTCGTGAGACGGTGGACCGAAACTGGTCCTCGTGCTTGTGGACCAAGCCGACCCAACACCCCGCACATCCGCATGTGCGTCAACCCAGGCATGTCCTCCCCCCGGCTGTCGTGGGTGGCGGCGGCCCGCCTTCGCCGGGCTTCGGCGCGCAGGCCCGCCGCCACTCGGAGCACGGGTTGCATTCGGGAATGGGCTGGCGAGTGGCACCGAGCCGGTGCCACCCACGGCATGCCGCGGGATTGCGCTTAGGTTGACGCGCATGCGCGCGGGCGGGGACGCCCGCGATTTGTGCAGCCGGGGACGGCCGCCCTACGTGCGTTGGTGACTTTTGCCGCGGCCGTGGCCAACCTCGCGCCCTTCTCATGAAAAGATTCCTGATCGCACTCTTTGCGGCCGTGTCTTCCGTGGTCGCGGCGGATCTCGGCTCGTTCGATGGCTCGTGGGTGGTCGATTCGGCCGAGATCAACGGCGACGCGGCGCCGGCGGCCCTGCTGAGTTCGTTGATGCTGGTCGTGAAGGACGGCGCGTTCACGCTCGAGGGCGCGGAGTCGCCCTCGAAGGGGACCTTCAAGGTCGATTTCACCAAGACGCCGGCGACGATGGACGTGTCCGAGACCGAGGGACCGAATGCCGGCAAGACCATCGCCGCGATCACCGAACTGACCGCGGACGGTTGGCGCGCGTGCTACGCGCTGCAGGGCGGCGACAGGCCCACCGCGTTCAAGACCAGCGCGGGCGCGAACCAATTCCTCGCGTTCTACAAGCGCAAGCCCGGCACCGCGGCGCCGATGAAGAAGCCCATCCGCGCGCTCCTGCTGGCCGGTGGTTGCTGCCACGACTACGCGCGGCAGAAGGACATTTTGAAAATCGGTCTCGAGGCGCGGGCCAACGTGACGGTCGACATCATCTACAGCGCCGACGGCAGCACCCGCCCGCCGTTGCCCGTCTACGGCAATCCCGCCTATGCCGACGGATACGACGTCGTCATCCACGACGAGTGCGCCTCCGACATCAATGATCCCGCGGTGGTCGAGGGCATCCTCAAGCCGCATCGCGACGGCGTTGCCGCGTTGAACCTGCATTGCGCGATGCACTGTTACCGCATCGGCGACGCGAACGACCCGGCGAAGCCCGGCACGCCGCACGCGTTTTGGTTCGACTACCTCGGGTTGCAATCGAGCGGGCACGGCGCGCAGAAGCCGATCTCGATCACGTTCATCGAACGGAACAGCCCGATCACGAAGGGCCTCGCGGACTGGACCACGGTCAACGAGGAACTTTACAACAACATCCAGGTGTGGGGCACCACCAAGCCCTTGGCGCGGGGCCAGCAGGATGCCGGTGATCGGCCGGGGCAGAACGACACGACGGTGGTTTGGACGCACGAATACGGCGCGAAGAAGACGCGGGTCTTCTCGACGACGCTGGGCCACAACAACGCGACGGTGGAGGATCCGAGGTATCTCGATCTCGTCGCGCGCGGGTTGTTGTGGGCGACGAAGCACCTGAACGCCGACGGAACCCCGGCCGAGGGATATCGGGCGAAGTGAGGTGAGGTGAGGTGAGGTGGGTGGCGGCCCTGCCGCCCTACGCCAATTCGCCTCGTGGCCGCCGTCGTGAGACGGTGGAAAGGCGACGAGTCCCCGCAGGCGGGCCTACTCGCCAAAGCCAGAGCAGGCGGGCCGACCGCGCTGCGGTTGCTGCTTCAAACTTGGAACCGCGCGGTCCCGCGAATGCGAATTCGCGAAGGTCCGCGGTCTCACGACCGCCGCCACCCTGTCCGCTGCTTCAAACTTGAAACCCCGGCGCGGGCGGGGACGCCCGCGATTTGTGCAGCCGGGGACGGCCGCCCTACGCCAATTCGTCTCGTGGCCGCCGTCGTGAGACGGTGGAAAGGCGACGAGTCGCCGTAGGCGGGCCTACTCGCCAAAGCCAGATCAGGCGGGCCGACCGCGGTCTCACGACCGCCGCCACCCTGTCCGCTGCTTCAAACTTGAAACTGAAACTTGAAACCCCGGCGCGGGCGGGGACGCCCGCGATTTGTGCAGCCGGGGACGGCCGCCCTACGCTGCTTCAAACTTGAATCTTGGATCTTGAAACTTCGGCACCTACTTCGGAACCGCGTCGCGGATCGGGTCGAACCGGGGGTCGGTGTCGATCTGCTTGCGGAGGTTCGGCGAAGCGGGGTTGGTGGCGACGCGCGCGTCGCTCAGCAGGAAGGCCTTCTTCAGGTTCGAGACCGCGCTGGCGGGCTTGGACTGGAGCGCCTGGATCGCGGCGAGGTTGAACCACGCCTCGGGGCTCGCCGGCTTGAGCCGGGCGTACTGCTCGAGCGCCTGTTCCATGCGGTCGGCCCGGTTCAACTGCTGGTAGGCCTGGGCCAGCGATAGGACGGCGCGCTCGTCGGCGTCGGGCCGCGACAATTGCGAGTCCAGCACCTCGACGCCCTCGTTGCTGCGTCCCCCCTGGATGAGGAGGCTCGCGGTGGTGAAGGCCGATTCCAAATTCGTGACGCCCTTCATGAAATCCGTCCGGCTACCCGGGTTGGTCGCGGAGCCGATCGGCTGCGGCGGAAGCGTGGTGTTCTTGTAGTTCTCGAGTTGCTTCATCAACTCGACGATCCCGCCGTTGCCGGGATCGAACTCGTAGCAGGTCTCGACGACCTTGTAGGCGTCGGCATAGCGGCCGAGTCCGGCGAGGACGGACGCATAGTTGAAGACAGTCTCGGGGCTGTACGGGCAGAACGCGAAGGCCTGCTTGAGGGCGAATTCGGATTCCTTGAGCATCTTCGCCTGGTAGACGGGATCGCGGGTTTCCTGGGCGCGCCACGCGTAGATGGATTTGCCGATGGCGTTCCGCAGCTTGCTGAACGCCTTCTGGGCGTTGTCGTCGCGGACGAAGCGGGGGTCGCCCTTGAAGCCGACGAAATCGCGGCGGCGATAGGTGCGCAGCGCGAACTCGCAGACCTCGTTCACGGGGGTGTCGTAGCCGATCCAATTGCCGATGAAGCGCTCGGAATACTGCGACCAGAATTCATGGTCGCGCGCGATCTGCTCGTCGCTCAATTGCACGACCGGCTGGCGCTCGATCTTGAGGATGATGCCGTACGGGACGAGGTACGGGTACATCCACTCGAGCGCGAAGCTCTCCTCGACGTAGAATTCGTGGCCCGGGTTGCGGTCGAAAATGATCTTGGTGAGCAGGCCGTTGATCGACATCACCGCCGTCTGGCCCGAGACCGAGACGCGGCCGTCGGGAAGTTGGTTCAGGTATTCGCCCGCCTTGAGCTGTTTCGACGCGTACCGGCGCTGGGCATCCATCGTGTACTCCTCGAAGCAATGGGAGAGATCCTCGAGCGTGGGGATGTCGATCTCCAGATCGGGATAAAGGCC
>JANYDN010000314.1 GCA_025363585.1 Verrucomicrobiota bacterium | reverse complement strand
ATCGCGCCGGCCGCGGTTTGCGGTTCCTCGGCCGACCATTGCGCGCCGAGACGCGCGGTCGGTTGCGTGCGGACGGCGCGCTCGTCGACGTCGTGGTATTCCGGCTCGCTCTCGTGGCCGACGACGCGGCCCGCGCGCAGGACCGCGACGGTTTTCCAAGTCACCCGTCTGAGCCGCGCTTTGGCCTCGACGACCGATGTCCAGGGCTTGCCGTCATGGCCCACCGCGACGAGTTGGTAGGGCAGGGCGGTGTTGGTGGAGAGGACGCTCTCCTCGCCGTGCACCCATCGGAACCCGAGGTAGAACGCGGACGAGTGACGCGTGAACTCCGATCGCGCGGCGAGGGTCTGCTGGTCGAGGTCGGTGATTTCCGCGGTGAGTTCGACGCGCTGTGGGCGGGGCTGGACTGGGTTCGGCGGCGTCTCCGGCACGAGGACGCGCGGCGTGGTCGGGTCGAGTTCGATCCGTCCGGTGGCGTCGGCGGGACCTTCGGATCCCGGCTCGCCTTGGCGCGTCCATCGCGCTTCCTGCGCGCAGAACCGAAACGATTCCCAGCCTTCCGGCGCGAACGCGAAATCCTGCGCGTGCGCCGTCCACAACACCCGCGCGCGGGCAAGGTCCTGTCCGAACAGGTAACGCGCGGTGAAGGGAACCACCAGCGCCTCTCCCGGCGCGTACTCCGGCTTCGCGGCGAGCTTCACCTCGAACGCGGGCGGTTGGAAATCGCGCGCCTCGAACTCGTGGTCGAGATGCGCGCGGCTCGATTCCATGCGGATCCGATACCTCCCTCGGGTCGCCGCGGGAATGGTCCACGTCCAGTCGGCGGACCCCGTGCCGGCCAGCACCAGGTTCGTGCGCAGGGCCGTGTCGCCGCGCGGACCGAAGAGCTCGAGTTGGACGCCGTTGGTGTAGGGGAAATCCCATGCCTCGCCGCTTCGTGTCCGCGCGAGGATTTTCAAATGCAGCGTCTCGCCGGGTCGGTACGCCTCGCGGTCGGTGAACGCGAACAAGCGCGTGGACTCGGGGTTTTCCCAACCCCCGGGCAGATGGAATTGCCAGGTGCTGATCGCATTGTCGCCGAACCGTTCCGCGTGGATGTCGCCGGCCGATTCGGCCAACACCCAGGCCGTGGCCCCGTTCTTTTGAAAGCGCGCCAGTCCTTGGGCATCGGTCGTCATCGACTCCAGCACCGTGTCCTCGGCATCGCGAAGACTCACGGACACTCCCGCCACGGGCTTCGCGGTCGCATGCGAGAACACCCAGACCCACGTGGCGCTCTCGCCGGTCTTCGTCACGAGGCCCAGGTCGGTGAGTTGCACGATCGCCTGCGGGCCGACCCGTGTCGTGGTGCCGTCCTGGCGCGGCGGGAGTTCGTGGAGATCGACCTCGACGAAGAACGCGCCTTTCGCGCCCGGCCCCGCGAGACGATCCCACGGCAGGGTGGTCGTCAACGCCTCGTCGACCGGCGCCTGGGTCACGAGGACCTCGTCATGCACCGTCCGCCCGGCCACCGCGGCGTAGTCGACCGGCGAGCCGGGAAGGGTGTCGGGCGCCAACATGAAGTCGCGGCGGACGTAGCGTTCGTACGCGCGCAACGCGGGGATGAGTCCGTGGGCGGGGAGCGATTTGACGCGGACGCGCGCATGCGGCGTGTTCAACGCCATCAACTCGAGTTCGCGTCGCCCGCCCGGCAACTGGAGCGTCGAGAATTCCGCGAGCCAGGCGGTCGGCTCGATCGGTTCGAATCGGACCCGTTCGGCGCGGCCCTTGCGGAGTTCGACGGGTTCGTCGCCGGGAAGTCCCGCCGCGACCGAGACCGCGTACTCCTGCCCGAGCACGAATGCGCCGGACACGGCCAGCGTGCGTCCGCCGGGCGAACGCTCGACGGCAAGGTTGGTGACGGCGGGGTCGACATGGAACCACGACGCGGCGTCGTTGGTCGCGAGCGCGGGCGCGACGGCGCGCGTGAACGTGATCCTCACCTTGCGTCCGCCGTTGACCTCGTTCACCGCCGCCAGTTCCGCGATCGCGAACGGCACGGCGCGGCCGAGTTCGAGCGTGCTCGTGGTGTCCATGGGTTTCGGCACCTCCGTCGCCTTGAGCCCCTCGGTGATCTCCACGCGCCAGACGTTGGTGGATGCGAGCGGGCGTTCGGGAACGAGCAGGAACTCGAGGCCCACGGTTGGCTTCGCGTCGGGCGCGTCGGTGTCCGCCGCGCGCCCGCGTCGTGGCCGCATGGACGATGGCTCCTCGGAGAAGGGCTCGATCACCGCGCGCACGACGTCGTGCCCGTCGGTGAACCGCGCGTGGCGGCGGAGCGCGTCGGGCTCGACCGCCGCGTTGAAGCGCGCCACGACCTTCGGGAGCGCCGGCATGTCCTCGCCGTTCCACCACCCTTGGCGATCGAGCGAGATC
>JANYDN010000384.1 GCA_025363585.1 Verrucomicrobiota bacterium | reverse complement strand
GGCACGTTGGCTTATATGGCGCCCGAGATCGTCTCGGGCCATCCCGCCACCCCGCGCTCTGACTTATATTCCCTCGGCGTCGTCCTCTTCCAGATGCTGGTGGGCGATTTCAACCGGCCGGTGACCACCGACTGGAGGATGGCGATCAAGGATCCGTTGTTGTCGGCGGATCTCGATCGGTGTTTCGCGGGCGATCCGCAGGAACGGTTCTCGGGTGCCGGCGAACTCGCGCGTCACCTGAGGGCGTTGCCCGAACGCCGAGCGCGTCTCGAGGCGGAGGCCCGCGCGCAACGCGAGCGCGAGCGCGCCGCGCAACGCCGCGGCATGCTGCGCGTCGCCGCCATCGCCGGCGTCCTCGTGGTCGGCTTCGCCGGGTTGGCCGCGTGGGCTTGGCAACAAACCAAACTCGCGCGCTCCGAAAGCATCGCGCGTCTCAGCGAGTGGAAGCGCGCGGAACAGGAAAGCACCAACCGCCTCGCGCAATGGAAACGCGCCGAGCATTCGCTCGTGCTCCTCGATTCCGACGAGGCGGACCGCGAGCTCGCCGGGCACCGCGTCGCACAAGCCGCCGCGCGACTCGCCGCCACCGCGCGCAACCATCCCGAGGAAATCCTCCCGCTCGCGCGACTCGCCAACCTCGCCCTGTCGAGGCTCTCGGTACTCGCCGCACGGCATCCTTCCGTGGAACTGCCGCCCGAGGCGGGCGTCGTCCTTTGGGCATCGTTCACTCCCGATGGACGACGCCTCGTCACCCAGTCGCGCGACAAGCTCGTGCGGATCTGGGACGTGGATTCCGCGACGCGCGTGGGCGAGCCATTCCTGCTGGTCCGCAAAAGCGCCGAGGGTCCCGACGGCAAGACTTCGCCGCCGGTCCCGGAGATTCTCGGGCGAACCGCCCTTCGTCCTGATGGCTTGCAATTGCTCACCGTCTCGGGTCGCTTGGTTTCACTCTGGGACACCGCCACCGGCGCTCCATCCGGCGAGCCTTTGCTTCATCCCGACAATGTCCTGTCGGCGCGGTTCAGCCCGGACGGACATAATATAGCGACGATTTGCGCGGACAAAACCGTCCGCGTCTGGGACACCGCGACCGGCAAGACGGTGGGAGTGCCGTTGGTCCACGACAGCACGGTATCGACCGCACAGTTCAGTCCCGACGGAACACGGATCGCGACGCGCGCACTGGTCGTCGTACCGACTCCGCCCGGCCAAAAGTCGCGCGTGGTGACGGTGAACCCGATGGAATATAGCTGGCGCGTCTGGGACATCGCCACGGGCCAACCCATTTCCCCGCCGTTCAGGAAAGACGGCGTGGTGATGGCGGAATTTTTCGGTCCCGATGGACTTCGGGCCGTCACTTCGGCCAACGGGAAAACCGCCACGATATGGGACGTCACCGCCGGCCGTCTCGTGGGTCAACCCATCCAGATCGACGGCGGAATCCGTGCCGCGGGATTCAGTCCCGATGGCAGGCGTGCCGTCATCGTCTCGGGCAAAGCCACGCAGATCTGGGACGTGGCGACGGGCACCCCGATCGGCGAGCAACTCGCGCCCGATTCCATCGTCGCCGAGGCCGTGTTCAGCCCGGATGGCCTGAGGATCCTGACCGTCTCGGGTGACGACACCGCGCGCCTGTGGGACGCGGCCAGCGGACGACCACTCGGCGGACCCATCCGTCACCAGGGACACGTTTGGGTGGCGGCGTTTCGCCCGGATGGCGGGCGCATCGTCACGGCGTCGGAGAACACATCCACGCGGATCTCGGACGTCGTCGCGGGCACGGTGCTCTCCGATGAACCGGTCCGACTGTTCTCGGGCGAGATCTCGGATCGCAAGGCGATGCGGGTCGAGGACCACCTCCGCATGCTCGACTTTGGTCCGGACGGACGCCTTGCGGTGACGGCACCGCCGCGGGGGAATGTTGCCATCGTGTGGGACACGTGGACGGGTCTGCCCATCGGCGAGCCCCTTCGCCATGACGTCGCCGGGGTTTCCGCCGTCTTCGCGCGCGCCGCGCCGAAACTCCTCACGATGACCGATGCCGGGAGCGTGCGCATCTGGAATGCCGGCGATGCAACGAACCGCGCCCAGCCGCTGTTGCTTCCGGAACCCGCGGTCGCCGCCGGTATAAGTCCCGACGGCCGGAAGGTCGTGACCGCGTCCCGCGACCACCAGGCGCGGCTTTGGGATTCCACCACGGGAAAGCTCCTCGGGGCGTCGCTCGCGCACGACACCAACATCGTCGCGACCGAATTCAGCCCGGACGGGAACCGCGTCGCGACCGCGTCGGGCCGGCTTGTCCGCATCTGGGACGTCGCGACGGCACGCATCGTGGGCGAGCCGCTCCGGCACGACGGCGACGTCCAGACCGTTCGTTTCAGCCTCGACGGTCGTCGCATCCTGACGTCGTCGAGGAAGCCGGACGGCAAATCGTGGAACATGGTTTTCACCGCGTGGGACGCGTCGAGCCAACATCCGTTGGGAAAACCCTTCCAGCAAAGCGCCGCGGCTCCCTCGCCGCATTTCGGGCCGGACGGAACGCAATTGCTGGCGGTCTTCGCCGACGGCACGGCGCGCCTCTGGGACATCGGGACCGGAAGCGCCAACGGCGAGCCGTTCCGCGAGGAGAGCCCGATCCGCATGGCCCGCTTCGTGCCGGACGGCGGGCGCATCGTCACCTTCACCGACGATCGCACGGCGCGGCTCTGGGACGTGGTCTCCCGGAAATCGGTCGGCGAGGCATTCCGCGTCCAATCCACCGTGGTGAAAGTGGTGTTCAGCCCCGACGGCCAAAGGATGCTCACGGGGTCCACGGACGGCGGGGCGCGCATCTGGGAAACGCCGTGGGTGGAAGGATCCGCGTCGGGGCCGGGGGCGTCCGACCCTTCGAGGAAGCTGCTCGCCGGGATCGTGGCTGACTACGCGGAGGCGTGCGTGGGATTGCGTTATATAGGCGACGGGCGATTCGAACCGACGACCCATTCGCCGGCCGCCGTGCTCGCGGCGGGGCGCTCTTCGTACCAAGGTTTGGCTCACCCGTTGGCAAATCTCCTGTCATGGCTCGCGACCGAACCCGGGGAACGCGCGATCTCGCCGGGCTCCCGGATCACGCTGCGGGAGTGGATCGGGCGCCGCATCGAGGAGGACACGGCGGCGGGCCTTCGCGATGGCCTTCTCTACCAGCCCACCAACGCCGTTCTTGCGGCACGGTACGCGTTGCGGCTGGGGACCGGAACCGACGAGGCGAACCCGCGCCGCGCCGGCGAGGCTGATTATATAAGCCAGCACGCGCTGCTGCTCGCCCCCGGCGACCCAACGGTTCGTCGGATGCGCGAGCAAGTGGCCGAGGCCCTCGCGGCAGCGCGGAAGCCGTAGAGCGGGCGTCCTCGCCTGCGCAAATCACGGGCGTCCCCGCCCGTGCGGAATCATGACGAAGGCTGGCTGGAGCGGGATGCCTCGGAACGCACCGGGGACGGTGCTGTTTGAGCAGCCGGGGACGGCCGCTCTACCCCCGGCGTCCCTCCTGCGCTGACTAGACTTCGGCGCGCAGTCCAGACTTCGCCCCGCCGTTTTTCCGCGCGCCATTCCCCAACCCATTAGGTATAAGTCCGTCGTGAGCGCGCCCTTCGCCTTCCTCCCCGGAATCCGCATCCTCGCGGTCGTCGTGTTTTTCCTCGCCGCGATCCCGCTTCCCGTTCCCGCCGCCGAACCCACGCTGCCCGCCGCCACCCGCGCCAAAGTCGAGGCCATCGCCCATGACATCCTTCGCGGGACCGACGTCCCCAGCCTCTCCGTGGCGATCGCGCGCGACGGAAACGTCGTCTACACCGGCGCGTTCGGTTCCGCGCGCATGGAACCTCCGACGCCGGCAACGCCCGCGATGCGCTATCCCATCGGCTCGATCAGCAAACAATTCACCGCGACCGCGGTGCTGTTGCTCGCCGAGGACGGCAAACTCCGGCTCGACGACACCGTGGGGACTTATATCAACGATCTTGGGCCCGCGTCGTCGGTGACGATCCGCCAGATCCTCGCGCACACCGCGGGCATCCGCGACTACTGGCCGCAGGATTATGTTTTCTCACGGATGCTGAAGCCCACCACGACGCGAGAGATCCTCGACGGCTGGGCCAACCAACCGCTGGATTTCGAACCCGGCACGCGCTGGCAGTACAGCAACACGGGCTACGTGCTCGCGGGGGCGATCGTCGAGAAGGTCTCGGGAAAGCCCTTGTTCCAATTCCTGCGCGAACGCGTTTTCGAACCGCTCGGCATGAAGAGCGTGATCGATGTCGACCAAGGCCGGTTGGGCGAGGGCGATTCGGTGGGATACCAGCGTTTCGGCATCGGCCCGGCGCGCGTGGCGCCGAAGGAGGGAAAGGGTTGGTTGCAGGCCGCCGGGCAACTGGCGATGACGGCGGAGGATCTCGCGAAATGGGAACTGTGCCTCGCGGGCCGCGGCGTGCTGGGCGACGCGTCCCGTCGGGACCTGACGCGCGAGGTGGTTCTCCGCAACGGCGCCGGAAGCCAATACGCGCTGGGTCTCTCGGTGAAGTACGCGTCGGAACGACTGGCTTGGTCGCACGGCGGCGAGATCTCGGGATTCAGCGCCCATGCCATCGTGTTCCCCGAACTCGGCGTGGCGATCGTGGCCCTGGCAAACCAGGACGTGGCGGGCGCGCCCGAGGTGTTCACGAGCCGCGTGGCTTCCGTGTTGTTGGCCGACTCCAACCCCGACGCGGACAAGACGACGCGCGAGGCACGCGCGGTGTTGGTGGGGTTGAAAGACGGGAAGATCGACCGCGCGCTGCTCACGCCGAACGCGAGCGATTATTTCTCGGAAGCGGCACTGCGCGACTTCAAGGCGGGCCTCAAACCACTCGGCGAGCTGGAGTTCTTCGCGGCGGGCCGCACGCAGACGCGCGGCGGCATGAACACGCGGATCTACACGGCACGGTTCGCCGGAAAAACCCTGCAGGTCATCGTGCGCGCGATGCCCGACGGGAAGCTCGAGCAATACACCGTCTCCGCCGAATGAGACGGGATTGGGGCGACTCTTGCTGCGGGTTTTTTGACAGGATTTACGGGATTAACGGGATTGGGGGAGTACGCACGATACGATCGGCGGGCCCGTGGACCAAAGCCCGATCCCACGGGTCTTTCCCAGTAAGCAAACCCAATCACGTAACTCCTGTTTGACCGACGGGAAGCTCGAACAAGACTTCGCCTCGGCCGGGTGAGACGGGGATTCGTTTTTTGACAGGATTTACGGGATTATAGGGATTGGGGGAGTACGCACGATACGATCGGCGGGCCCGTGGACCGAAGGCCCGATCCCACGGGTCTTTCCCCTCGCGAGCGACACCAAAAACCCAATCCTGTTAATCCTGTAAATCCTGTCAAAAAAACCGCGGCTTCCTCTGTCGCCGCAACCAGCATCCGGTCAAATCCCGTCGACCGCAACGGCCGGAATCCCGTCAGCCTTCGAGCTTGGTCCATGCGGCGTTCGCCGACGACGACTTCACCACGGCCTCGATGAACGCCATGCCGCGCACGCCGTCCTCGATCCGCGGATAGTCCAGCGCGGGATCGTCCTTCGCGGGTTTGCGGCCCTCGATGCGCGCCCGGATGTGGTTGGCAAAGTTTTTGTAAACGTTGGCGAACGCCTCGAGGTAACCCTCGGGATGCGCCGGCGGCGTGCGACTGGCGGCCTTCGCGGCGGCACCCAGGTAACCGTTCGCGGTGCGGTAGACCTGCATCGGTTGGTCGGCCCACTTCAGGAGCAGCGTGTTGGGCTCGCGTTGGTGCCATTCGAGTCCGCCCGTCTCGCCGTAGACCCGGATGTTGAGGTTGTTCTCCTCGCCCACGCTGATCTGCGAGCTGTGGAGCACTCCCTTCGCGCCGCCCTTGAAACGCAGCAACACGTTGCCGTCGTCGTCCAGCTTGCGGCCCTTCACGAACGCCGTGAGGTCGGCCGCGAGTTCCTGGATCTTCAGGCCCGTGATGTACTCGGCGAGGTTCTCCGCGTGCGTGCCGATGTCCCCGATGCAACCCGCGGCGCCGGACTTCTTGGGATCGGTGCGCCAGCCGGCCTGTTTTTGGCCCGAGGCCTCGATGCGCGTGGCAAGCCAGCCCTGGGGATACTCGACGACGACCTTGCGGATCTTGCCGAGACGGCCGGAGGCGACGAGTTCGCGCGCTTCCTTCACCATGGGATATCCCGTGTAGTTATGGGTGAGGCCGTAGAGAAGGCCGGATTTTTTGACGAGCGCCTGGAGTTCCTTGGCCTCGGCGAGATTGAAGGTCGCGGGTTTGTCGCTCAGCACGTGGAACCCGTTTTCGAGCGCCATTTTCGCGGGCGGGAAATGGACGTGGTTCGGCGTGACGATGGAGATGAAATCCATCCGTTGGTCCGCGGGCAACGCGGCCTCGCCCCGGATCATTTCCTGGAAGGTGCCGTAGCAACGATTCGCCGGAAGGAAGAAGTCCGCGCCGCTCGCCTTGGAACGTTCGGGATCGGACGAGAACGCGCCGCAAACCAACTCGACCTGCTGGTCGAGGGCCGCCGCGATCCGGTGGACCGCGCCGATGAAGGCTCCGCGGCCGCCGCCGACCATTCCGTAACGAATTTTCCGACTCATGGAAGTAATGGGGTAATGAAGCGTTGCTGGACTACACGGGATCGTGTGGTGACGCCGGGGCTTATAGAATCCGCCCGCGCCGGGAGCAAGCCGGGAGCGGTGGCACGTGGCGCCGGCGTGGGACCGTGGAGCGCCGCGTGGGGGCACGCGGGCCTACAGCCAAAGCGGCATGATGTAGAGCGGGCGTCCCCGCCTGCGCACACAGCACCGTCCCGGTGCGTCTCACTCTACCGCCACGCGGCGGGCGCGGGGACGGCAGGGTTTCCACGGCCTCCCGCATGCAGGCCGGGTCCCCCGACCCGGCGTCCGTAGATAGAGCGCCGCGTGGGGGCACGCGGGCCTACAGGTGGGCCGGCGTGGATGGATGCGCGCAGGCGCGATGCCCGCGCCAAGGCCGGCGCGAAATCCGGCTTCCGTGCGGGGTTTCGACGCGTATAGTCCGCGCGTCTTTGGTCGACAACCGTATCGGCGCGGGCGGGCTTTGGCCCGTGGGAAGTGGATCCGCCACCGTCCCAACCGCGCTCCGAATCATGCTGGTTCACCTGCTCAAATCGAAAATCCACCGGGCCACGGTCACCGCCGCGAGCGTTGACTACGAGGGCTCCCTCACCATCGCCGAGGACCTCATCGAGTCGGCCGGCCTCTTTCCCTACGAACGCATCCTCTGCAGCAACATGGCCAACGGGGCCCGCTGGGAAACGTACGTGATCCGCGGCCCGCGCGGTTCCGGTGCCATCGAACTCAACGGCGCCGTCGCCCACCTCGGCAAACCCGGCGACCTCGTCACCATCATGGCGTTCACCGAGGTCGAGGTCGCCGCCGCCCGCGACTGGAAACCGACGGTCATCGTCCTTGGTCCAGGGAACACGATCGCCAACCACCGCGGTCGCTAAACCCGTCCGACCCAACCCCGAATCCCGATGCCCTCCTTCACCGCAGTCGAAATCGCCGAACGCCTCGGTGGCCGCGTCGTGGGCGACCCTTCCCTCGTCCTCAATGGCTTCGCTCCCGCCGATTCGGCGAGACCCGGCGAACTGACCTTCGCCGAGAACGAGTCGTATTTCCAACGCGCCGTCCAGAGCCACGCCGCCGCCGTGCTCGTCGCGGATGATTTCAAACCCGACGGCAGCAAGACCCTCATCCGCGTCCCGAACGCCCGCATCGCGTTCGCCCAGATCCTTCCCCTCTTTTTTCCCGAACCCCTCCACGCCCCCGGCATCCATCCCACCGCGTCGGTCTCGCCGTCCGCGCGGATCGATCCCTCCGCGCACGTCGGGCCCCATTGCTCCGTCGGCGACCGCGCCCGCATCGGTGCCGGCACCATCCTCAACGCCCACGTCGCCATCGCGGAGGACTGCCTCGTCGGCGAGCAATGCCGCCTCTTCCCTCACGTCACGCTGTACCAGCGCACCTCGCTCGGCCGGCGCGTCCGCATCCATGCCGGCGCCGTGATCGGTGCGGACGGTTTCGGCTATGTGTTCGACGCCGGCGAGCATCGCAAGGTGCCGCAGGTGGGCCAGGTCATCATCCACGACGACGTCGAGATCGGCGCCAACACCACCATCGACCGCGCCGCGCTCGGCGCCACGGTCATCGGGCGCGGCACCAAGATCGACAACCTCGTGCAGATCGCCCACAACGTGACCATCGGCGAGCACTGCATCGTCGTCGCGCAGGTCGGCATCGCGGGCTCCACGAAGATCGGCAACTACGTGACCGTCGCCGGCCAGGTCGGCATCGCCGGACACCTCCGCATCGGCGACCGCGTCACGCTCGCCGCGCAGTCCGGCGTGATGCACCACATTCCCGAGGGACAGAAGTGGATGGGTTCGCCGGCGCAACCGGATCGGGTCACGAAGCGACAGTTGCTCGCGATCGAGCGGTTGCCGGACCTGTTGCGGCGGGTGCACGAACTCGAACGCCGCCTCGCCGAGCGCCCGTGAAACTCGTCTCCTGGAACGTCAACGGCATCCGTGCCGTCCTTCGCAAGGGCATCTTCCTCGAGTACCTCGAGGCCGAGTCGCCCGACATCCTCTGCCTCCAGGAAACCAAGGCTCATCCGGACGACGTCGACCAATTGTGGCCGCTGGGTTACCAGGGCCATTGGAATTGGGCCGAGAAGAAGGGTTATTCGGGCACCGCGATTTTCACCAAGACCCCGCCGCTCAAAATCACGCGCGGCATCGGCATCGGCGACCACGACAAGGAGGGACGCGTCCTCACCGCCGAGTTCGCGGATTTCCACCTCGTGAACGTCTACGTCCCGAACTCGCAGCGCGAGTTGACGCGCCTCCCGTACCGGCAGACGTGGGACCAGGACTTCCTCGGGTACCTGCAAAAGCTGGGGAAGAAAAAACCCGTCGTGTTCTGCGGCGACCTCAACGTCGCGCACACCGAGATCGACCTGACGCATCCGAAGGCGAACGCCAGGAACCACGGGTTCACGCAGGAGGAACGGTCCGGGTTCGACGCCTTCGTGAAGGCGGGGTTCGTGGACACCTTCCGCGAGTTCGAGCGCGGCGGTGGGCATTACACGTGGTGGAGCCCGATGGGCGGCGCGCGCCAACGGAACGTCGGGTGGCGCATCGACTATTTTTTGATGGCCGCCGCATTGCGTCCGAAGCTTTCGCGCGCGTTCATCCAACGCGACGTGATGGGCTCGGATCACTGCCCCGTGGGCATCGAACTCACATGACGACACCGACGACACCGAATGTCCCGCTCGACGAGGACGCGCTGGCCAAGGCCGAGTTGGCGGAGATCCACCGCGCGCTCTTCGAGCAACTGGTGGCGGGCCACGGCCAAATGGCGCTGATGTTTCTCGGCGCCATCGAGAACCCGCACTCCGGCGAAAAGGAAGCGCCGCAGCCCGAGGCCGCGAAGATCTTCATCGACCAACTCGAGATGCTCGCCGCGAAGACCCGGGGCAACCTCGGGCCCGGGGAAACGCAGTTGCTGGAACGGACGATCGCCGTCGTGCACCACGAGTTCGCGGTGCTGATCGACCGCAGGAACGATCCCGACGCCACGGCATGATGGGGAAGTATCTCCACGTCCTCGGCATCGGCATCCAGAACACGCTGGTCTACCGCGCGAACTTCCTGTTCCGGGCCGCGGCCAGCCTCGTGCCGCTCGCCGGGACCATCTATCTCTGGAAGGCGATCTACGGCGGACAACACGCGGACGCGTCGATCGGCGGCTACACGATCTCGCAGATGGTCAGCTATTACCTGCTGGTGACGCTCGTGGATGCGTTCACCGCCGTCGCCGAGGACGACTGGCAGATCGCCGCCGAGATCAAGGACGGCAACATCAGCCAGTTCCTCCTCAAGCCGATCGACTACCTGACGTACCGGCTTTGCCTCTACCTGTCCGGCCGCGCGATCTACACGACGGTCGCGTTGGTCCCCGTCGGCATTTTCCTGTTCGTGCTGCGCGGTTACCTCGTGCCGCCTCACGACGCGATGGCCCTCGTCGGCTTCATGGCGTCGTGCGCGCTCGCGGGACTCCTTCAGTTCTTCCTCGCGTACGTGATGGCGATGCTCGCGTTCTGGGTGCTCGACGTGAGCACGTTCATCTTCATCCAGTTCGCCTTCGAATACATCGCGAGCGGCCACCTGTTCCCGCTCGACATCCTTCCCGCGGGGTTGGCGCGCGCGATCCAGTTCACGCCGTACCCGTATCTGCTGCACTTCCCGGTCTCGGTGTACCTCGGTCGCATCGAGGGCCCGAGGCTGTGGCAGGGATTCGCGATGCAGATTGCCTGGGTCGTCGCCGGATATCTCGCGGCGCGGCTCGCGTGGTCGCGCGGCGTGAAGCGCTACTCGGCGGTCGGGGGTTAGAGCCCGCCTGAAAACCATGGAGACGAAAACCCAATCCGCCTGGCGCCGTTACGCCTCGCTCTACGCCGAGCTTTGGAAGAACTCCGTCGTGCGCGAGATGCAGTTCAAGGCGAACTTCCTGCTCTGGATCGTCGTCGAGTTGCTGTGGTTCGCGCTGCAACTCGCGTTCATGTCGGTCGTTTACTCGCACACGGAGTCGATCGCCGGCTGGACGCGTTGGCAGGTGGTGTTGCTGGTCGGATGCTCGAACCTGATCCAGCAGTTGTTCACGGCGTTTTTCCTCACGAACCTGATGGAGATCAGCGAGCACATCCGCACGGGCCGGCTCGACTTCATGCTGTTGTTGCCGGTGAACACGCGGTTCCTGGTGTCGCTGCGAAAGGTCGACCTCGGCGCGTTCGCGAACGCCGCGGCCGCCGGCGCGGTGGTGGTCTACGCGCTGCACCGGCTGGCTCACGTGCCCACCGTCGCGGAGATTCTTGGCTTCGGCGCGATGGCGCTCGCGGGATTGTCGGTCCACTACTCGCTGATGTTCCTGCTCTCGACGGTGGCTTTCTACACGGTGCGCGCGCAGGGAATCGTGTTCGGCTACTACAACCTGTTCAACATCGCGCGGATTCCCGACGGCGCGTTCCCGCCGGGAACGTTCCGGCGCGTGTTCACGTTCGTGCTGCCGATGATCCTCGTCGCCAACATTCCCACGCGCGCCTTGCTGGGCACGATGGCCTCGCCGTTGCCGATGGCGTTGTTGGCGGGGATTGCGCTCGTGTTGTTCGCGGCGAGCGAGTGGTTCTGGCGCCGCGCGCTGACCCGCTACGCCGGCGCGAGCTCGTAGAGCGGGCGTCCCCGCCTGCGCAAACCACGGGCGTCCTCGCCCGTGCCCCGCATGTCACGGCAACCCGGTTCGGAACGCACCGGGGACGGTGCTTCCTGCGTAGCCGGCATGCCCGCCGAAGCCGGGCGAAGGCAGGGGACGGCCGCTCTACGTCGCGCCTTCCCGCCTACTTCTTCTTCTTGTCCTTGAAGGCGGACCGGAACAACCAGTGCCGCGTCAGCACTTGGTTCACGTTGCTGATCATGATGCTCGAGTTCGACGTGATGTTCGTGTCGCGCATCAACAGCGTGTTCAGGTTCGTGAGCGTGAGGTTCACGTTCGACGTCAGCATGGGCAACGAGGTGTTGAGTTCGTCGGCCAACTTGCGCGTCGACACCAGCGTCTGGTTGAGGCCGTTGGTCAAGAGCGGCATCGCGTCGCGCAACTGGGCGGTCAGTTCCTTCGTGTTCCCCAGCACCAAGTCGAGGTTGTTGGTGAGACCCGGCAGCATCAACGCCGCCGTGTTCAGCAACTGGCCGACCTGGTTGGTCATTCCCGGCAACGCCTGGCGGACCGTCGCCATCGTCCCCCGCACGTCGTCCAACAGCGGGGGCAACGTGGCGTCGAGGGTTCCCGAGATGTGGTCGACGCGCGCGAGGATGCGATTGGCCGCCACCATCATCGTCTCGGACTGGTCGAGCTTCAGGTAATAGCCGCCCTTGGTGCGGTTCGTGAGCTCGCCGTATTTCAAAAACTTCTTGTCGCGGTCGGGACCGGGATCGGCGTAGGCGAACTTGTCCCAGAGCACGCCGGGATTGCCCTCCGGCGTGGGCGAGAACGTGATCACGCCGTTGGTCGTTCCCTCGGTGAGTTCCAATTGGGCGCCGCCGAGAAGTTCCACCGGGAATCCGCCCACCTTCACCCGAGCGTCGCTGTTCAGGTAGCCCGCGAACTTCTTCCCGCGGACCATGAACGCCACGTAGACGTTGAAATTGTTCGTGATGTAGTAGTCCCACGACCGCCGTTGGTCGAGCGGCAGCGCCGTCACTTCCGTGACCTTCCCGACCTCGAAACCCAGCAGGTGCACCGGCGAGCCGACCTTCAATCCCGACGCCTCGGACAAATAGGTATAATACGGGACCTCGGTCACCAGCCAACCGCGCGCGTCCGCCGCCTTCCGCAGGAACGACGCGAATCCGGCGAGCATCAGCAACGCGGTGATGCCAAGGAACAACCCGACGAACCACTCGACCTTGCTGAGTCGCGTCCGGAGTTGGGGTGTCAGGTCCTGGAGTGCCATGGAAATTGGAGTTGGTGCCGTCGCGGGGTCATTCGATGCCGGCCAGCAGTTCTTTCAGAAGCGGTTCGTCGGAACTTTCGAACGCGGCGCGGTCGCCCAACACCCGCCACGTCCCGTCGTTCACCACCGCGAAACGGTGGCCGATCGAGAGCAACGGCCGGACCTCGTCGCTCGCGAGGACCAGCGTCCCCGCCTTGCCGCCCGTCAGCGGGTTTCCCTCCAGCCACCGCGTCGCGAACCCGCGCCACCAGCGCAGGTTGGTCGCGTCGAGACCGGTGACCGGGTTGTCCATCAGCAGGATTTCCGGGCGCAACGCCACCGCGCGCGCGATCGCCACCCGGCGCGCCCACGCGCGTCCCAGCCGGCCCGCGGGCACGTCCGCGATGCGGTCCAGTTCGAGCGCCTCCAGGATGGGGTCGACCAGTTCGGCGGCGTCCGCGAGCGACAGGTCGTGGTCGTAGGTCACCGGCAACGCGACGTTCTCGTAGACCGTCATGCGCGGGAACACGCGCCCGTGGCCATCGAACACCAGCCCCACCCGGCGCCGGATCCGGCGGGCGCGCGCGGCGACTTCCATCGGCTCGCCGAACACGCGCACCTCGCCGGACAAGGCCGGATGGAGGCCCGCCGCCGTTTCCAGCAACGCGGTCTTGCCCGAACCCTGGCCCCCGGTGACGACCCAGCATTCGCCGGGTTGCACGTCCCATTCCACATCCTTCACCAACGCGACCCGCGGCGAACGCGGATGCGACACCGTGACACCGTGCATCGAGATGACCGGTGTTTCGTTCACAGGAACACGTAGATGGGCACGAACAACGCGTCGACCAACAGGCACGCCACCACGGTCTGGGCCACCGTCCGGGTCGTGGCCTCGCCGACTTCCTCGAGCCGCAGCGGATGGCATAGCCCGTGGTAACAGATGATCAACGACGCGAGGAACCCGAACGCCATCGTCTTCATCGCGAGCAACGGGAAGTCGACCCATTCCATGGCGCCGGCCACGATTCCAAGGAACTCGCCCGGCGGCATCTGGAGCCCGCGCAGGAAGGAGAACAGATAGCCCACGCCCAGCGAGAAAAGGATCACGTAGACGGTCAGGCAAACCACCGCCGTCGTGATCCCGATCACGCGCGGCACCACGAGGTAGTGGATCGGGTCGACCCCGAGCGCCTCGAGCGCCTCCACCTCGCCCAACGCGCGCGCGGTTCCCAATTCGGTCACCGTCGCCGTCCCGACGCGTGCCAGCACGACCAACGCCGCGGACAACGGCGCGAGCTCGCGCACCACGAGATTCACGAGCAACGGGCCGAGCAGTTTTGTCTGGCCAACCTGGAGCAACAACTGGGTGGTCTGCCCCACGATCACCACGCCCAACGCGGCGCCAAGAAAACAGATGATCGGCAACACCCGCACGCCCGCGCGGAGGATCTGGAGCTGGATCAACGGCCGGATCACCCGTCGCGCCACGCCCGCCTTGGTAAAAACGGTGGCGAGGGTGATGAGCGCGAAGGCGGTGATGCGCCGGCAATCCGTCAATGTGCGCAACAACTTCCGACCCACCGGTCCGAACACGCGGACCCACCACGCGGAACCAACCAAGACGGTCGTGCCCGCGGTTCCCACCGGCGCCGGCACGGTCGGTGAAGGCTCCACGGGGAGCATTCTACCGGGTGACGCGGATCGGTCAACGGGCGGGACGGGGGCCGGGAGTTTCAAGTTTTCAGTTTCAAGTTTGAAGACGTGGCCGCGGTCTCACGACCGCCGCCACGATCCCGACCCGCTTCAAACTTGAATCTTGAATCTTGAAACTCACCCCTGATTCCCGTTTGCCGCATGCCGCGCCTTCCCCCACGGTGACCGAGGCAGTTCCGCCACGTGAAACTCCAGATCGTCCATCGCACGCACTACGCCTACGCCGGCCCGGTGAAGGAAAGCTTCAACGAGGTCCGGCTCAAACCCGTCTCGAACGAGCACCAACGCTGCGAATCGTTCGTCCTCCGGGTACTACCCGCGACGCGCCTGCGCCATTACGAGGATTTCTACGCCAACTGCGTCCATCACTTCGACATCGCCGAACCCCACACCGCCCTTTCGATCGAGGCCGATTGCACCGTCGTCACCAATCGCGACAACTGGCTCGATCCCGCCGCCACGCCGTTCCCGCTCGCACGCGTCGCGGAATGCGCCCGGATGGAACGATGCTTCGACTACCTCCAGCCGAGTGCCTACATCGACATCGGCCCCGATGTATGGCGCCTCGCGCTCGACGTCGTCGAGGGACGGACCGACGTGTGGCAGGCCGCACAGGCACTGATGCACTGGGTCCATGGCAACCTTGCCTATGCCCCGCGTTCCACCACCGCGCACACCCGGATGAGCGAGGCGCTCGCGCGGCGCACCGGCGTTTGCCAGGACTTCTCCCACGTCCTCATCGGCCTTTGCCGCGCCATCCAGATACCGGCGCTCTACGTCAGCGGTTACTTTTACACGCCGAACACGGAGGCCACCCACGCGTGGGTCGAGGTGTTCCTCCCGGAAATCGGGTGGCGCGGACTGGACCCCACCCACGATTGCCAACCCGACGAGCGCTACGTGAAAACCGCCGTCGGCCGCGATTACGCCGATGTTCCGCCGACCCGCGGCCACTACAAGGGCACCCAGGACCGCCGGATGGAGATCGGGGTCCGCATGACCGAGGTCCCCGCTTGATCGTCGGCAAAACCGCGCCCCACGAACCCCGCCATGAAGATCGTCCTCGCCGGGGGCACCGGACAAATCGGCCGCATCCTCGCCCGCGCCCACCTTCGCGACGGTGACGAGGTCGTCGCCCTCGCGCGGAACCCGGCACCGGAAAGCCCGTGTCGCGTCGTCGCATGGGACGGCCGCACCGAGGGCGATTGGACCCGTGAAATCGACGGTTCGGACGTCGTCATCAATCTCGCCGGACGCTCCGTCAACTGCCGATACAACCCGGAAAACCGGCGCGCGATCATCGATTCGCGGGTCGAGTCCACGCTCGTGTTGGGCCGTGCCATCCGCCACGCCGCGCGCCCACCCCGCGTGTGGTTGCAATCCGCGACGGCGACCATCTACGCGCATCGGTACGACGCCCCGAACGACGAGGCGACCGGGATCCTCGGCGGCAACGAACCGGGCGTGCCGGAGACCTGGAATTTCAGCATCGACGTCGCGAACCGGTGGGAGCGCGCGTTGGCCGACGTCGGCCCATTGCCTTCGACACGGACCGTTCTGCTGCGGACCGCGATGGTGATGAGTCCGGATCGGGGCGGCGTGTTCGACGTCCTGTCGGGCCTGGTGCGCCGCGGCCTTGGCGGGCGCAGCGGCAACGGGCGCCAATTCGTCTCGTGGATCCACGAGAAGGACTTCGCGCGGGCGATCTCGCGGTTGATCGGCGACGAATCGTTTTCGGGCCCGGTCAACCTCGCGTCGCCGGGCCCGCTGCCCAACGCGGATTTCATGCGCGGGATTCGGGACGCCTGGGGGATCGGCTTCGGCCTGCCGGCGACGGAATGGATGATGGAACTGGGCGCGATCGCGCTGCGGACGGAGACGGAGCTGATCCTGAAGAGCCGGCGGGTGGTGCCGGGGCGCCTGCTCGGGGCGGGATTCCGATTCGAACACCCGGAGTGGCCGGAAGCCGCCCGGGAACTGTGCGGACGATGGCGAAGACCCGGGTCACCGTGACGCGGCCCCCGGGGGGAAGCCGGACGCGCGGGCGCCCGAGCGCGTCACGGAACGAGCCGGAACCAGCGCGCCTCGCCGTCGATCGGGACCTCGGCGACGATCTCCAGACCGCGTGCGACGGGCGTCGTCGGAAGATCGGTCCACGTGACCGGCGTGACGAGGCTCCGCGTGTATTGCGGGCTCCATCCGGCGCGCAGTGACGGCCAGGCGATCTCGAGGCGTCCGGTCGGCGTGACGCGCGGGACCAGCAACGGTGCGCCGCCGAGAATCGCAACCGAGTGGAACACGCCCGCGGCGATGGACGTCACCCGCCCTTGGTACCTCGCCGGCACGTCCGACTCGCCATGGTCGTTCGTTCCCCAGGCGACGACCGTTCCGTCCGACTTCAACGCGAGGCTGTGGTCGCCGCCCGCGGCGATGGCGATGACGCCGGACCACGCGGCGGGCGGCACCGTGGCCTGGCCCGCGTAGTCGGCGCCCCACCCAACGACCGCGCCATCGAGCCTCAAGGCGAGGCTATGGCTTTTGCCCGCTGCAACGGCGACCACGTTCGACGCCGCGGCGGGCGCGGTGGTCTGGCCACTGGAAGAATTCCCCCAGGCCGCCACCGATCCGTCGTCGAGGACGGCGAGCACGTGGAACGGACCGGTCGCGACGGACATCGCGTGTCCCTGCACCGGGTCCGGGACTTTCAGGATCGAGGGACCGACGGCGCCCCAGACCACGACCGACCGGTCGGTGCGAAGCACGGCCGAACAAGCCCCGGCCGCGGAGACGGCGGCGACGCCCGCGCGCGCGCCAGCCGGCACCGCCACGACCTCGGGGGCGGCTTGGGAATCCGTGTCGATGACCTTCGCGGAATTGTCGAGGGAGCGGACCAGCGAGTGTGACGTCCCCGCCGCGATGGCGACAGGCAGGTAGGTGTCCGGCAGGATCACCCTGGGGTTCGTGGCCGGTCGGAAGCGCGATTGCCCCCATTCAAGCAGCACGCCGTCGCGCCGAAGCACGATCGAATGGGTGCCGCTGGCCGCGATCATCGCGGCGCCGGACCGTGCACCGATGGGCACGGACGCGAGGGTGCCCGACATGTCGCCCCAAGCGACGGCCACGCCCCCGGGCAATTCCTGCACGGCGACGATGGCTCCGAGTGATTCCCGTTCCACGCCGGGAGCCGTCCGGGCGACGACGGTGTAGATCCCGGCATCGCCTTGGAGTGCCTCGGCGACATGGTAAGCGAATGCGTTTGCCAGCGGAATATCAACGCCGTTGCGGCGCCATTGGTAAGTGGTCGTAGGAAAACCGGACGCGACGGCGGTCAAGGTGAACTCGGCAAACGCGGCCACGGTCAAGCCCTTGGGTTCGCGGAAAAACCGCAGGGGCCCCGGGTCTCCCGAACCGTCGACCACCGCGAAGCCACGTTGCGTGACGTTGTCGGGCAGACCCACGGTGTTTTGCGGCCAATACGTTGTCACGGAAGTCACCACGGACTCGGACAACGCCTCCGGGAGGGGATTGCTCCCAAAAAACCGCGCGACGGTCCCATCGCGCATGACGGCCACCCCCGAGTCCTCGTTGACCAAGATCGAGGCGACCCCGGACACCCGGTTGGTGGTGAGGATCGGGGGGACATTTGGAACGAGGCGTCGGACGGCCGGATCCCACCGTTCCTGGGGCCACGTCAACAAGGCGCCGTTCGCCTTGAGCAGGACGATGGAGCCGGACATGATCGCGGCATCGACCACGCCGGACTGCGCCTGCGCGGCGAGTACCGGAAACCTGTCCCCGGCAACCCGCAACGAGCCATCGGTCTTGACCACGAGCGCCACGTCGAGTCCCGGCACGACTTTCGCGACGTTCGTCCGCGCCTCGGCCGGGAAATCCGCCCCGACGTTCGCCGGCGTGGCGCCCCATTCCACCATTGTGCCATCGCGCTTTACCGCCGCGCTCGACCGGTCGGATGCGAACACCGCCTTGACGTCCGACAACGCCTCCGCGGGCACCTTGGTCTGGCCCCAACCGTTCGCGCCCCATGCCACCACGGAGCCGTCCGATTTCAACGCCAGCACGAACCCATCCCCGGCCGCGATGGACGCCACGCCGGAGCGGGCATCGAACGGAACCGAGACCGACGTGAAGGGGTAGACCCACTCCCTCACTTCTCCCGCGCTCGTCAGCATGAAAACAAACCTGTCGCTCGTCGCCACCTGCACGATCTCGGCACCGACGTCGAACGGCGCCGTCACGGGGTCCGGCCCGACGATCCAGGACGCGAGCGTCCCCGCGCGGGCGGGCGCGGTGAAAGCGGCGGGCACGACCAACGCCGCCGCGAGGCCTCGCGCGGCAAAGCAGGGCAGGGAGAGGCGGTTGGCCTTCATGGATGGGGGGGTTCCGATCGCGACGAGAAGCGTCGGGAGGGTACGCCCCAAGGATGCACCAACCGGGCCCCGATTCAACCGTCCTGACAGGCCGCGGGCGTCACGTTGCCCCCCGGAGATAGGATTTGCCTTTTTTCGACGATCCCAGCAGGTTCCGGGCGTCTGATAGATAACTTGGCGCTTCCAAGACTTGGTGAATCCTCATTTGAACGCGTGTTCGATGGTGATTTGAAACCCGACGACCGGGAACAGTTTGGAGTCAGCAGAGTCGGTCTAGGGACAATCATCATAGACATGAGTACTAAATTGTTCGTCGGTAATCTGGCGTTCAGCACGACGGATCGCACCCTGCAGGACGCGTTCTCCGCACATGGCACCGTCATCGAGGCGACCGTCATGCTCGACCGCATGAGCGGCCGTTCCCGTGGCTTCGGCTTCGTCACCATGAGCTCCCCCGAGGAAGCCCAGCGCGCGATCGACGCCCTCAATGGCCAGCCCGTCGAGGGCCGGAACCTGACCGTGAACGTTGCCCGTCCGAAGGAAGAGTCCGGCGGCGGTGGCGGCGGATTCGGTGGACCCCGCCGTAGCGGCGGCGGTGGCGGCGGTGGCGGCGGCGGACGTGATTTCGGTGGTGGCGGCGGCGGCGGTGGCGGCGGCGGCGGCGGCGGACGTCGTCCCCGTTACTGATCCCCAAACACTTTCAGGGCGGAGTCCGGCGTATGCTGGCTCCGCCTTTTTCATCTTTTCAAAGGCTTCGTGGGCCAGCCGGCCGACCGCGATGCCGTGACGGAACGGAGCCGGCGGTCTGCACGTCCATCCGCGAATGAAAGAACAAGAACACGTCGAGGTCGAAGGCCGGATTGTCACCGTCCTCGCGGGAACCATGTTCCGCGTCCAGCTCGACAACCAACATCTCGTCCTCGCCACCATTTCCGGCAAGATGCGCAAACGCTTCGTCCGCCTCACCGCCGGCGACCGCGTGAAAATGGAAATGTCCCCCTACGATCTCGGCAAGGCCCGGATCGTCTGGCGCCTCGGTTGATCCCGGCCATCCGGCCGCGGCAACGCCGCGTCGTCCAACAGCGCCGCCGAAACCACTCGGCGGCGCTTTTCGTTTGCCGGACGCCGGGTTTCCATCGCCCGCACGCCCCATGCCCGCCGCAAACCACGACGACGCGTACGTCCGCAACCTTTTCGACCGGATGGGACCGACCTACGACGCGATCAACCTGGTTTCCTCCTTCGGCTTCTCCGAGTTCTGGCGTTGGCAATGCGTCCGTACCGCGAACATCCGTCCCGGGGACCGGGTTTGCGACATGATGGCCGGCTCCGGCGAATGCTGGCGCCATATCCATGCCCACGGTGCCTCCGTCGTGTCCGTCGATTTCTCGAAAGTCATGGCCGAGCGCCAGGTCCGGCGCGGCAATCGCCTTCGACTCCCCGTCGATATCCGGTGCGAGAATGCCCTCGAATGCTCCATCGCCGACGGTTCGATCGACCGCGTCGTGGGCGCGTTCGGATTGAAGACATTGGATACCGACGCCACGCGGCGCTTCGCCTTGGAGATCCACCGGATCCTGAGGCCCGGCGGGCGGATTTCCCTCGTGGAGATTTCCCATCCGGAAGGCTGGTGGTTGGCCGGCGTCTACCGCTGGTACGTCGGGCACGCGATCCCGCTGGTGGGAAAAGTCTTCCTCGGCGACGTCGAGTGCTACCGGATGCTCGGCGTCTACACGCGGGAGTTCGGTTCCTGTGATCGCGTGGTCGCCCTGTTTGCGGACGCCGGTCTCGAAGTCTCGGTCCGGCGGCATTTCTTCGGATGCGCCACGTCGATCGTCGGCTCCCGGCCGCGTTCGACCGACTCGTGATTCACCGTTCGCCAAAGAAGACCCTCACTGAGTCGCCGCCTGCGTGCCGAACACGCCCCCGCCGGCGTCCGTGGCGCTCTTGCACAAGCCGATGAAGGTCTCCTCGGCGAGCGTCAGGCGACGGCCCTTCCAGTGCACGATGCCCCAGGACCGGCGCAGCTTCCTGCGGCCGACGGGCAACGCCACCAGCGAGCGTTCCTCGAGTTCCTTCCGCGCCACCCAGGGCGCCATCACCGTGATCCCGAGGCCCACCTTCACCAACTCCTTGATCGCTTCCATGCTCCCCAGTTCGATCACCGTGTTGAGCACCGTGTCCTCCGTCCGGAAGTACGACTCCGTCATCCGCCACGTCATGCTCTGTTTGCTGTAGATGATGAAGTTCTGCCGCGCGATCTCCGCGCGCGTGACGTGTCCCGCCGTCGCCCACGGATGCAGCGCCGAAACCACGAACACCATGTCGTCGGTGAACAGCGGCACGAATTCGAACCGATCCTCGCCCTGCGGCTCGAGCGTGAGCGCGAGATCCACGTGCCGCTGGTCGACCGCCTCGACCAACGCGCGCCCGTCGCCGGGTTCGATCATCAACTGGCATTGCGGGAAGCTCTCCTTGAACTCGCGCAACACCGCCGGCAACACGTACTGGCACATCGTCGCGCTCGCGCCGATCCGTAGCCGTCCCCGTCCCCACTTCCCCAATTCCTCGAGTCCGTCGCGCGCCTGCTCCATTTCCGCGAGCACGCGTTCCGCGTGTTTCAACAGGTGTTCGCCCGCCTGCGTCAGCATGACCTTCCTGCCCATTCTGTCCAAAAGACGACAACCCACGTCGCGCTCCAAAGCCTTCATCGAGTGGCTGATGGCCGATTGCGTAAGGAACAATTCGCGCGCCGTCTGCGTGAAACTTCCCGTGCGGGCGAGGATCCCGAACGCGTGGAGCTGGCGACTGTCGATGGGAGGCTTCATGTATGAGGCCGATTCATCGGCCGGACGAAATCGTTTCGGAGCATTCATCGGGCCGGATTTCGAAACCGGCATTCCGCGGGCTCTGTCGTCGCCCGAATGGTTCGAAACGTCGCGATTTGTCCAGCCACCCCGTCCCGCCCGACACGGCAGGGAACCGGGGTCCGGCTCGGCTTCGTGCCGTTGACCGACTGCGCCCCGCTGCTCGTCGCACGCGCCCACGGAATCTTCGAACGCCACGGACTGCGCGTCGTCCTTAGCCGCGAACTCGGCTGGGCCAGCGTCCGCGCCAAACTCGCCCACGGCGAACTCGACGCCACCCACGCCCCCGCCACGTTCCCGCTCGCGCTCTCCCACGGCATCGACGGCCCCGCCGCCGAGTGTCTCGCCGCGCTCGTCCTCAATCTCAACGGCAACGCCATCACCCTCTCCCGTCGCCTCGCCGACGCGGGCGTCCGCGATGCCGCGTCCCTCGCCACTCACGTCCACGCCCACCGCCGCGAACCCCTCGTCTTCGGCATCGTCTCGTCCCATTCCTCCCACCCGTTCCTTCTCCGGCGCTGGCTCGCTTCCGCAGGGCTCGAATCCGGCCGGGACGTCCGCGTCGTCGTCGTCCCGCCGCAACAGATGTGGCCCAACCTCCGCGCGGGTCACCTCGATGGATTTTGCGCCGGAGAACCGTGGAATTCCGCCGCCATCCTCGCCGGCGACGGCATCTGCGCCACGACCGGCTGCGAACTCGCCTCGCGCCACCCCGAAAAGGTCCTCGCCGTCCGCGCCGCGTGGGCGGCCACGCACGAGGACGAGCACATCCGCCTCGTCGCCGCCCTTCTCGAAGCCTGCCGCATCTGCGACGACGCCTCCAAACGCGACGAGGTCGTCGCCCTCCTCGCGCGTCCCGACGCCCTCAATCTTCCCGGGCACGTCGTGCGTCCCGCGCTCGCCGGCAAATTCCCGATCGACCGCGAATCGCGCCGCGCGCTTCCCGAATTCCTCGTGTTCCACCGGCACGACGCCAACGCGCCGTCGCCCGAGAAAGCGCGGTGGATCGCCGGCAACCTCCTGGCCGGCCGTCTTCCGGGGCCGGTCTCCCCCGCGCTGCTGGAACGCGCCTTCCGCATGGATCTCTTCGACGCGGCCTGCCGTGTCGCCCCTCTCCGCGAAACCAAAGCCAACCTGAACCGTGAAATCGAACCCTCTTCCCTCCCGGCCTGAATTCGGCCGCCGCCGCTTCCTCAAATCCACCGCCGTCGGCTCGCTCATGCTGGGCCTGCCCGCCGGGTGGATCGGTTCCGCGTATGCCGACGATTCCCCGGAATCGCCCGCCGTCCGTTTCGGCATCATCGCGCTCACCGACTGCTCGCCCATCGTCATCGCGCACGAGAAGGGCCTCTTCAAGAAGCACGGCATCGCCTCCTCGATCTCCAAGGAAGCGAGCTGGGCCGTGATCCGCGACAAGCTCCAGACCGGCGACAACCAGGCCACGCACATGCTCCTCGGAATGCCGATCGCCTCCACGCTGGGCCTCCTCGGCTCGCCCCGGAAACCGATGGTCATCCCGTGGATGCTCAACCGCAACGGACAGGGCATCACCCTCAAGTCCGAACTCGTCGGCAAGGTGAAGGACGATCCCGCCGCGTTGAAACCGTTCGTCGAAAAGGCCAAGTCCCTCGGCGAGCCGTTGACCTTCGCGATGACTTTCCCGGCCGGCACCCACGCCATGTGGATGCGCTACTACCTCGCCGCGGGCGGCATCAATCCCGACAAGGACATCAATCTCACCACCGTCCCGCCGCCGCAGATGGTGGCGAACATGAAGGTCGGCAAGATGGACGGCTTCTGCGTCGGCGAGCCGTGGAATGCCCGCGCCATCGCGGACAAGATCGGGTTCACCAGCATCACCACCCAACAGATCTGGAAGGACCATCCGGAAAAGGTCTGCGCGTTCCTCGCCGAGTACGCCGACAAGAACCCGCGCACCGTCACCGCCGTCCTCAAGGCCCTCCACGAGGCCAGCGTCTGGCTCGACGATCTCGGCAACCGGCCCGAGCAATGCGACATCGTCTCCAAGCCCAGCTACGTCAATTGCCCGAAGGAAACCATCCTCGGACGCCTGCTCGGGGACTACGACATGGGCGACGGCCGTAAATTCAAGGACGAGTACTACATGCATTTCAGCCGGCGGAACTGCAATTACCCGCAGGCGAAATACGTGAAGTGGTGGCTCTCGCAGTTCCGGCGCTGGGGAATGGTCACCGGCACGCCCGACTACGACGCCGTCGCCGCGAAGGTCGCGCGCCCCGACTTGTACGAGGCCGCCATGAAGGCCGTCGGGTACGAACACGGCGGCGCCGACGCGAAGCCCGAGACGCTTTTCGACGGCAAGACTTTCGATCCCGCCAAACCCGAGGAGTACGCGAAGGGCTTCGCCATCCACAACCTCAAGGGATGACCGCCCCGCATCCCGAACCGCGCATGCGCCCCTCGGAACGACTTATATAACCCGCCTGCCCACCATGAAGAAATTCCCGCCCTGGCTCTCCAACATCCTCATGCCGTTCGTCGGCATCGTCGTCACGCTCGTCCTCTGGCAGGCGATCTCCGGCCGCGTCGTCCAAAGCCGCCAGCCCGACGGCACCATGGAGGAGTCCAAGGCCGGCCTCCTCAAGGATCTTCCGGGCCCGATCACCACGTGGGAAAAGACCCGCAAATACGTGGTCGAACCCTTCGCCAAGCGCGAGGAGCTCGACCAGGGAATCCTCCGCTTCACGTGGTACTCCCTCGTGATCGTCGCCAAGGGCTACGCCATCGCGCTGGCCCTCGGCACGCCCCTCGGCTTCCTGCTCGGCCTCTCCAAGTCCTTCACGAAGATGTTCGACCCCATCATCCAGATCCTGCGCCCGGTGTCGCCGCTCGCGTGGATGCCGCTCGGCGTCGTGCTCTTCTCCAACACCGGCCGCGCCGCGAACGAACTCGCCGCGCTCTTCACCATCGCCGTCTGCGCGATGTGGCCCACCGTCCTCAACACCGCCGTCGGCGTCCGCGCCATCCCGCAGGATTACCTGAACGTCGCGCGCGTCCTCAAGTTGTCCCGCTGGCAAACCCTCCGGCGCATCATGATCCCCGCGACCCTGCCTTATATGTTCACGGGTTATAGGCTCTCCCTCGGCATCGCCTGGCTCGTCATCGTCGCCGTCGAGATGCTTACCGGCCGGATCGGCATCGGGAACTTCCTCTGGAACGAGTACAACAACGGTCTCTATACGAGCATCGTCCTCTGCATCGTCACCATCGGCGTCGTCGGGTTCCTCCTCGACCGCGCCATGTCGCTCCTCGAGCGGCGCTTCAAGACCGCCTGATCCCCAATTTCCGCTCCCATGGCTTTCCTCGAACTCAAGGGCGTGTCCAAGGGCTTCGGCACCTTCGGCCACCGCACCGAGGTCCTCCGCGATCTCGATCTCTCCGTCGAACGCGGCGAGTTCGTCGCCATCGTCGGCTATTCCGGCTCCGGAAAAACCACGCTCATCAACCTCATCGCCGGACTCCAGTTGCCCGACTCCGGCACCGTCAGCATCAACGATCTCGAGGTCACCGGCCCCGGGCCCGACCGCGGCATCGTCTTCCAGAATTACAGCCTCCTTCCCTGGCTTACCGTCCGCGAGAACATCGCCCTCGCCGTCGACCAACTCTTCCCGAATTGGTCCGCCGCCCGCAAACGCCAGCACATCGACCACCACGTCGGCCTCGTCGGGCTCTCGCACGCCGTCGACCGACGCCCCGCCGAACTCTCCGGCGGCATGCGCCAACGCGTCAGCGTCGCGCGCGCCCTCGCCATGGACCCACAGGTCCTCCTGCTCGACGAACCCCTCGGCGCCCTCGACGCCCTCACCCGCGCCACGCTCCAGGACGAGATCGGCCGCATCGGGTCCGCGTCCGGGAAAACCATCGTCCTCATCACCAACGATCCCGACGAGGGCATCCTGATGGCTGATCGTATAATACCCCTCGGCGCGGGTCCGGGGGCCACGCTCGGGCCCTCGATCGTCGTCGACCTTGAGCGCCCTCGGGATCGCAAGGCCCTCAACCACGACCCGCGCTTCAAGGCGATCCGCGCCGAGATCGTCCGCTGGCTCCTCGGTCCCGGTGCCCACAAGTCCACGTCCGTCAGCCGCAAACTCGTCCTGCCCGACCTCGAACCCGAGGACCTCGACCTTCCCCGCACGCTGTTCGGAGTGAAGCGCGTCGCCCGCCGGCGCAGCGAACAGGTCCGCGAAAACATCGAGCTCCGCTGACCCATACCTTATGAGCGCCCACGTTGATATTTCCCGGCTTTCGAAATCCTTCGCCACCGCGAAGGGCCCGCTCGTCGTCGTCCGCGACTTCGACCTCCGCATCGCGCGCGGCGAGTTCGTCACGCTCATCGGCCACTCCGGCTGCGGCAAAAGCACCGTCCTCGCGATGCTCGCCGGCCTTTCGAAGGCAACGAGCGGCGGCATCGTCCTCGCCGGACGCGAGCTTGCCGGGCCCGGGCCCGACCGCGGCGTGGTGTTCCAGTCCCCGACGTTGCTGCCGTGGATGACGGCCTTCGAGAACGTCATGCTCGGGGTCGACCAGGTCTTCTATACCGCGGCCCGCGCCGAGCGCCGCCAGATCGCCGAGTATTACCTCACCGTCGTCGGCCTCGGCGAGTCGATGCACAAGCTTCCCGGCCAACTCAGCCAGGGCATGCGCCAACGCGTCGGCATCGCGCGCGCCTTCGCGCTCTCGCCCAAGATGCTGCTGCTCGACGAACCGTTCGGGATGCTCGACGCGCTCACGCGTTTCGAATTGCAACAGGTGTTGCTCGAACTCTGGAACCGCAACCGCCTCACCGCGCTCATGGTCACGCACGACGTCGACGAGGCGCTGTTTCTCTCGGACCGCATCGTGATGATGACGAATGGTCCCGAGGCCGAGGTCGGCGACATCCTCGAGGTGCCGTTCGCGCGCCCGCGGGACCGCCAGCAGCTTCTCGCCGATCCGGAATACTACCGGCTGCGCGAATACCTCATCGAGTTCCTCAACACGCGCGCCTACACGCTCAAGGGCCAGACCCCGCGCTCGCACGAACCCGAGGCCAAGCCGGACGGCGACGGCAAGCCCCCCGCCGCCGCAACCGAAAAACACTCCAAGCCGACCTCCGTCGCATTCACGGCCGCCTGACCTTTTCCGCCCGAATCAGACATCCATTGCAATCTGCCCAATGAACCGAACCCAAAACATCCTGAGTGCCGCCGGACTCCTCGCCGCCGCGTTGCCCGCCTGGGCCGCCGACCTTGACTGGGGCTACAAGAGTCCCGTCGCCCCCGCGCCCGCCGGCTTCATCAACGACACCCTACGCCAGGACAACCCCTATTTGTCCGCGTGGAACATCGGCGTCTTCTCCTCCACCCGCTACGAGATGAAGGAACACGGCGGGTTCACCGGCCCCGGCTCGCTCGCCGACTTCCGCACCGACACCGACAACAACAATAGCTACCTGATGGAGAAGGTCCTGCCGCGCGTGGGTTATACCGGCAAGTGGTTCGAGGTCTTCGTCCAGGGCCGCTCCAGCATCGTCTCCGGCGACGACCGTTCCAGCAGCGGCAATTTCAGCACGATCAAGATCACCAATTCGTCCGGCGTCGTGATCCCCGCCTATCCGGCCGGCCCCGCCGGCGGCGGCACCAGCCCCGAGTCCGACACCCCCATCGACCTCAACCAAGCCTACGTCTTCATCGGCAACCACAAGGAATTCCCCGTCTCCCTCAAGGTGGGCCGCCAGGAAATGATCCTCGGCGAGCAACGCATCGTCGGCCCGCTCGGCTGGAACAACGTCGGACGCCAATGGGACGCCGCCAAGGTCCGCTGGCAAACGCCGTGGTTCGCCGCAGACGCGTGGTCGTCGATGGTCGTCATGCCCGACGACAACGCCTTCAACAAACCCAACAACAAGGAGATCTTCTCCGGACTCCAGATCAGCACCAAGGAGATCCCCAAGGCCTGGAGCGAATTCTATCTCCTCGCGCGCAACGTAGGCCGCGGCGCCAACGACGGTTCCCGCGGCACCGTGCCGGCTCCGTTCCGACCGCCCGACGCCCAGGATATCTATACCGCCGGCGCCTATATAAAGAATTCCACCAACGACTGGGTGAACGTCGACTGGGGCGTCCAGGCCTATTACCAGTTCGGTGATTTCGCCGACGTCCGCGAGAACGGCGGCAACGGCGTCCGCCGGGAGCAGAAGGCCTGGGCCGCCATCGGGGCGGCGGGTTATACCTGGAAGGAATCGTCGTTCCAGCCGCGTCTCGGCATCGAGTACGCCTACGCCAGCGGCGACGACAATCCGAACGACAACGTGCACGGCACCTTCGTGCACCTTTATCCCACCGGGCATCTTTTCTACGGGTTCGCCGATTTTGCCTCGTTGCAAAACCTCCACAACCTCCGGCTCCGCAGCTCCATCCTCGCCACGCCGCGCATCAAGCTCGCGGTCGAGGGCCAGTTCAAGTGGCTCGATTCCGCGAACGACAATTTCTACAATGTCGCCGGGCTTCCCCGCGGCGGCATCACCGCCCAGTCCGCCGCCGCCCAGGGCACCGGCTTCGGCATCAATCCCAACGCCGGCAAATACGTCGGCGCGGAGCTCGACCTCGTCGCGACCTGGCAGGCGAACAAATACCTCACCTTCGAGGCCGCCTTCTGCCGCTTCTTCCACGGGGACTACATCAGCGACTCCCTCTCGAAGGTGGGCTCGCAGGACGCGAATTATATCTATCTCCAGGCCCAGTTGAACTTCTAGGCCCCGTGGCCTAAGTGGCCGCGGCGGTGACGCCGTGGACCCCAACCACCATGCCCAACCCCACCGCCATTCCCACGCTCCCGGAGAACGCCCCGTTCACGCCGGAGCAACGCGCGTGGCTCAACGGCTTCCTGGCCGGAATCTTCCACGACCGCGTCCAGGGCGTGCCGGCCGCCACCGCGCCCGCCGCGCCCGCGCGGCCGTTGCTCGTGGCCTACGGCTCCCAGAGCGGGTCCGCCGCCGGACTCGCCAAGCGCATCGCCAAGGACGCCGCCGCCCGCGGCTTCGCGCCCACCGTCCGCGAGCTCAACTCCGTTCCGCCCGCCGCCCTCGCCTCCGAGGCGCGCGTCGTCGTCGTCACCAGCACCTGGGGCGACGGCGACGCCCCCGACAACGCCACCGCTTTTTGGTCGGCGCTTTCCGCGCCCGACGCCCCGGCGCTTCCGTCGACCGCCTTCGCCGTGCTGGGGTTGGGCGACCGCAATTATACCGACTTCTGCGGCGCCGCGCGGAAGTTCGACGAACGCCTCGCCGCCCTCGGCGCCCAACGCCTCCTGCCGCGCGCCGAGTGCGACGTGGACTACGAGGCCACCGCCAAAACGTGGATCGATTCCCTCTGGCCTCTCCTGTCCGCGGTGGAAGGAACCGCCGACGCTCCCACCCCCGGCGCCCTTCCCGCAGCACCCGCTCCCTGCTCCCCGCTCCCTGCTTCCCCCGCCTGGTCCCGCACCCATCCTTTCCCCGCGCGTCTTAAAACCAACCGCCGCCTCAATTCCCCGGCGTCCACCAAGGACACGCGCCACCTCGAGATCGCCCTCGGCGATTCCGGACTTATATACGAGGCCGGTGACGCGCTTGGGGTCGCACCCCGGAATTGTCCCGCGCTCGTCGAGGAACTCCTCGCCGCGCTCGAGCTTTCCGGCGAGGAACCGCTCGGCATTCCCGATGTCCCCGCGCCTTCGCTCCACGCCGCGCTGCTCGAATCGTTCGTCATCACCCAGGCGCCGCCCGCTTTCGTGCGCGAGGCCTCGGCGCGTTCCCCCGGCTCCGTTCTCGAGTCGATGCTCGCGCCCGAGCGGAAGGCCGATCTCGACAAATGGCTCTTCGGACGCGACGTCGTCGACGTGCTCCGCGCTTGCCCCGGCGCCCGCTTTTCTCCCGCCGAGATCGCCGGTGTCCTCCGCAAACTTCAGCCGCGCCTGTATTCGATCTCGTCGTCCCCCAAGGCCCATCCCGGCGAGGTCCACCTCACCGTAGGCGCCGTTCGCTTCGAGGCCCACGGACGCGCCCGCCGCGGCGTGGCCTCCTGCTGGTTCGCCGACCGCGTCGTCGTGGGCGAGACGCCCGTCCCCGTCTTCGTGCAGGCCAGCCACGGGTTCCGTCCGCCGTCCGACGGCAACGTCCCCATCATCATGGTCGGCCCCGGCACCGGCATCGCCCCCTTCCGCGCGTTCCTCGAGGAACGCCGCGCAACGGCCGCGGGCGGACGCAACTGGCTCTTCTTCGGCGACCAGCGCCGCGACGACGACTTCCTATATAGCGAAGAGCTGGTGCCCATGCGCGACGACGGCTTCCTGACTCGTCTCGACCTCGCGTTCAGCCGCGACCAGGAAGCCAAGGTGTACGTGCAGCACCGGATGGAAGAGAACGCCGCGGAACTCTGGCGGTGGCTCGAGGAAGGCGCCCACTTCTATGTCTGCGGCGACGCCAAGCGCATGGCCAAGGACGTCGACGCCGCGCTCCACGCCGTCGTTGCCAAGGCCGGCGGACGCTCGCCGGAGGCCGCCGCGGAATACGTGGCCGCGTTGAAGACCGCCAAGCGCTACCAACGCGATGTCTATTGAACCCGCCATGACCCCCACCATGACGCCGCCCATCACGCCGCCGGGACCGCCGCTGAATCCCGAGCAGAATGCCTACCTCGAGGGTTGGTTCTCCGGCCTTCGCAACCGCGGGTTCTCCTTCGGCGATCTCGTCGCCAATCCCGCGGCCGCCCCCAACGCGGCGCCCGTGCCCGCGCTCGAGGATCTTATACCCGAGGAACGCATCAAACGGGAACTCCACCCGCTCGACGCCTATCCGCTGTTGCTCCAGCACGCCGCCGCGAACCAGGCCCCCGACAAGGAACAGACGTTCCGCTTCAAGTGGCAGGGCCTCTTCTTTCTCTCGCCGAACAAGGAGGCCTTCATGGCGCGCCTCCGCATTCCCGGCGGCCAACTCCGCTCGT
>JANYDN010000370.1 GCA_025363585.1 Verrucomicrobiota bacterium | reverse complement strand
GGCAGGTTCATCGCCGCGGCCCGCTTGATCGCGCGGACCCGGGTGGCCCTTAGATCCGCCCCGCGCAACGCGTGCTGGCCGGCCGTTTGGACTCCATCGAACTGCAGATATAACTGCAGCTTGCCGCGTTTGGCGGCAACGGCGAGTCGGTCGCGGAATTCGTCGTCGTGCGCGAGCAGCACGCCGTTGGTGTTCAACAGGGCGTAATCGACCTTCGGATGCGTCAGCACCCATTCGAGCAATTCGAAGAACAGCGGATGCAAGGTGGGTTCGCCGCCGGAAAGCTGGAGGATCTCGATGCCACCCTTGCGTTCGATGACACCCGAGATGCGTTCCTTGAGTTCCTCCAATGGCACCGCATCGACCGCGCCTCCGCTCCCCAACGGCGAGTCCGCATAACACGTCGGGCAGGAAAGGTTGCAGGACCGGACGATTTCAATGAGCGCTAGGCAGGTCGAAAGGGTTTCAAACGGTCCGTTCGCGTGGCCCGCGGCGTTGCGTCCGAGCGTTCCCGACGCGGTGCCCTCGGCAGTCCGACAGCCGCCGGCGCCGCAACAATCGCCGCCATTCGCATCCGCGCCCGCGCCCTTCGCGAGCCAATAGAACCGGGCGTCCGACGCGAGGCACGCCGACGACTCGCCGTGTTCCGGGCACGTCCTATATAAGTTCACGCGCGCGGGCCCGTCGCCCTCGCGCCAGACCTCGCCGGGCACCGGCATGCGGCACACGGGACAACGCGTGGTGGTGCGTTTGAGCAACTCCCGGGTGGGATTCAAGGCGATGGACTTCATCGGTATGCGGATCGCGCGCCGTGATCCGTTTGGTTTCCCGGCGGCCACGGTGCGATCAACTAGCTTTTGGTCATCGCGACCGCGCATCCCATGAACGACAGCACGGCGCACACCGCCACGCAGATCGAGCACAACACGAATCCCACGCCGATCCTCGCGCCTCCCTTGAGCGTGGTGACGATCGTCATCAGGACTCCCGCGGCCAGACCGCAGGCGATCGAGCCGCCGATCACGACGGGCAGCAACGCGTCGGCCGACGCCTTGAACAACGCGGCGGAGACGACGCAGATCAGGCCCGGCGCGAGGAGCGACGCGAGCGCGAGGAGCGCGAGTTTGCCCCGGCCGGTTCGTGCGTGGGGTTCTTCCATGGGCAACGGGATACCACGCGCCGCGCGTCGCCCGCGAATCGTTTTTGTTTGGCCAAGAATACAGCGGAACGATGGGGATCCGGGGCGTGCCAGCGAATCGCGGACATCACGGGAGGGCGGGGATCAGGCAGCCGACATCCTTGAAGCCCGTCCAAGCCAACCAGCCGCTTCACACCTTATAGAAGGCCGAGCTGATGCCGCAGCCGGGAATGCCCATCACAAAGGAAGCCGCGATCATCGCGAGGCAAACAAAGACCCCGGCGACGAAGCGTTTCGCGCCCTTGAGCTGGAGACCGCGGGTCCAAAGGATTCCCCCGATGGCTCCGCAAACAATCGGACTGAAAAGGGCAACCGCCACCGCCGTGCTGACGGCCTCCTTCGGCACGAAGGCAACGACTAGATAGACCAGGTTGGGCGCGGCCAGCCACGCGAGGACCGTGAAGATGGGCTTCTCCTGTCGGACTTCTTCTTCGGGCGCTTCCACTCCCGGGGAATACCACGCGCATCCGCCGGTGCGCGAGCCCCATGTCTCGTCCCATCAAGACAAGGGTGCCCGGTACTCCGCTCGAGACCCCCGCCGCAAGTGCTTCACCTTCGTTCCCTCTGCTTTCTTTTGTAAAAAACCCGACCCGCGTTCCCCGGATTTCCCTTCCGTGTGCTCCGTGTGCTCCGTGGTAAAACTCCTGAACTACCCCCTTCGGTGATTTCCGCGATTTCCGTGGTATAATATAGCCTCCGCATCCAACCACTCCGTGGTCACCAGTCCGTCGGCTTGTAATCCTTCAGGAACTGTCCCCAGACGTGCCGGCCCGTGTTGATGCCGTCGATGATCGGGTCGACGATCCGCGCCGCGCCGTCGACGATGTCCAGCGGCGGGTGGAACTGGTGTTCCTTCGTCTTCCGTTCGGCCAGGTGCAGCGGGTCCTCGTCCGTCACCCAACCCGTGTCCACGCTGTTCATGTGGATGCCGTCGGTCAGGTACTCGGTGGCCGACGTGCGCGTCATCATGTTCAGAGCTGCCTTCGCCATGTTCGTGTGCGGATGCCGCGCCGTCTTGAACTTGCGGTAGAACTGTCCCTCCACGGCGGACACGTTGACGATGTGTTTGTCCATCGTCGGCACGCGCATCATCAGCGGTTTCAACCGCGCGTTCATCACGAACGGCGCGACCGCGTTGACCAATTGCACCTCGAGCAATTCCACCGACGACACCTCGGCCAGCGTCAGGCGCCACGAGTTGCGCCCGCGCAGGTCGACCTGCTGGAGGTCCTTGTCGAGGCGCCCCACCGGGAACAACGCCGATTGTCCGCCCGACATTTCCTCGGGCAACAGCGCGATCTGCGAAAGCTCGGCGGCGTGGACCAATCCGGCGACGGCCGCGCGGGGCGAGGCGTCCGCCGCGCCAACGCTCGTGTTGGATTGCACGAGCGCCGGGCCGCGCAGGCCCTCGTACGCGCCGAGCAAACCGCGCACGGGCGAGGGCATCTCGTTCGTGGCGGCCAGCTCGCGCTCCATCATGTGTTCGTAGAAATCGGGCGGGCGCCGGACGGTCTGGCAGGCGTTGTTGATGATGAAATCCAGGCGATCGCGGGTCTGCAATAGGTGCGAGCAAAACGCCTCGACGCTCGGCGTGTGGCGCAGATCGAGCCCGAACACCTCGAGCCGGTGTCCCCATTCGGCGAAGTCGGGCTCCGCGGCATAACGCGCCGCGGAATCGCGCGGGAAACGCGTCGTGACGATCAGGTGGGCGCCGCACCGCAATAGCTTCAGGCCGGCTTGGTAACCGATCTTCACGCGTCCTCCGGTGAGCAACGCCACGCGGCCCTTGAGGTCCGCGAGCTCGGTGCGCTTGAACGCGTTGAAGTCCGCGCATTCCGGGCAGAGCTGGTCGTAGAAATGATGGATCCGCGTGAAATCCTTTTTGCAGATATAGCAATGGTGCGGCTCCACCAACTCGTGGAATTCGGGATCCGACGCGACGTCGGCCTGCTGGAAATCGCGCGGGGCCGCGAGGTTGGGCGCGGTGAACACGGGCGCGCGGCGGAGCACGCGGATCGCGGTCTGGTTGAGCTTCGCCTGTTCCTTCTCGATCTTGGCCGCCTTGCGGCCGCGGATGCGTGCCTTCACGAGGCGCCGGCGCACGTCGACCTCGGGGCTATAGATCTCGCCGGCGGCGCGTCGGAAGCGCGTGACCTCTTCCTGGGAAAGCGCGGCCAACAGCGCCTGGTTGGAAGCCGCTTCCTCGAGCGCCACGAGCGCCGCCTGCAAGCGCGTGGTGAGCGCCGGATCATTCATGGCCGGCGAACATCCACGAACCGGCCGAACTACGCCAGCGTCGGAGTTTCAAGATTCAAGTTTCAAGTTTGAAGCGGCCGAAGCGGCGTAGGGCGGCCGTCCCCGGCTGCACAGTCCGCGGGCGTCCCCGCCCGTATTTGAGTTTCAAGTTTCAAGTTTGAAGCGGCCGAAGGGACTCGGATTGCGCGGCGTAGGGCGGCCGTCCCCGGCTGCACAAATCGCGGGCGTCCCCGCCCGCGTTGGAGTTTCAAGATTCTCAAGTTTCAAGTTTGAAGCGGCCCAGACGGCTCGGACTGCGCGGCGCGGGAGGGCCGTGCCACGGCCGCCTGCCCCACCGCCGACTTGAAACTTGAAACCGAAAACTTGAAACCCCGCCCCGCCCCGCCTCGCCGCGCTTGCACGCGCACCGGCCCGCGCCCAGCCTCCTAGCAACCGTGCAACCCATCCCCCGAACGCTTCTCGCGGTGGCCATCGCCGCGTGTTCCGTGGCCTACGCCGGCGTCGTCCCGCGACTCGTCTCCAACGCCGCCGTCGACGCCCGGGTCTCCGTCACCGGCCGCGGATCGTCCTCATGCTTCGGCGTCTCGCCCGATGGCGCGTCGATCCTCCTCGAGGTGAACGTGCCCGATGATTCCGACCGCTGGTCCACGGGCATCGTCGTCCGCCGGCTGTCCGACTTGCATCCAACGTGGACGTTGGTCCGCACCACGGGCGCGGCTCCGGGTGGTGACGATTCTTCTTTTCCCCAATGGGCGCTGGGCGGCGGTTCGGTGGTATTCGAAAGCACCGCGCCCAACCTGGTGGCAGGCGATACCAACGGTGTCTCGGACATCTTTGTCCACGACCTCGCCGCGGGAACCACGCGACTTGTCTCGCGCTCGGCCGACGGCGCGCCGGGAAGCCGCCGCTCCTCCGATCCCTCGGTCTCGCCCGACGGCAGGTTCGTCGGCTTCCAATCGCAGGCGACCAATCTGGTCGTCGGCGTCATGCCCACGGGACGCGGCGAAGCGTACGTGGCGGACTTGCAGACCGGTGTCCTCGAGGCTCTCGGCATATGGGGTGGCGACGGGATTTCAAGTTACGGGACCTGGAACCCGCACATTGCATTGGGTGGGCATAAAGTGGTGTTCGAAGGCACTCCCATTGACGTCGTCGGTTGGGACGACCCGAACGAGTTGCCCCTCTACGTGCGCAACCGGGACAATGGAACGACGGAACAGTTGGCGTACGGCGCCGCCTCGGCCGGCACCCCGCTGGCAGGCTCGGGACTGGGACCGTGGGAAATTTCGCCAGACGGCCTGCATCTTGCGGTTGTCGCGTCTCCGATGGCGCTGGACGCCTCTTGGATCGAGCCACGCGTCCTCTGGTTCGACCTGACGACGCTTTCAAACACCTCGATCGGCTCGCCCGGCGAGCTGGGGGAGATCACGGGGTTCGTCTTCTCGCCCGACGGCAAAAGGATCTTCGTGAACACCCTCATGGCAATTCCCGGCGACGCCTCGGTCCCAACGGTGCGTGTATGGGAACCGGGCGGATCGCTCCGTCGCCTCGAGGATCTGCAGGTCACGTTGCCTCCGTTTCAGGCGAGTCTCACGAACGCGACGATCCTCGCGGTGAGTCCGGACGGCGCGCGGGTCGTCCTGCGGAGCACCGACGCCGGCGTCGCGCCCGGCGCGGTGGGGGGATTGCACGGCCTATACCTGCGGGAGTTGGCGTCGGGCGCGATGACGTTGCTGACGCGGAATGCGTCCGAGGCCGCCTTGGAAGCGGGCACCGGAAGCGAGGTCGCGTTTTCTCCCGACGGTTCGCAGGTCTACTTCGACACCGACGCGCCGTTGGTCGCCGGTGACGCAAACGAAGAGGACGACGTGTACTCGCGCGCGGTTGCGGGCGGGCCGCTGCGCCTCGTCACGCCGGATGCGGACGGGAAGCCCCGGCTCTCCGGAGACTCGGGAAGCTTTTTCAGCACGGGAGCCGTGAGCGCGGACGGGACGGTCGTCGCGTTCCGCAGCGGGGCGGCGGACCTCGTTTCGGGTGGGGCCGGCGCTTCCACTGGGCAGCACCTATACCTGCGCGACCTGACATCCGGCGCGATGGAATGGATCACCCGCCCGGCCGAGGACGGGCCGGACATGCCCGGCATCCAAGGCGCCAGCGTGACCCCGGACGGCAAGCATGTGCTCTTCACCGCGGCGCGGAAGCATCTGGTCGCCGGAGGGACCGTCGGGGCGAGCAACGTGTTCCTATATGACCGCGGGACGCGGTCGGTGTCGCTGGTCTCGGCGTTCACCGGGGCCGACCAATTGCCGACGCGGATCGCTTGGGAAGGCGCGATGTCCGACGACGCGCGTTGGGTCGTCTTCACCAGCGTCCCCTCGGCGCCGGGTTACTCGTCCGCGATGCGCGTGTACCTGACGGACACGGCCGGCGGCGAGCCGACGCTGATCTCGACGAACGCACCGGCCTACCCGGGCGCGACCCTGAGCGTCGGGTACCAGCCCCGGATCTCCGCGGATGGACGGTTTGCGTCATACCTCACGCAACAAGGGGACGTGGTGGTGCGCACCAACGCCAACGGCGGCATGCGCGTGTTTCCCTATTCGAAACCGTCCGGGAACCGACGGACTCTTAGCTATGCTTTTTCGCCGGCGGGCGACGTGGTCGCCAGCTACGGGTTCTCGCCGGCGTCCGGAACCAACATTCTAATCCTCGACGTCGGCACCGGCCGGACTAACACCACGTTCCCGCTGCCCGGCAGGGGCATTCTGACGCTGCAGTTCTCGCCGGCGGGCCACCACCTCGTCGTCAGCACCACCCTCCCCATGGTGCCGCAGGACACGAACCGCATCTCCGACGTGTACGTGGCGGACCTTGATTCCAAGACCGTCACGCTGGCTTCGGTGGCACCGGATGGTTCCGCGGGCAACGGGCGGTCGGACCAAGGCGTGATCGACGCGACCGGCACGCTCGTCGCGTTCCAGAGCCTTGCGACGAACCTGCGCGCGACGCCCGATACCAACCGCCATGCGCAGATCTATGTGCGCGATCTCGCGAAAGGAGAGACGCGGCTCGCGAGTGGAGGCACTTCCGGCGCACCCGCCTTCCTACCAAGTTCTCACCCGGCGTTGAGCGCGGACGGGTCGCGCCTCGTGTTCCAGTCGCTCGCATCCGAGTTGGCGGAAGGCGACGAAAACGGGATGAGCGACGTGTTCCAAGTCACGCTCACGGCGGTGGATGTCGTCGATGGCGACGGCGACGGATTGCCCGACGCTTGGGAACAAGCGCACTTCAAGACGCTGGCATTCGGAGCGAGCGACGATCCGGACGGCGATGGCGCGTCGAACCTCGCCGAGTTCCTCGCCGGCACCGATCCCTCCGACGCGCATTCCGTTCTGCGGATCTCGGCGGCGGTCTCACCCACGGGCGCACGTGGACTGTCGTGGCCGACGGAATCGGGCGTTCACTATCGCCTCGAGTCCGCCGCGGATACTGTCGGCCCATGGGGCGCAGTGGGTGTGGACACCTTGGGCGACGGCACGAAGCAGGGGGTCGAAGACGGCGACGGTTCCGTTGGCTCCCGCTTCTACCGCGTGCGGGTGGTCACGCCGTAACGTGGCGCGGCCGTCCGATGTGGGGCGGCCGTCCCCGGCTGCACAATTCGCGGGCGTCCCCGCCCGCGTTGGAGTTTGAAGTTTCGGGTTTCAAGTCTGAAGAGGTTGGGACGAGCCGGGACGGCTCGGACTGCGCAGCCGGGACGGCCGCTCCACCGACAAGCGCTGGCAGGAACCCCAGCGCCACGGCCGACTTCCTCGCGGCCACCTTGAAACTGAAAACTGAAAACTTGAAACCCCACCCACCGCCGCCTTGAAACTTGAAACTGAAAACTTAAAACCTGTCCCACGATGACCATCAAAGACAACGAGACGTCCGATCTCCCCACGCCGTTCGGCCCGATGCGGACCCATGTGTTCCGTCCCACCGCCGCGGGACGTTACCCCGGTATCTTGTTATACTCGGAGATCTTCCAAGTCACTGGACCGATCCGGCGCACCGCCGCGCTGTTGGCCGGACACGGGTTCGTCGTCGCCGTTCCCGAGATCTATCATGAGTTCCTCCCGCCCGGCACCGTGCTCGCCTACGACCAAGCCGGCGCGGATCGCGGCAACGAGTTGAAGACCACCAAGGAACTCGCGTCCTACGACGCCGATGCCCGAGCCGTCCTCGATTTCCTGAAGTCGCATCCCGCCTGCACGGGCAAGCTCGGCGTGATCGGCATTTGCATCGGCGGACACCTCGCGTTCCGCGCGGCAATGAATCCCGACGTGCTCGCCGGCGTGTGTTTCTACGCGACCGACCTCCACAAGCGCGGCCTCGGCAAAGGCAAGTGCGACGACTCGCTCCTGCGCGCGCGCGATATCAAGGGCGAGCTGATGATGGTGTGGGGACGTCAGGATCCGCACGTGCCGCGCGAGGGTCGGGTGGCCGTCCACGCGGCGTTGGCGGACGCGGACCTGCATTTCACGTGGCACGAATTCAACGGCCAGCACGCGTTCCTGCGCGACGAGGGCGCTAGGTACGATCCCGAGCTGGCATTGAAGTCCTACGGTCTAGCGCTGGAACTCTTCAAACGCCGCCTCTCCGAAGGCGACCTCCGGACCACGGACACGGGCGCGAAGGAAAGCAGGCACTGACGGGGTGCCACGGAAGCTAATAAATTTACCACGGATCACACGGACCACACGGAATGGGAGACGCTTCGCGGGGTGCCACAAATATTACCACGGAAATCACTGAAATCACGGAATTGGGTTTTGTCGCCGCGCTCCCGAAATCAATGCGCTCGGTTTCCCTCTCCGTGTGCTCCGTGGTAAATATCCCAGTGCACCTCCCTTCCGTGATTTCAGTGATTTCCGTGGTTAAAAATCGGGTTCCTGCGCCTCTCCCCATTCCGTTTGTTCCGCGGTCGAAAACGAAAACCAATCGCACCACCCCTTCGGGGGTTGTTCTTGACGCGTATCTACACTTGTCGCTTTATATCGACACACGTAATCACCATGTCCACTCCCACCCCCGTTCCCGAGCTCACCCAGGCCGAATGGGCCATCATCAAGGCCGTGTGGGAACTCCAGCCCTGCGCGGCTCCCTCGGTCCAGGAAGCCCTCGAGAAATCCCACGGCTGGACCTACAGCACCGTCCGCACGCAGATGGACCGCATGGTCGCCAAGGGTCTTCTCGTCGCGGACAAGTTCCGCAACCTCACCGTCTACCGCGCCGCCGTCACCCGCCGCCAGGCACAGCTCGTCGAGCTCCGTTACGCGCTGCGCCATGCCTTTGACGGTGCCCTCACGCCCATGGTCGCGGCACTCCTCTCCGCGGAGAAACTGTCGCCCGCCGATCTCGACGAACTCGAGGCGCTCATCGCCGAGCGACGCAAGTCCACCGCCCGCAAGCCCAAGGCCTGATCATCCGCGCACGCCATGATCCCAACCCTCAATCTTCTCGGCACCGACGCCTTCCGGGCTGGACTCGCGATGCTCGCGCAGTCCGCCGTCCTCGCCCTTGCGTTGCTCGTGTTCGATCGCATCGCGCGCCATCGCGTCCGTGCCACCCTGCGCGGCGCGCTGTGGTTTCTGGTCGTGGTGAAGCTCGTCCTGCCGCCGTCGCTCCTCGTTCCCACCGGCATCGGATTCTGGGCGGGACGCTGGATTGCCGCGCCGATCGTCGTCGCCGCGACGCCGCGTCTCGACGTCGCGTTTCCGGAGCCGAATCCCGACACGACGAATCCCGTCCGCATCCCGACGGCATCATCGTCTCGTCCGGGCCTCGAACCCGCTGGCCTTCTGTTGCTTGGTTGGATCGCCGGGTCGCTCTCGCTCGCAGGCTGGATGTGGCGACGCAACCGCGACGTCCGACGTCTCCTCGACGAATCCATTCCCGCACCGACGCGGTTTCTCGAATCTCTCGGGAACGCCGCGCGTGAACTCGGTCTCCGTCGTCCGCCGGAACTTCGCCTGACCACGTCGAACCACAGCCCCGCCGTGTGCGGGCCGTGGCGTCCGGTCGTCGTGTTGCCCGCGTCGATGGCGGAGTCGCTCGGAGCCGGGGCGCTGCGCGACGTGTTGCTCCACGAACTCGCGCACGTCCAGCGCCGCGACCTATGGCTTAACTTCTTCCAGACGCTCGTCCAGATCGTGTGGTGGTGGAATCCCGTCGCGTGGCTCGCGAACGCCCGCATCCGGACGCTCCGCGAGGAATCCGTCGACGAACGCGTCATGCTGTTGCAGCCCGGGGACGACGCGAGTTATCCGTCGACCCTCGTCGAGATAGCACGCCATTGCTCGGCGGCACCGGCGCTCGCGCTTGGCTTCGTGGGAATCCTCGAATCGCCCAACGCGCTCAAGCCGCGGGTCCGCCGTCTGCTCGAACAACCGCTTCCACGGCGCGCCCGACTCGGCGTCGCCGGATGGATGATCGTCGGCGCCGCCGCGATGCTTGCGCTTCCGATGGCGCACGCGCGCCGCGTGGAAACGGCAACGCTGCCCGCGTCCAAGGGAAATCCACCGGCCACGAACGATCCGGCCGCGTCGTTGTTCACGCGCGTCTTTCGCGTCAATCAACGCCAATTCATCGAGGCCATTCAATCGGTGCTCGGCCAACCGTCGCGGCACGACGCACCGACCACCGAGCTTCACGGAGCGGCCCTCCAGCAAAGCCTTCAGGAATTCTTCGTCGCCGCGGGAGTCCCGCTGCAACCATTCGGCGTCGGCACCAACGCTCCGGACGGCGCGACCGTGAAGACCGCGTTTTACAACGAACGCGCCGGGACCCTTTTCGTCCGCGCCACGCCCGCGGAATTGGACATCGTCGAGAAGGCACTCCAGGTCCTGAACATCGCGCCGCCCCAAGTGACGATCGAGTCGTTGTTCGTCGAGGTGGATCCGGACGAAGCAAAGGCGGCTGGCTGCGATCTCTTTTTCGAGGACCATCTCGTCGGGGCCGTCGGTACGGCGTCCGATGCAAAATCCAAATCGAACCTTTTGGATTCCGACAAGGTTCGCTGGCTTCTCTCGGCGCTTAAACGTTGCCCGAGTGCGAACGTGATCGAGACCCCCAAGGTGACGACGCTCAGCGGCCGCAAAGCCCAGACGTCGGTCGAATTCTCCTCCGTGAGCGTCAGGTCCGACCACGCCACCAACCGGATCGCGTTGGGGCCGACGTTGGACATCACGGCCTTCGTCGAGCCCGACGGGCAAAGCATCGTCGTCGATCTGTTGGTCGCGCTGACCGAGTTCGGCGGGAACACCACCGACTTGGCGCACCAACCGGTCACGACCTCTCGGTACATCCCGACACGCGCGGTGGTTCACGACGGCCAGACATTGGTACTCGGAAGCCTTGCCCGGCCGGGCGGCGGAAAAGCGAAGGAGCTCCTGGTTTTCGTCACCACGACGATCATCGATCCTGCCGGCAACCGTATGAATCCACCGAAGCCGGCCGCCAAGCCCGGACGTTGACCGCGGAGCATCCCACGGAACCAAATATTTTTACCACGGAGCACACGGAGCACACGGAATCGGTGAAGGCTGCGGAAACTATATTTTTACCACGGAAATCACTGAAATCACGGAAGGTGTAAAAACCGACACCTTTGTCTCGCGCCGGGCTCACGCTTGCGGCACGGAGGAACTCGGTTCGTGCCTGCCGATCTTCCACTTCCGTGATTTCAGTGATTTCCGTGGTAAAGATACGGTTTCCACGACCTTTCCCAGGGTCCGTGTGCTCCGTGTGCTCCGTGGTAAAATATTCCACGGCATCCAAGCCCTCCGTGGTCCTACACGACGGTGGTCCCGCGTTTGGCGCGGATGCGTTTCGCGAACAGCAGGAACACGCTCGGGCCGAACGCCATCAAGGCGATCGACAATCCCGTCGCGATTCCCAGCAAACTGAACATGGGCGCGCAGCACTCGCCGCGGTTCCGCGATATAATATGGCTCGGGATCGCGACGATCACCTCGAGGATGCTTCCCTTCATTAGCCAGCGCGTGGTGCGGTTCGAGAACGAGAGCGGGTCGGCCGACGCGTAGGAACGGTAGAAAAGCGTTCCCCAGAAAGCCCAGAGCGCTCCGAGCGCGCCCAGAAAGGACCCGACCCAGACCTTTGGGGAGCCGCTCCAAAAGGGCGAACCCTCGGGCCAGATCATGAGGGCCGTCATCTGGACAATCGCGGCGACCATCACGGCCATGGGGATCGCGCCGATCACGGCGGACACCGCGACGCGGCGCCTGGCGACCGGGCGTCCCTCGGACACGGCGACGGGCACGAACAACAGCGCGGCCTGGCACAGCACCAACACGGGCACGATCCAGATGTAGAACAACTGCAGCATCCCGGAATTCGAAGGATCCCAGAGCAACAGGAGCAGCGGGACGCACAACACCGACAGCACCGCGAGATAGAGAAGCGTCGTGAGAAAGGCCCAGGATTTCATGTTCGTTACTGCCGGTACCACCGATGCCAGACCGCTGCGGTCTCCTTGTGTTCAAAACGTGGGTACCCTGCGGACCACGGATCGGCTATCCGGATTTTTACCACGGAGCACACGGAGCACACGGAAGTGAGGAGGATGTGGAACCCATTTTTAAACCACGGAAATCACGGAAATCACAGAAAGGGGATTGGGGCGGGAGATCCTGCCTAGTCCCAATACTCCCGTTTCGAATAGCTCTGGTGGCGCCTGAACGTCTGCCGTCCCCTTTCTGTGATTTCCGTGATTTCCGTGGTTAAAAATCAGCTTCCACGGCTTCACCAAATTCCGTGTGTTCCGTGTGTTCCGTGGTCAAATAGATTGGTTCGAAGTCCGTGGTTCAGTGGTCTTGGCCGTTGAATCCTCCGTGGACCGGCACGAAGCTGCACGCATGTCCGACGCGCCATTGCTCGAACTTCGCGACGTCTCCAAGACGTACGCCGCTCCCGACGGTTCCCCGCCCGTCAGCGTTCTCCGCCATGCCAGCCTCGCCGTCGCCCGCGGCGAATCGATCGCCATCACCGGACCCAGCGGCTCGGGCAAAAGCACCATCCTCAATTTGATCGGCACGCTTGATCGTCCCGACTCGGGCCAACTCCTACTGGGCGGACGCGACCTCTCCCGCCTCTCCGAACGCGAACTCGCCGAGGTTCGCGCGACGTCGATCGGCTTTGTCTTCCAGTCGCACCATTTGCTCCCGCACTGCACGGTCCGCGAAAACGTCCTCGTCCCGTTGCTCGCCCGCGCGTCCAAGGCCGACGAGGCCGGCGAGCAACGCGCGCTGCGCCTTCTCGAACGCGTGGGTCTCGCCCATCGACTCGACCACCTTCCCGGCCGTCTGTCCGGCGGCGAACGCCAACGCGTCGCGCTCGTCCGCGCGCTCGTGAACCAGCCTTCGCTCGTCCTCGCCGACGAACCCACCGGCTCGCTCGACCGCGCGTCGGCCGGCGAGATCGCCACGTTGCTCCGCGAACTGAACCGCGAGGAAGGCGTGACGCTGGTCGTCGTGACCCACGCGCCCGATCTCGCGCGGCAGATGCAACGCGCGGTGCTCGTGGAAGACGGCCGCCTCGTTCCCGCCTGAACCCCGGCGCGCCATGACCCCATCCACGTTGCTCCTCCACGGCCTGCGGTTCCACGCGCGCCGCCATCTCGGCGTGGTGCTCGGCGCCGCGACCGCGACCGCGATCCTCGTCGGCGCGCTCGTGGTCGGCGATTCCGTGCGCGGCAGCCTGCGCGACCGCGCGCTCGCGCGGCTCGGGCGCGTGGCCGAGGCGCTCGACGGCCACGACCGCCTGTTCACGACGTCGCTTGCGGGCACGAACGATTCCCGCGCGGCGTTGCTCCGCGTCGCCGGTCTCGCGTCGCGCGCCGACGGCACGGCCCGCGCCAACCGAATCGACGTGTTCGGCGTCGGGCGCGATTTCTGGAATTTCGCGAACCAACCGCCCGAGGGAACCGTCGCCAACGACGACGTTTGGCTCGGCGAACCGCTCGCGCGGCGCCTGAACGCCAAGGTCGGCGAGACGATCGTGCTGCGCGTGAACAAGCCGGGCGCGCTGTCGCTCGACGCGGTGATCTCGCCGCGCGACGACGCGAGCGTGGCGTTGCGACTCAAGGTCGGGCGGGTATTGAAGGCGGCCGAGTTCGGCGAATTCGGGTTGCAGCCGGGCAAGCTCGAAACGTTGGACGCGTTCGTCGCCACGGGCGTGTTGGCCAAGGCAACGGCATTGCCCGGTCGCGCGAACCTGATCGTCAGCTCGATCAGCGGGATGCACGAGCGCGTCGATATACGCCTAAACAACGCCCATCTCTGGGGGAGCGTGACGCTCGCCGACCTCGAGCTCGACCTCCACGCGCTGATGTCCGGGGAGCCCGCGGCGGAATTGACCTCGCGCCGCATCTTCATCGAGCCGACCGCCGCGGGCGACGCGGCGACGATTCCCGGCGGCGTTCCCATCCTGACCTATCTCGTGAACGGCATCGGTGCGGGCGACCGTTTCACGCCGTACTCCATGGTGACCGCGGCCGGCGCCCCGTACACGCCGTCGGACATGGCCGACGACGAGATCCTCGTGAACAACTGGCTCGCGAACGATCTTGGAGCGAAGGCCGGCGACCGCGTCACGCTCACCTATTATCTGGCCGACACCGGAACGAGGTTGGTCGAGGGCACCAACGTCTTCCGTGTGCGCGCGGTCATCCCGGCGACGGGCATCCATGGCGACCGCTCGTTGATGCCGGAATTCCCGGGTTTGGCGAAGGCGGAGAGCACGCACGAATGGGACGCGGGTTTCGATCTCGTGCACAAATTCCGCGACCAGGACGACCATTACTGGCGCGACTTCCGTGGCACCCCGAAGGCGTTCGTCACGCTGGCCGCGGGGCAGAAGATGTGGGGCAACCGCTTCGGCAACATCACGGCGGTGCGTTGGTTCGCGCCGGATCCCGGCGCGGCGGCCCAGCGCGTGGCGGCCATCGCGCCACCGCTCCGCGCCGCGTTGATTCCCGGCGACTTCGGGCTTCGCTACGAGCCGGTGCGCGAACAGGCACTCGCCGCGGCCAACGGCGGCACCGCGAAGGAATTCGGCGGGATGCTCGTCGGGTTCAGTTTCTTCCTCGTCGTCTCGGCGCTGTTGCTGACCTCGATGCTCTTCCGCTTCGGCCTCGAGCAACGCGCGACCGAGATCGGCACGTTGTTGGCCGTGGGTTGGCCGGTGAAACGCGTGCGCGGGCTCTATCTGCGCGAGGGAATCCTGCTCGCGGCGATCGGCGCGGTTCCAGGCGCGATCATGGGACCGCTCTATGGTTGGGCCGTAGTCCGCGGTCTCAACACCATCTGGGCCGACGCGGTCGCGGACAACGTCCTGAACTTCCATGCGTCTGCCGAATCGATTGTCTACGGCGTCGTGGGCGGCGTGCTCGTCGCGGCCCTCACTCTTTGGCTCGCGATGCGTCGGCTCGTGGCGCGGCCCGCGCGCGAATTGTTGAACGAAGGCGCGACGGGCGAATACCGCGTTGACGCCTCCACGGGAAAATCCGGTCGGCGTGGAACCGCATGGATCGCGTCGCTGCTCCCGTGGGGGCTCGGACTCGCGGGCATCGGGCTCGCCGCGTTCGCGACGCGGCTCGGCGACGCGGACAAACCCGGCGCGTTCTTCGGTGCCGGCGCGCTGTTGCTTGCGGCCGGGGTTTTCGGATTGCGCGCGCGTTGGCGGCGGACCCGCCCCGCGGCGCGTTTGACCCGCGCGTCGTTCGCGTTGCGCGCGCCGGGGCGCCAGCCGTCGCGCTCGCTTGCGACCGTCGCATTGCTCGCGTGCGCGACATTCCTTTTGGCATCGGTCGCGGCGTTCCGACTCGACGTCGCGAAGGACCCGACGCGGCGCGACACGGGCACCGGTGGCTTCGCGCTGTGGGCGGAATCGACGTTGCCGGTGGTCCAGGATCTGGACACCGCGCGCGGGCTCGAGGCCTTCGGAACGGGCACGAATGCGTTGCCCGGCGTGTCGTTCGTCGCCATGCGCGTGCGCGACGGCGACGAGACCAGTTGCCTCAACCTCGGCCAACCCGGACGCCCACGATTGCTCGGCGTGGATCCGGAATCGCTCGCGCGGCGTGGCGCGTTCTCGTTCGCGGGCTTTGCCGAGGGCGTCGCGAAAAACAGCGGTTGGCGCGCGTTGAACGGCCCGCCGGACGCGGACGAAATCCCGGCGATCGGCGACGACGCGTCGATCCAATGGTCGTTGCAGAAGAAGCTCGGCGACACGCTCGAGCTCACGGACGACCGCGGGCGCGTCTTCAAGGTTCGGCTCGTGGGCGCGGTGGCAAACTCGATCCTGCAGGGAAGCTTGTTGATCGACGAAAAGGCCTTCGCGCAACGCTTCCCGAACGAGGCCGGGCACCGCGCGTTCCTCGTCGACGCGCCGATCGCGACCGCCGGCGATGCGGCAAAGACTTTGGGCAAGGCGCTGCAGGACGTGGGATTCGAATCGGTGCCGACGGCGGAACGGATGGCGCGCTTCAACGCGGTCCAGAACACCTATCTCGACACCTTCAAGGCATTGGGCGGGCTCGGATTGTTGTTGGGCAGCGTGGGTCTCGGCGTGGTGGTGCTGCGGAACGTGCACGAACGCCGCGCCGAACTCGCCGTCCTGGGCGCGGTGGGATTCGACGCGGGACTTATACGACGCCTCGTGCTGGCGGAGCACGCGGTGCTGGTGCTGCTGGGATTGGGACTGGGATTCGCGGCGGCGATGGTCGCGGTGTTCCCTGCGTTGTCGGGAGGCGGCCTGCCGTTGGGCGGCCTAGCGCTGACGCTGGTGGCGGTCGCG
>JANYDN010000336.1 GCA_025363585.1 Verrucomicrobiota bacterium | reverse complement strand
CTACAAAACCGACTTCGGTTTGTTCGTCGGAGGGGCCGGCATTTTCGGGGAGCGGTTTGCGGATGCGCCCACTCGGGAACGCGAGACCCTTTCAAAGCATCCCCGGCAACCCATCGAATCTCCTTTCCCGAGCTTTTCGTGTGTTTCGTGTGTTTCGTGGTTCACCCACCCAACTTGATGCAAGCCGGGCAGGTCCGTGGAATTGGCATCCACGAACCACACGAAAAGTTGAGGTGCCCGCCGAGGGGGTTTCGGAATTGATTGCAACAACGCGAGGGAGTTTCGCTCGGTCCCACTTCGTCGATTTCATTTGATCGATGGCAGCCTCAGACGGGCTCTCAGACTTTTCGGGGGGCAGTGTCCGGATGCGCCCCCCCCGCGGGTTTTCCCCAACTCGAACCTTGAACCGGCGGACCGGTCGGGGTCCATGCTGTTGCCGTGACCTCCCCGATTTCCCGGCGCGCGTTCCACCGCCGACTCGCGGGCGCCGGCGCGCTCCTGCTCGCCAAGCCCGCGTGGGGACGGACGTCCGCCGCCGGCCCGGCCGTGATCGCCGGGGCACGGCCGATCGTCGCCAACGGCATCGCGAGCGGCGACGTCACCGAATCCGGCGCCGTGATCTGGAGCCGCACCGACCGGCCCGCGTGCATGGTCGTGGAATGGGACACCGACGCGAAATTCGGATCGGCCCGGCGCGTGGTCGGGCCCGTGACCGGACCCGACGCGGACTTCACCGCGAAGACGATGCTGACGGAACTCCCGGCGGGGACGCGCGTGTTTTACCGCGTGCGGTTCGAGGGATCGCAGGGCGACGCGGGCGAGGCGGTGGCGGGCTCGTTGACGACGGCCGCGCGCGGGGAGGCCGAGGTCCACTTCGTGTGGTCGGGCGACACGTGCGGCCAAGGATGGGGAATCGACGAGGCGCGCGGAGGCATGCGCACGTACGAGTCGATCCTCTCGAAGCAACCGCAGTTCATGGTGCACAGTGGCGACACGATCTACGCGGACAACCCGCTGAAGGAGCGCGTGCTTTTGTCGGACGGGACCGAGTGGCGGAACCTCATGACGGAGGAGAAGTCGAAGGTGGCGGAATCGGTGGCGGGATTCCGCGGCAACTACCGGTACCCCTTGCTGGACCGTCACGTGCGGGCGTTGTACGCGGAGACGCCGGTGTTCGTGCAGTGGGACGACCACGAGGTCCTGAACAATTGGTGGCCGGGCCGGCAGATACGGCTGGGCGCGGGCTACGCGGTCCGCGACTGCGACACGCTGGCGCGGTATTCGAAGCAGGCGTTCTTCGAGTACCAACCGATCGCGGCGCATCCGGACCGGCAGATCTACCGCAGCATCCGGCGCGGCCCGATGTGCGAGTTGTTCATGCTGGACGAGCGGAGCCTCCGTGGCGTGAACGGCACCAACCGGCAGACCGCGCGCGGTGCCGACGCGGATTTCCTCGGTCCAACGCAACTCGAATGGCTCAAGGCCGCGTTGTCGGCGAGCACGTCGACGTGGAAGTTCGTGTGCAGCGACATGCCGCTGTCGCTGGTGATCGCCGACGCGAACGGATACGAGGCGTTTGCCAACGGCGACGGTCCCGCGCTCGGGCGCGAGCTCGAGATCGCGGATCTTCTCTCCCACATCAAGCGGCGGAAGATCCGCAACGTGGTCTGGCTGACGGCGGACGTGCACTATTGCGCGTCGCATCATTACGATCCGTCGCGGGCGCAATTCACCGATTTCGAACCATTCTGGGAATTCGTGAGCGGACCGTTGCACTCGGGGACGTTCGGGCCGGACCGCCTCGACAACACGTTTGGTCCGGAGGTTCGGTTCACGTCGCGCGAGCCGGGAGCGGTGACGGCGGGCCCGTGGACGCCGCACCAGTTTTTCGGATCGGTGCGGATCGATCCGAAGACCAAGGCCGCGACGGTGACGCACTTCAACCGGGACGGCGCGAAGCTCTGGGACGTGACGCTGGAGGCGTAGCGCCACGGCACGATGCTTGCGCGGACCCGGCCCGACTCGTACGATGTTCCCGGTCTCAATCCTCCGTCTTATGTCTAACTACGAAGTGCAATCGGGCTACTCGGTGGCCGATCTCGGCCAGCAGGATCGTGCGTCGTTCATCTCGCGCACCTACGCGCATCTCGCGGGATCGGTCCTCGCGTTCATCTTGTTGGAGTACGCGTTGCTCCAATCGCCGGCAGCCGGTCTGATGGCGTCGGTGGTCGGGTCCGGCCGCGTCGCCCTGCTGGCGGTGATGTTCGGCTTCATGGGGATTTCCTGGTTCGCGCAAAAAATGGCGGACGAGTCCGCAACGCCGGGCATGCAGTATGCCGGGCTCGGGCTCTACATCGTCGCGGAGGCGTTCTTCTTCCTGCCGTTGATCATGATCGCGTCGTCGTACTACCCGACGGCGATCCCGACGGCGGCCGCGATCACCGGCGCGATGTTCCTCGGCATCACGCTTGTGGCGTTCACGACCAAGAAGGATTTCTCCTTCCTGGGTGCGATCCTGAAGATCGCCGGGCTCGTCGCCATGGGCCTGATCGTCGCGAGCATTGCGTTCGGGTTCAATTTGGGCCTCGTGTTCTCCGGCGCGATGGTGGTCTTCGCGTCGGCCGCCATCCTCTACTCGACCTCGAACATCATGCATCGCTACGGACCGAACCAGCACGTGGCCGCGGCGCTCTCGCTGTTCGCGTCGGTCATGCTCCTGTTCTGGTACGTCCTGCGCCTGGTGATGGGCAGCCGTCGGAACTGAACGAAAATCCCCGCGCCCTCGGGTGACGGGCAACGAGAGCGGCGCGTCCAGGGCGGGACGCGCCGTTTTGCTTTTCGGAAGCCGCAGCCCGGGCTTCTTGTAGCCCGGGCGTCTCGCCTGCGTGTTGTGTAGGGCGGCCGTCCCCGGCTGCACAGTTTGCGGGCGTCCCCGCCCGCGCCCCGCAAGAGACAGACGTCCTCGAAGCAAGGGCTGTCCCGCCCGCAAGGTCCGAACCGTCTGGGGCCGATCATGCCGATCGCCCGCGGGCGGGGACGCCCTCTTTTGAGCAGCCGGGGACGGCCGCTCTACGTCATGCCGGGGCGGGTCGCGCCGGTCCACGGCGTCACCGCGGCGGCTAAGCGGTCTTGCGGCGCTCCCGGGGGTCCGGGCAACGTGGGGAACGCGCCTGGCGCGAAACCGAAATGAAAGCACTCCAGCTTGAGAAGCCCCGCGAATGGCGGTTCATCGAAGTCGACGAACCCGCCGCACCCGGTCCCGGCGACGCCGTGGTGCGCGTCCACCGCGTGGGGATCTGCGGCACCGATCTCGGCGGCTATCTCGGGAAGATGCCTTTTTTCTCGTACCCGCGGATTCCCGGACACGAGCTCGGCGTCGAGGTGGTGGCCTTGGGCGCGGGCGTGACGAACGTGAAGGTCGGCGATCGTTGCGCGGTGGAGCCGTACCTGAACTGCGGGAGATGCCACGCGTGCCGGCGCGGCCACACGAACTGCTGCCAGAACAACCAGACCCTCGGCGTGCATTGCGACGGCGGGCTCCAGCGCCTGTACGCGGTGCCCGCGCGCAAACTCCACGTGTCGGCGAAACTCGGGTTCTCCCAGTTGGCGTTGGTCGAGACGCTCGCGATCGGTTGCCACGCGGTAAACCGCGCCGGTGCCAAGGCGGGCGAGACGGCGGTCGTGATCGGCGCGGGTCCCATTGGTTTGAGCGTCATCGAATTCACCAAGCTGTCGGGCGCGCGGACGATCGTGCTCGACGTGAACGCGCAACGCCTGGAGTTCGTGCGCCGCGTGATGGGCGTCGCCGACACGGTGCAGGTGCGCGGCGACGGCTCGGAAGTCGACGCGGTGTCGGCGTTAACTGGCGGCGATTTCGCGGAGGTCGTGGTGGACGCGACCGGTTCGAACAAGTCGATGTCGGGCGCGCTTCAATACGCTTCGTTCGCGGGCAAGGTGGTGTACGTGGGAATCACCCAGTCGGAATTGTCGTTCCCCCACGCGCCGGTCATGCATCGCCGCGAGTTGACGCTCATGGCGAGCCGCAACGCGTTGTCGCCGGACTTCGGGCGCATCATCCGCCTGATCGAGGAAGGGCGGATCGACACGCGTCCGTGGATCACGCACGAGGCGTCGTTCGACGACGTTCCGGCGGTGTTCCCGTCGTGGCTCGCGCCGGAGACCGGCGTGATCAAGGCGGTGGTGTCGCTGTGAGCGACGCGGAGCGTGGGGCGAGGCCGTGGCGTGGGCGGGGGGATGCGGGAGTCCGGATCCGCCATCTCACGATGGCTGCCACAGCCGCAGCCGGGGCTCGCGCCGCCGAGGCGCACAGCCTCGTCCGCCATCTCACGATGGCTGCCACACGCGCGGGTGACAGCGTCGCGGCGGTCGGTATGCTGCACGGCGTGAAGCGTTTTGTGGCACTGGCGATGGCGGCGGCATGCTGCCTTGGAATGTCGGCGGCGGAGAAGGTCTTCGAGTTCACCGCGCCCGAGGGAAAACTTCCCGAGGGATGGACGCCCGTGCTCGCGGGCAAGGGAAAGCCGGGGAATTGGAAGGTGGTGTTCGACGAGGTCCCGCCCCTCATCAAGCCGCTGACGGCCCAGGCGCCGAAGTTCTCGCGGCGCGAGGTGCTGGCACAGGTGTCGGCCGACCCGACGGACGAACGCTTCCCGTTGCTGGTGTACGGGGGCGATCGCTACCAGGACTTCACGGCGCGGCTGCGTTTCAAACTCGTGTCGGGCGCGGTCGAGCAGATGGCGGGTCTCGTCTTCCGGATGCAGGACGAGAACAATTTCTACGTCGTGCGCGGAAGCGGTTCGGGCAACGTCCGGTTCTACAAGTTCGTCAACGGCGTCCGCAGCGCGCCGATTGGTCCGGAAGTGCCGGTGAGCCGCGGCGAATGGCACGAACTCGTGGTGAAATGCCTGGGCAACTCCATCGACATCCAGTTCGACGGAAAGCCGGCGATGCCGACGCTGACCGACAACTCGCATCTGAGCGGACGCCTGGGTCTTTTCACCAAATCCGACGCCATTTCGTTTTTCTCGGATTTGCGGATCGATTACCGGCCGGTGGAAAGCCTCGCGGAAACGCTGGTGAAGACGACGCTGGAGGCCCAGCCGCGTCTTCTGGACCTGAAGGTCTACGGCCGGCGGCCGGGTTCGAAGGATCTGGTGCTTTTGTCCGCGAAAACGCCCGGCGACAAAGGAAAAGCGGCGGGCGAGGTCGAGACCAAGGTGTTGGCCGAGAACCGAACCTACTACTCGAAGGGCGAGTCCGGCGCCGTGGTCACGCATCCGTTGCACGATCGCAACGGGGAGCCGATCGGGGTCGCGCGTTTCGTCCTGAAAACCTACCGCGGACAGATGGAGGCGGCGACGATCGGGCGGGTGTTGCCGCTGGTGAAGGAAATGGAGCAAAGGATCGGGGCGGCCCCGGAGTTGACCGAGTAGTTTTGGTTCCGGGGCGGTGTCATCCGCGGCGAATCGGTGGCGATCCGGAGCGTCGGGATATCGACTACCCCCGAATAGGCATCTTCCGGCCGGCCTCACTGTTGAAGCTGGCAGGCCCGATGCTCTTGGGGCCGCGCTATGAGATTCGCAGTCTTCCTTGAGCGCGACGGCATCCTGAACACCGTCGAGGTCCAAAAGGGGCATCCCACCGCGCCCCTTCGTTTGGAGCAGTTCCAAGTGATCGAATCGGTACGGCCGCTCATCCAGGCCCTGAAGGACGCCGGGCTCGTCGTGCTGGTGGCCACCCACCAACCGGCGGTGTCACGGGGAGAGTTGCCCCGCAACGAGCTGGACATGATGCACCGCGTGCTGCGGCACAAGCTTCCCGTGGACGACATCCTTCTCTGCGCGTCCGACGACGAGTCGCATCCGTGTTACAAGCCGCAGCCGGGGCTGTTGTTGGAAGCGGCCTTCAAATGGACCCTGGATCTCGACCGGTCCTTTGTGATCAGCGACAAATGGCAGGACGCCAAGGCCGCACAGGTGGCGGGATGCACGTCGGTGATGGTCCGGTCGCCGTGGGTGGGGGACGACCACCATGATTTCGTGGTGGACGATTTCGCGGCCGCGGTGAAGAAGGTCCTGCAATTGCACGCCGCGCCGGTTTCCTTCGCCGCGTTGGGGTGAACCGGCGATGGGTCCCGACGCCGGATTGGGTGAGTTGCGCCGTTGCTTGGATCCGTCCGGTGCGCTTCCGGGGATTATTCCCCAATTCGGTAAAGCCAGCGCCCAACCACGAAAAACATCTTGGCCACCCGTCGAAGGCTGATGATCCGTTCCTCGACGCCTTCGAGGTGATCGATCTTTCGTTTTCGTTCCTTGTCGACACGCTGTGCCTGCCGCGGGACCTGGCCGCGGGGAAGTGAAACGGTCAGCTTTCCTGCCAGACGACTTTTCCCCCGACGATCGTTGCCGTGGCCTTGCCGCGGAGTTGCCAGCCGTGGAACGGATTGTTGCGCGACTTGCTGGCGGTGTCGTGGCGGTCGCAGGTCCACTGGCGATCCGGATCGAACACCGTGACGTCGCCGACCGCGCCGATCGCGAGCGTGCCGCGGCCCTGGTCGAGTTTGAGCATGCGGGCGGGATTGATCGTGAGTTTCCCGAGGATCGCGGACAAAGGGAGCCGACCGGTGTGGTGCAATTGCATCAGCGACAGCGCCAGTTCGGTCTCGAGTCCGACGATGCCGAACGGCGCGTAGTCGAACTCCACTTCCTTCTCCGCCTCGGTGTGCGGCGCGTGGTCGCTCGAGATGATGTCGAGCGTGCCGTCCACCAATGCCTCGATGATCGCCTCGCGGTCGGCGTTGGAACGCAGCGGGGGATTCATCTTCCAGTGCGTGTGGTACGACGGCCAGACGGGCAGGGGATGGCCGCGGAAAAAACGGTCGGCGATGTCGGCGCCGTCCTCGCGCCAGAACGCCTCGCTGCCGGCGATGCTGGAGTCGGTCAGGACGAAGTGATGCGGGCAGGCCTCGCCGGAGATCGGGACGCCGCGCTTCCGTGCTTCCCGCAGCAGCCGGACGCTGCCGGCCGAGCTCAAATGCTGGCAGTGGACGTGCGTTCCGGATTGCTCCGCGAGGAGGATGTTGCGCGCGACGATCATCTCCTCGCCGGCCGAGGGCCAGCCGCGCAGTCCCAGCACCGTGCTCCAATAGCCCTCGTGCATGACGCCGTCCGTGACGAGCCCGTAGTCCTGGCAATGGTCCATGACCGGCAGCCCGAACTGCCGCGCGTACTCGAGCGCGCGGCGCATCAAATCGTTGTTCTGGATGCAGTGGCCGTCGTCCGTGAGCGCGACGACGCCGGCGCGGGCGAGCGATCCGATCGACGCGAGTTCCTCGCCCGCGATTCCCTGCGAGAGAGCGCCCGTGAGCTCGATGCGGACGACCGCCTCGCGCGCTTTTTCCAGGACCAGCGCGACCGTCGACGCGCTGTCGATCGACGGCGACGTGTTGGGCATGCAGACGACGGTGGTGAATCCACCGCGGGCCGCGGCCTTGGCGCCGGTCTCGATGGTTTCCTTGGCGCTTTGCCCGGGCTCTCGGAAGTGGACGTGAAGGTCGATGAGTCCGGGGCAAACGACCTTGCCGCGGCAATCGATGCGTTGGCCCTCGGCGGGTGCGGCCGCGGCCGCGTCGGGACCAATCGTGGCGACGAGCCCGCCGTCGACCAGAAGATCGGCGGTTTCGTCGCGTCCCGACGCGGGATCGATGACCCGTCCGCCGGCGAGGAGCAATGCGCGCATCGCGGCGACGTTAGCGGGCGTGGCGATTGGGAGAAGTTGAAAAAGGGAAGACGCCAACGGGCGCGTGGGTCGTGGCTTGACGTAGCGCGGGCGTCCCCGCCTGCGTTGAGCCTCGGGACGACGAGGCGCGGCAGGGCTGGGGTCCACCGTCTCACGACGTCGGCCACAACCAGCGTGGTGGCCGACGCGCTACGCCGCATTGACACGTCGGGGATCGGGCGGCAATTGTCGGGACGTCGGTTACGCGGGTGTAGCTTAGTGGTAAAGCTCCAGCCTTCCAAGCTGGCTAGGAGGGTTCGATTCCCTCCACCCGCTCCACTTCCCAACGAGGACGTGGTGCCATCGGCACCGAGAGTATTCCCGGCAAACCTTCGGCGATGAATGCCGATCCGGACCCCGATGCGAAACGACGCGTCTGGCGTCGGACGTGTTTCTGATGACGTATCGCGGCCACTGGAGGCATCCCGGATCCGGGACCGTGGCCCACTCGTTGCGAAGCTCGATCTGGAGGCGCCGGGAAGGCCGGTGGCAATTGCTGTTCCACCAAGGCACGCCGCTGGGGAAGGACGACCCGTCGCCGGACGGCAAATGATCCGTGGCGGTCCGGGGGATTTTTGGGCGGAGCGCGCGCTGGCATTGCGGGGACCGGCTTGGCTAGAATGACGCCATGCCACAAGGCTTGGGCTCGGTTCCGGAAAGGACTCCCATCGTAGATTCCAACCACGGAATTGGTTCCACTCCGACGGCCACGGGCTCGCCCGCGGTCGCGGTCGCGCGTGCCGAGGTTCCGCGGGCCATTGCCCTGTTGCGATGGATGCAGTTGGCCCGGCAACTCGACCGGGTGGAGATGGAATTGGTCAGCCGCGGCGAGGCGTTCTTCCATGTCGGCGGCGGCGGGCACGAGGCGACGGCGGCGCTCGCGGCCCATTTGTTGCCGGAGGATTGGCTGCATCTTCACTACCGGGACAAGGCGTTGATGTTGGCCCGCGGCATCCCGCCGGTTCAGTTCTTCCACAGCCTTCTCTGCACCGCGGATTCCCATTCGGCGGGCCGCCAGATGAGCGCGCACCTCAGCGCGCCGGA
>JANYDN010000327.1 GCA_025363585.1 Verrucomicrobiota bacterium | reverse complement strand
GAAAAAAAACTTTGCCGGGGGTCACCCCGCGCGGTTACACGTCCGCCTGATTTTGCCATGGGAAAAACCCTTATCATTGCCGAAAAACCGTCGGTCGCGGCGGACATCGCCAAAGCCGTCGGGGGGTTCACCAAGGACAAGACGGGTGAATTCTTCGAGAGCGGCGACTACGTTTTGTCGTCCGCCGTGGGCCATTTGCTCGAGCTGGTGGTGCCCGAGGAACACGAGGTCGGCCGGGGAAAATGGACCTTCGGACAGTTGCCCCACCTGCCTCCCAAGTTCGGACTCGCGCCCATCGAGAAGAGCCAGAACCGGCTCAAGGTCCTCGCCAAACTGATCAAGCGGAAGGACGTCGACGGCCTGGTGAATGCCTGCGACGCCGGCCGCGAGGGCGAGTTGATCTTTCGCCGAATCGTCGACTACACCGCCGCCAAACAGCCGATCCGCCGGCTCTGGCTGCAGTCCATGACGCCGCAGGCGATCCGCGATGGCTTCGGCCGGCTGCGGTCCGGCACCGATCTCCAACCGCTCGCCGACGCGGCAAATTGCCGGTCCGAATCCGATTGGCTGGTCGGCATCAACGGGACGCGGGCCATGACCGCGTTCAACAACAAGGCCGGCGGTTTCTATCTCACCACCGTGGGACGCGTGCAGACGCCCACGCTCTCGATCGTGGTGGAGCGCGAGGAGCGCATCCGCAAGTTCGTGGCGCGCGACTACTGGGAAGTTCTCGGAACGTTCGCCGCGGTGGGCGGCGCGTATCCCGGGCGTTGGTTCGACGAGGGTTTCAGGAAGTCGGATGCGAAGGATGCCGACGCGGAGCTGAAGCCGGAGCGGATCTGGGGCAAGGCGCGGGCGGAGGCGATCCGCGCGAAGTGCGAGGGCAAGCCGGGCATCGTGACCGAGGAGAGCAAGCCCGCGACGCAATTGTCGCCGATGCTGTACGACCTCACGACGCTGCAGCGCGAGGCGAACGGACGGTTCGGATTCAGCGCGAAGAACACGCTGGGCTTGGCGCAGGCACTGTACGAGCGGCACAAGGCGCTGACGTATCCGAGAACGGATTCGCGTCATCTTCCCGAGGATTATATTCCCACCGTGCGGTCCGCGCTCGGTTCGCTGGCCGGCACGTCATTCGGCACGTTGGCGAAACGGATCCTCGACGAGGGATGGGTCCGGCCCAACAAGCGCGTGTTCAACAACGCGAAGGTGAGCGATCACTTCGCGATCATCCCGACGGGACAGATCCCGAAGGGGTTGTCCGAGCCCGAACAGAAACTCTACGACCTGGTGACGCGCCGGTTCCTCGCCGTGTTTTTCCCGGCGGCGGAATTCCTCGAGACGGTGCGGATCACGCGGGTGGAGTCGGAGCCGTTCAAGAGCGTCGGCAAGGTGCTGGTGAAGGCGGGCTGGCTCGAGGTCTACGGACGGGACGCGTTCGAGGAAGGCGACGCGCCCGCGCTGGCGCCCGTGCAGTCGGGCGAGAAGGTGCAGACCACCGCGATCGAGGCGAAGGGATCGCAGACCAAGCCGCCGGCGCGTTTCACCGAGGCGACGCTGCTGAGCGCGATGGAAGGCGCGGGGAAGATGATCGAGGACGACGAGTTGCGCGAGGCGATGGCGGAGCGAGGGCTCGGGACGCCGGCGACCCGGGCGTCGATCATCGAGGGATTGATCTCGGAGGAATACCTGTTCCGCAACGGCCGCGAGTTGGTGCCGTCGGCCAAGGCGTTTTCGCTCGCGCAATTGCTGCGTGGGCTGGGCGTGAACGAGCTCACGCGCCCGGAACTCACGGGCGACTGGGAATTCCAACTCAAGAAAATGGAGCGCGGGCAATTGTCGCGCGACCAGTTCATGGCGGAGATCCGCCGCTTCACCGCCGATATCGTCGCCAAGGCGAAGCTGCACGACAAGGACACCATCCCGGGAGATTTCGGGATCCTGAAAACGCCTTGTCCCAAGTGCGGCGCGGTGGTTCACGAGCGGTACCGCGAGTTCAAGTGCACGGCCTGCGACTTCCAGGTGAGGAAGGTCATGTCGGGCCGGATGTTCGAGCCGGCGGAGATCGAGACGCTCATCCGTGAACGCCAGTTGGGCCCGTTGCAGGGCTTCCGTTCGCGCATGGGCAAACCGTTCGCGGCGGTGATCAAGATGACGCCCGAGAACGAGGCGAAGTTCGATTTCGACGGCAACGGCGAGGGCGGCGAGGGCGAGGCCGCGCCGGATTTCACGGGCAAGGAACCCGTCGGCAAATGCCCGAAGTGCGCGTCGCGCGTGTTCGAGAACGGGATGAACTACGTGTGCGAAAAGTCGGTCGGTCCGGGGAAGACCTGCAAATTCCGCACGGGCACGCTGATCCTTCAGCAGGCGATCGACCGCGCGCAGGTGACCAAGTTGCTGGCGGAAGGGAAGACGGACCTGCTGAAGGGATTCGTGTCGCGGAAGAACAACCGCAAGTTCGAGGCGTTCCTCGTCCTGAAGGAAGGCGAGGTCGGGTTCGAATTCGCGCCGCGCGAGCGCAAGGCGGGCTCGAAGGCCAAGGATGCCGCGCCGTTGGTGAAAATCGATTTCACGGGGCAATCGCCGTTGGCGAAGTGTCCGAAGTGCGGCGGTGCGGTCTACGAGGGACCCGATGCCTACGTCTGCGAGAAGTCCCAGGCGGAGACGCGCCGGTGTACGTTCAAGGTCGGGAAGACCATCCTCGAGCAGCCCGTCGACAAGGTGCAGGTGGCGAAGTTGATCTCGACCGGGCGAAGCGACCTGTTGACCAAGTTCGTGAGCAAGGCGGGCCGGGATTTCGCCGCGCATCTCGTCCTGGGCGACAAGGGCAAGGTGGAGTTCGAGTTCCCGGACCGGTGAGATCATGGAACCCGGAAGCCGCGCTTCGTGGCCGCCGTCGTGAGACGTGGCCGCCGTCGTGAGACGGTGGAAACCCGCAGGACACCGCGTTCCCACCCACGCTCCCCACACGTCCGCAAGGCCGAGCCTGCGTCAACGAAGGCCAACGCAGGCGAGTCGGCAGGATACGTCCACCGCGTCACCGCGGCGGCCACGCAACGAACGCCCCCGCAACGAACGCCCCCGCGCGGCTAGTCCTTGAACGGATTCTTGGCCTTCTTCGGTTTCCGCTTTTTCCGCGGCGTCGCGCCTTTGCCGGCCGTCACGGCTTCCATCTCGGACTCTTCCTCCGGCGCGGTGCCGCCGCGCGGGGTCGACACGATTCCCCACCCGAGCCAGACGGGCGACAGGACGAAGTGAACCGTCTGGATCACGATCAACCCGGTCAATTGCCAGCGTCGCGTCGCGTAGCCGAGGAATCCGACCGACGCCACGATCGCGCCGGTCACCAGCGCCGCGCCGGCCATCCGCCAGAGCCCGGCAATCGGGATCGACCGGCCCAGCACGGTGGAAAGCAACCAACCGGGAATCGCGTACACGGCCGAAAGAATCCACCACACGACGAACATCCAGACAAAGACCCCGCAGGCCAGCAACGCTTGGCCCACGCCGCGCCACGCACCCCACGTCGCCGCCGCGGGAATCCGGCCGAGATCGAGTTGCAGGTCGCGATGCCAAGGCAGGTCGACATGGCCCAGGGCTCCTTGGACGCGCACGAACGCGGGCCGAAGATCGAACTGGAAGTCGGCGGTTTGGCCCAAGGGATCGCTGGTGCCCGGCGTGACGACGAAATCGACCCATGCGTTTTCGCCGAGGCGGACGGCGTTGGTGCCGGGCCATTGCATGCGGCCATTCCGGACCACCGCGTTCCCGGGCAAGCTCCGCAGGCTTGCCTCGACGGCGGGGAAAAGCGTCAACCGAAGCGCCAGCACGAAGACGACCGCGACGCCGGCCGCGGCGATGGACTGGAAACCGAGGAGGCGTCCGGATCCCGAGTGGGCGAAGGCGGCGATGCCGCGTCCCGTCAGGGTTTGCCACGCGCCGAAGCGGAAGCGCGATCGCGCCCCGGGTCTCGCATTCGTCGGTTCGTCGGCCACGGGCGGAGTGTGGTGCAAACCGGGTCCGGAAGAAACCCGTGGATTCGCCGCGTTGGCGTTTGAAAAGCCGCGGGCCGGAAAGGCATCGCCTTCCGGCCCGTCATGCGTCCGCCTGGATCGGGATCAGCCCGGGGTCCCGGTCGTGCCGGGCTTGGCCTGTTGCTCGACCATGAAAACGGGAAGCGCGTAGCGGAGCTTCATCACGTCGTCGACGAGGATCTCGATCCAGTAAGGACCGGGCTTCTCGAAGGTGAGGTTCTGCATCGCGACGACCGTCGTGGCCGAGAAGACGGGATCGTTGAGCTGGAACTTCGACTCGGCTTTATGCAGAACCGTGGCGGAGTCGATGCTCATCACGCGGATCACCTGGGTGAAGTTGCCCTTGCCGGCGGTCCAGCGGTTCACCACGAACAGTTGTCCGGCCGTGATCGGGAACTGCGGGGAGAGGACCTGGCTCAGGACACCGAGGAGGATGAGGTTGCCGTTGGATTCCTGGCGGATGCCGTCGCAGACGAGCGAGCACTGGAGATCGGGCAGAATACGGTTCGGAGTCATTCGTGGCGCGGAGAAAACCAGCCGTGCGCACAAGGGTCAAAGGGAATCGCGGCGACGTGTGGCGCGGGCGTCCCGCCTCCGTGAACCATCGGCGTGTTCCGATTCCGAGGTTCAAACCCTGCAAGCGCAGCCGCGGACTCCCGCGCCACGTCACCGCCACCAAATCCACGCCGTCAACGCCGCCAGCAACGCGATCGCGACCGCGATCCATGCCGGGTGCAGGCCCGGCTTGCGTGCCCGCTTCCGCGGATCCACGCGCGGCCTGTCGTCGTCCTCGAATGCCTCGTCGGGAAGATCGAGCCCGTCGTAGGCCGTGTCGTCGTTCCAACCGGCTTCGTGCGTCGCGCCGCATTGCGGGCACGCCATGGCGTTGCGCCGGACTTCCCCGCCACAGTTCGGGCAATCGCCGGGCGGACGGAAACGGCTCATGGCGGGACTGCCGGTGAACCGGCGATCAGTCGGGACGTCCCGCGGCAGACGCCGCACGCACGGTGTTCGCGAGCAACATCGCGATGGTCATTGGGCCGACACCACCCGGATTCGGCGTGATCAGGGCGGCCTTCGGCTGCACTTCCGCGAACGCGACGTCGCCCACCAATCGGTGGCCGGACTTCGTCGTCGCGTCGGGAATCCGGTTGACCCCGACGTCGATCACGACCGTTCCCTCGCGGACCATCGAGGCCCGGAGAAACTCGGGCACGCCCATCGCGGCGACGATGATGTCCGCGCGGCGGCAATGCGCGGCGACGTCGCGCGTCCCGCTGTGGCACACGGTGACCGTGCAGTTCGCGCCGCGGCCCTTCTGCACGAGGATCGAGGCCATCGGCTTGCCGACGATGTTGCCGCGACCGAGCACGACCACCTCGGCGCCGTCGAGTTTCACCTTCGAGCGCAGGAGCAACTCGTGCACGCCGCCGGGCGTGCAGGGGACGAATCCGTCGGTGTCGCCGAGCAACAGCTTGCCGACGTTCACCGGATGGAACCCGTCGACATCCTTCCGCGGATCGACCGCGGCGTAGATCGTGGCTTGGTCGATGTGCCGCGGCAGCGGTGCCTGGACGAGGATGCCATGCCAACGTGGGTCGGCATTGAAACCCGCGATCAACGCGAGCAATTCGTCCTGCGTCGTGGACTCGGGCAGGACGCGCGTCTCCGAATGGATGCCGAGTTCCCGCGATTTCTTTTCCTTCATCCCGACGTAAACCTGCGACGCGGGATCCTCGCCGACGCGGATGAAGACCAGGCCGGGAACGATGCCGCGTCCGCGAAGCACGTTGGCGCGCGCCGCGGTTTCCGCATGGATTTCCCCGGCGATCGCGCGGCCGTCGATCAGGTTTTGCATCGCGTGACGCTGGCGTGCGGGACGTCGTTGGCCGCCCGGGTCAGTAGGCGTCGTGGATCGCGGTGACCTTGATCAGCGGGCGCCGCGGCCATGCCGGGTCGATGTATTCCTCGCCGGTGATGAGCACCCGCTTCCAGCGCCAGTCGGAGAAACGGATCGCTTTGTCGTCGGTATAGATGAAGCCGATCATCGCCTCGCCCTTGCGAAAATTGTTGAGCTGGTAATCGCTGGGAGCCTGGGGGCTGCGGGCGAAATCCACCACGCCCTCGCGGATCACCTCGCGCACCTTGTCGGTGTGGATGATTTCCGGTTGCGAGACCAACGGGGTGACGACGGGGATCGGATTCGGTTGGGTGGCGACCGGCGTCGGCGTCACGGGAGCCGTCGCGGGCTCGACGGCCACGGGCGCCGTTTCGATCGGCTGGGCTTCGTCCTGCACCACCGGGGGCTGCACCACGCGACGCGGCGTGACGGCCGTGCGCGCGGGAGCGAGGGGTTGCGTGTCGACGATCGGATCCGCCGGCACGGTTCGACCGATCGTCGGGGCAGGGCGGGTGTTGTTGGCCGGAAGCGGAACGGTCCGCGCGGGGGCGACCGGACGGGGCGTCGCGGGGACGATCGTGGAGGCGACGGCGGGCGCGGGCGGGGGAGCGGTGGCAGGAGCCACGACCTCGTTGCCGAGCAGGGTGCTGGCGACGAATCCATGGGCCGCGCCTTCGGGCGCCTCGATCTCGATCCAACCTTCGTTGGCGTGGATTATCTTGATCGGCGTCCCACGGGAGATGTTGCCGACATCCGAGTAATTGCGGCCCGGCCCGGCGCGGAGATTCACGCTGTTGGCGCGGACGACCTTGTTGGTGGAGTCGATCAACGCGCCGTAAACCCAAAGATGGGTCCCGGCGGGCACGACCACCTCGGACCAACGACTGGGCTCGTCGGCCGCGGCCTTGGGATCCTCGACCTCGCGGATGACCTTCAGGGCCTGCCCTTTTTTGGACGAGAAAAGTATCTCGCTGGCGAGGGAAGCCTTTGCGCGGACATTGGCGTTGCCCTTCACGGCCACGATGCGGGACGCGGCGTTCGTCGGTTGCAAATCGAGCGCCATCGCGGGGAACGCGGCGGCGAGCAGGGCTGCGGAAATTAGCGGGCGCAAGCGGGACATCATAATGAGGGGTGCCGGCCGGTCGGTGGCACGGCACGCAAAATCCGCGGTCAACCGGCGTCGGGCAAGAGTGATTTCACTTCCGCCGCATTGAGCACGCGCCATTTGCCGGAAGGAAGTTCGGCGAGCCGGATCGGACCGATCTGCGTCCGGACCAATTGGATCACCTCGAACCCGAGGACGGCGAACAAGCGGCGCACCTCGCGGTTCTTGCCTTGGGCCAATTCGAGTTCGACGACGCTGTGCGAATTGTTGGAGGAAATCAGTCGGGCCCGCTCGGCCTTCAGCATTTCCCCCTCGTCCTCGATGCCCTTGGTGAAACCGCCCAGGGCCGATTCCGGGATGCGGCCCTCGACCGTCGCCACGTACTTCTTGCGCACGCCGAAGCGCGGGTGCGTCAGGCGCAGGCTGAAATCACCGTCGTTGGTGAGGAAAATCAGTCCCTCGCTGTCGCGGTCGAGACGGCCGACCGGATACAGGTTCGACCACTCCTTGGGCAGGAGTTCGAGGACGGTATGGCGGTCCTCGGGATCGGTGCGGGTGCAGAGGAAACCCTTCGGCTTGTGAAGGGCGACGTACAACTTGCGGCGCGGCCGGATGGGCCGTCCGTCCACCGCGACCTCGACGGCATCGGGATCCACCCGGGTGCCGAGGATGTCCACGACCGAGCCGTCGACGCTCACGTGGCCGTCGACGATGAGTTTCTCGGCGGCGCGTCGGGAGGCGACACCGGCCTCGGCGAGGATTTTCTGGAGGCGGACGAGGGGCATGGATTGATCCGGGAAGGGACCCGAAACGCGAAATGCCGATTGCGGCACCGGGCCGGCAATCGGCATCGGCAATCGCCGTTGGATCGCGGGATTACTCCGGGGGCTTGGTCTTGCGAAGACCCGTGACGCGCTCGCCGGCCTTCCATTGGCCGCGGGTTTTGAGGAGTGCGACGCGTTCGAAACGTTTCAGGACATTGCGCTTGGCGCCGGTGGTACCGGCGGCGGCGCGGAGGCTGCGGTGCTGCGACATAATTCGGGGCCGTGTAAATTGATTCGACCGAACCGGACGGACCGGAACGGAGCGGTGTTTGTACCAGAGAGCGGGGGAGTGGCAAATGGGATTTTCGAGTTCCTGCGTTCTCCCCGGGTTCGCCGCAAAGGAAAGCGTGGCCCGCGGCGCGGCTCCTGCTAGCTTTTTTCGCACAGCAACTGTTTCAACGTGAGCTACGATATCGAACTTCTCCGTGGGGTGCTCAAGGCCGCCGTCGAGGGTGGGGCATCCGATGTCCACATCAAGGTCGGCAACCCGATCGTCCTTCGCATCAACCGCAACTTGGTCGTCATCGAGGCCCCCACGCCCACCGTGGAGTGGATGGACAAGGTCCTCGACAAGATGGTGCCGCCGCACGCGAAGAAGCGCCTCGATGCCGACCGCGAGGTGGACTTCAGCTATTTCGAGCCCGGCGTCGGCCGCTTCCGCACGAACGTCTTCCAGCAACGCGGCACCTTCGCCCTCGCGATGCGCTACGTGAAGACACAGGTCCCCAGCTTCAACGAACTCGGCCTCCTTCCCGTCCTCAAGGACATCGCCCGCAGTCCCCGCGGCATCGTCCTCGTCGCCGGCACCACCGGTTCCGGCAAGTCGACCACGCTCGCGGCGATGATCGAGTACATCAACGCCAACTTCAAAAAGCACATCGTCACCCTCGAGGATCCCATCGAGTTCGTGTTCGAGGACAACCAGTCCGTCGTCGAGCAACGCGAGATCGGCCTCGACACGACGAGCTTCCAGCACGGCTTGAAACATGTGCTCCGCCAGGATCCGGACATCATCATGGTCGGCGAAATGCGCGACGCCATCTCGTTCCAGGCGGCGATGAGCGCGGCGGACACCGGCCACCTCGTGCTGTCGACCCTGCACACCCAGAACGCGTCGCAATCGATCGGACGCATCCTCGACTTCTTCAAGCCGGACGAGCGCGAACAGGTCCGGCGCCAGTTGGCGAGCACGCTGCGCTCGGTGGTCTGCCAACGCATGGTCGGCACCATCGCCGGCAGCATCACGCCCGCGCTCGAGATCCTCATCAACACGCCGACCGTGAAAAAGATGCTCGAGGAGAACCGCCTCGAGAAGGTCGCCGCCGCGATCGAGACCGCGCGCGACGACGGCATGCAGACGTTCAACCAGGCGCTGTACGACCTCGTGAAGGAGAAGAAGGTCTCGGAGAAGGAAGCGCTCGCCAAGGCCGGCAACCCGCAGGAACTCGAGATGATGTTCAAGGGGATTTTCCTCAGCCAAGGCAACCGCATCCTCAGCTAGCGCCCGCATGCCGGATCTTGTCACGGCCTTGTAACGGAACCGCCATTGCATCGGCGTCGCGTCCCGCCTAACAAGGGAAGACATGGCGAAGATTTTGGTGATCGACGACGAGCCGGATGCCCTCGAGTTGGTGGGCTTCAACCTGAAGCAGGCTGGATTCGAGGTGGTCACGGCCGACAACGGCGCGGAAGCCCTGAAGAAGGCCCGGGAAACCGCGCCCGATCTGGTCTTGCTGGACCTGATGCTTCCCGAGATCGATGGCCTTGAGGTCTGCAAGGCCTTGCGCCGCGATCCGGCGACCGCGCCGATCCCGGTCATCATGCTCACCGCGAAGGCGGCGGAGATCGATCGCGTCCTCGGGTTGGAGTTGGGCGCGGACGACTACGTGACGAAGCCGTTCAGCCCGCGGGAATTGGTGCTGCGCGTCCGCAACCTCCTCAAGCGCCGCACCGAGGCCGCCGCCCAGCCGGAGCAATTGGTCTTCGGCGACCTTTGCATCGACGTCCCGCGCCACATGGTCACCGTGAAACGCCAACGGGTCGACCTGACGGCGACGGAGTTCAAACTCCTGACCACCCTGGCCCTTCGTCGCGGTCGCGTGCAAAGCCGCGACCAATTGCTCCAGGACGTCTGGGAGTACGACAACGTCATCGACACCCGCACGGTCGACACCCACATGCGACGCCTTCGGGAGAAGCTCGGTGCCGCCTCCCGCTTCCTCGATACCGTCCGTGGCGTCGGCTATCGGTTCGTCGAAAACTGATTCCGGCCCATGCCTGCCGACTTTTGGATCGCATCCGGCATCGCCGCCGCGTCGGTCGGGACGTGCCTCTGGCTGCTCCATCGCCAGCGGGATCTCCATGATCGCCTCCGCGAGACCTCGCTGCGGCTCGCGGAAATCCGCACCCAACGCCACCTCGCGTTGGTCGAGGAGCAGTCGAAACAACAGGCACTCCTCGACAGCATGGTCGAGGGCGTCCTGTTGCTCGACGAACAGGGCAAGGTGGAACACGTGAATCCGGCGTTGGTCCGCCTTTTCAATCTCGAGAAGGACATCCGGGGCATCCCGTTGGCCGATGCGATCCATTCGCCCGAGCTCGCCGATCTGGCGCGGCGCGCGGCGCAGCAGGGACGGATCGTCGACCAGGACCTGGTCCATGCCGGCATCAAGCGGCTTTCGTTGCAGGTAAACGCCGTCGCGCTCCGCGATCCCGACCGCCTGCATGCGGGGACGTTGATCGTGTTCCACGATCTCACCCAGCACGCGATCCTCGCCGAGCAGCGCCGCGAGTTCGTCGCGAACGTCAGCCACGAACTCCGCACGCCGCTGTCGCTGATCAAGGGGTACACGGAAACGCTCCTCGGCGGCGCCAAGGACGACCCGGATACGGCGACGCGCTTCCTGCGCACCATCGACAAACACGCCGACCGCCTGACGTTCCTCATCGAGGATTTGCTGACGGTTTCCCGGCTGGAATCGGGGCAGGTGATCATGAACCTCCAGCCGACGTCGCTGCATGAGGTCGGGTCGCAGGTTCTTGACGATCTCAAATCGAAGGCGGCCGAACGCGGCACGATCCTGAAGAACGACGTGCCCCTGAATCTCCGGGTGCACGGCGACGGCGACCGACTACAGCAAGTGCTCTCGAACCTCGTCGACAACGCGATCAAGTATGGCCGTCCCAGCGGGCGGGTCGCGGTGGGCGCGCGTTCGTTGCACGAGGACATCGTCGAGGCGTGGGTGGCGGACGACGGCGTCGGGATACCCGTGGAGGCACGCGAACGGGTGTTCGAGCGGTTCTACCGGGTCGACAAGGGACGTTCGCGGGAGCAGGGCGGCACCGGATTGGGGCTCAGCATCGTGAAGCACATCGTGCAGGCGCACGGGGGCGAGGTGCGGGTGGAGAGCGAACTGGGCAAGGGCAGTTGCTTCTACTTCACGCTGCCGCGGGTGAACGAAGCCGCCTGAAAACGGGCCCGGAAGGGACGCCGCGCTGGGCCTGCGAATCCACCGCGTCACCGCGTCGGCCCTAACGCCATCGTTCCCCGCGCGAAGCGCCTTTGGAGTGCGGCGGGAAGCCCTCGCCTCCTTCGTCCGGCGGAAGCCGGACTACGGCGGCCAAGGGACGGCGCCACGCCGCTTTCCTGGCTCACGGTGACAAGCCCAGCCCAGCCGATCACGCCCGCGTCTACCGCAGCCGAGACGCCTAAGCCGTATCCATGCGGTAAGAACTCGATTGGGTATCACGCCAAGGCGCCAAGACGCCAAGAATCCAAGCATTCCCGACCGAGGTGGGACGGAACCCTGCGGTCGCGGCATGGGAATTATTTCACGCCAAGGGGGACCAAGGCCGGCCAAGAAGGCGGGAACGTGTATCGGGAGCCAGAGATTGGAACCCACCGTTCGGTGAAACGACACGCCGGCGGTCTTTGCCCCCTTGGATGGCCTTGGCCCGGCTTGGCGTGAGATA
>JANYDN010000309.1 GCA_025363585.1 Verrucomicrobiota bacterium | reverse complement strand
TGCTCCGTGGCCAAAATCCCGTCGCCAGCTTGCTTCCGTGATTTCAGTGATTTCCGTGGTTAATAAATCTAGCTGCCCGATTCCGTGTGTTCCGTGTGCTCCGTGGTCAAAATCCCTTTGCCGCGTGCTCCGTGGTTATATATCCGGGATTCCGTGGTACCGGACGAATTCGCCGACCAACGTGGTCGCCCTTCCTGCGACGGCTCGCGCGGCCTCGAGCACTTCCGCGTGCGACACGCCTCCGTTGCCCAGTCCGGCCGCCGCGTTCGTAATGCAGCTCAATCCGGCCACTCGCAGGCCGCACTGCCGCGCCACGATTGCCTCGGGAACCGTGCTCATCCCGACCGCGTCCGCGCCCAGTGTCCGGAACGCCCGGATTTCGGCCGGCGTCTCGAAGCTGGGTCCACTCACCGCCAGATACACGCCCTCGCGGAGTTTGACCCGCGCGACCTTCGCGGCGTGTGCCAACGCGCGGCGAAGCCCGGCGTCGTAAACCGCGCCCAAGTCCACGAAGCGTTCGCGTCCCTTCGCCACCGGACCCCGGAGCGGATTCGCGCCCATGAAATTGATGTGGTCCGCGATCGCCATGAACGTCCCCGGCTTCAACCGCGGATGGATCCCGCCGGCGGCGTTGGTGAGCAGGATCGATTCGACGCCGAGCGCCGCGAGCACGCGGACGGGGAAGCCGACTTCGGCGAGGTCGAATCCCTCGTAGAAATGTCCGCGTCCGGAAAGCACCGCGACGGGCACCCCGTTCCATTCGCCTAGGAGGAGTTCGCCCGCGTGGCCGGGAACGCGTCCCACGGGGAAGCCCGGGAGATCGCGTGTCGCGAATCGCGACGCGACCTGTACCGCCGTGGCGACGCCCCCGAACCCGCTGCCCAGAATGATCGCGAGTCGTGGCCGAACCGAAGAGCGGCGTCGGACGAGCGCGGCCGTGGCCTCCGGATCGGGAAGCGAGGACGCGCGTGGCATGGCGCGCCCGCTTAGTAGCGATAGGATAATTGGGCGCGGGCGTACGGGGCGCCGTCGCCGTTCCAGAGGAGCCGGCGTTCGTGCACGAGGAGACGGCGGTCGAGCATGTAGCCGCCGGCGAGTTCGAGCGAGAACCCGTGGCCGAGATCCCATTGCGCGCCGACGCCCGCGCGGATTTCGCGGTAGCTGATGTTGACGTTGTCCATCGCGGGGACGCCGTGCTTCGAGCCCGCATCATTGGACGTCTGGTAAGCACCGCCGGCGATCTCGAGGCCGCCGAAGAGCAGCCAGTTGTCCCACGGACGATACTCGACGCGCGGGCGCGGCAGCATCAGGGAGAGCGTCCATTTCGGATTGATGCGCCACCAGATGCCTGGGCCACCCACGAGCGGCGTGTCGCGCCGGGCATCGAACGAGATCGTCGCCGACAGGACGAGGTTTTCGCTCACCGCATACGAAATCCCCGCGGTGATCGGGGCGTTGAAATCGGGGCCGTCGAGATCCTTGAAATCCGAATAGACGCCGGGCGCGACCTCGCCGCGGAAGGACCACCGGTCGGAAAGCTTCCAACTGACCCCGAGCGGGATCGAGACCGAACCCAGGGCCCGGGGCAAGGGTTGGCCGGAGGGAACGCCGAATCCGTAGCGATCGTAGTCGAGAGCCATCGTCCAGTTGACGTCGCCGCCGGAGATGAACGTCCCGGCGTAGCGCACGTGCGAATGGGTGGTGGAAAGTTTCCCGACATCCGTGGAACCCAGGTGCAGCGTCGACTCCGGGGCGTAGCCGAACTCGACGTCCAGGGCGCCGCGGTATCCGGGCTTCGGTCCCGAATCGCCCTCGGCGGCCAGTGTGGAGGTGCTCGGGACAAGCGCGATCAGCAGGCCTGCGATGGGCCCAAGACGCCGGGAAACGGTCGACATGCGCGCGAGGCTGAAGGCAACGGCGACCGGACGCAAGCGGGCGGAGGAAAGTCCGTATCCGGTGTCCGGGGACGATGCCGAAGGCGGTGGATGCGACCTTCCGTTCGGATTCATGGCCGGCATCCGTCCCCGCCACGGGCCGATGGGCGGACCGCAGGCGCTGCCGGGTCGCGGGACCCACGTCCCGAAAACAGGGCTCGACAGGGTGGGGGGCCGTTGCCTAGTTTCCGCGCCTCGATTAACGGAATTTACCAGGCGGTGGTTTGCTGCCTGACACCGGAATCACCATGCAAGAAAAGTCCAAGACCATCACGGAGTACCGCACGCACGACAAGGACACGGGCTCGCCCGACGTCCAGATCGCGCTGTTGACGGAACGCATCAACAATCTCACGGAGCACCTCCAGACCAACAAGAAGGACTTCTCCTCGCGGAGAGGCCTCCTGATTCTGGTCAGCAAGCGTCGCCGCTTGCAGGAGTATCTGAAACGCAAGGACGAGCCTCGCTATCAGGTGCTGACGAAGAAGTTGAAGATCCGCAAGTAACCAGGATTTTTGGAAGCCGGGCCCCGTGCCCGGCTTCCGCTTTTAGATCGGCAGCGCCGCCCAAGGGGTGGCGGGAGGGTTTCCCAGAGACGCGTGAATCCTCCGGCCGGTCGCCATCGAACGAGAAGACGCGTCCGCGAAACCTAGAAATCGCCCGCCCGCCCGGGAAATTTCATTCAACTACCCCGCCATCCGGCAGGGGCGGCTGACTGAAGTTCCTCGGGGCTGGCGGGCACCATTGTTAAAATGCCCGAATCCGTAATCATCCCCGTCGGAGGCCAGGAAATCGTCATCGAAACCGGAAAAATGGCCAGACAGGCCGACGGTTCCGTCACGGTCCGCCTCGGCGAAACCATCATCCTCGTCGCGGCCGTCGCCGCGACCAAGTCCAAGGACGGCCAGGAGTTCTTCCCCCTCACCGTCGACTACCGTGAGCGCGCTTCCGCCGCCGGCCGGTTCCCCGGCGGTTATTTCAAACGCGAGGGCCGCCCCACCGAGAAGGAAATCCTCACCAGCCGCCTCACCGACCGTCCCATCCGCCCGCTCTTCCCGAAGGGTTGGTACAACGAGGTCCAGGTCCAGAGCATCCTGCTCTCCGCCGACGGCCAGAACGATCCCGACATCCTCTCGATCCTCGGCGCTTCCGCCGCGCTCACCGTCTCCGACATCCCCTGGGATGGACCGCTCGGCGCCGTCCGCGTCGGCCGTGTCGCCGGCGAATTCATCGTCAATCCGAACCACGAGCAGCGCGCGGCCAGCGACCTCGACCTCATCTACGTCGGCAATGCGACCGAGGTCGTGATGTACGAGGGTGCGGCCGACGAGATCACCGAGGACGACTTCCTCAAGGCCCTTCAGTTCGCCCAGGCGGCCTGCCAGCCGATGATCGCGGGCCAGAAGGAACTCGCGGCGCGGGCCGGCAAGGCCAAGCGCAAGATCACCGTCAAGGTGGTCCCCGACGAAATCCTCGAGGCCGCCCGCAAGTTCGCCGGCGACCGCATCATCCCCGCGCTCCTCACGACCGAGAAGCTGGCGCGCGAGGCTGCCGTCAACGCGATCTTCGCCGAGGTCGGCACGAAGCTCGTCGAGAAGTTCGGCGCCGAGAAGGTGACGCCGCACGTCATCAAGGACGCGCAGTACTACATCCAGAAGGAAAACGTCCGGCTGCTGATCCTGAACGACAAGAAACGTCTCGATGGCCGCGGGTTCGGCGATCTCCGCGGGCTCGTCAGCGAGGTCGGTTTCCTTCCCCGCGCGCACGGTTCGTCGCTCTTCCAGCGCGGCGAGACCCAGGCCGTCTGCCTCACCACTCTCGGCACCAGCGAGGACATCCAGGAGTTCGACCAATACGCGGGCGGCGAGACCAAGAAGCAGTTCATCCTGCACTATAATTTCCCCCACTTCTCCGTCGGCGAGACGGGCCGCATCATGGGGCCCGGCCGACGCGAGATCGGCCACGGCGCGCTCGCCGAGCGTTCGGTCGAGCCGATGATACCGCTCGCCGAGTACCCGTACGCCGTGCGCGTCACCTCCGAGATCATGGAGTCGAACGGCTCGTCGTCGATGGCGAGCGTTTGCGGCGCCACGCTGGCGCTGATGGACGCGGGCGTCCCCCTCATCCGCCCGGTCGCCGGCATCTCGATCGGCATCTGCACCGACCACGGCGCGAACCACGAGATCACCCGGTACCAACTGCTCACCGACATCATCGGCTGGGAAGACGCGTTCTGCGACATGGATTGCAAGATCGCGGGCACCGAGAAGGGCATCACCGGTTTCCAGCTCGACCTGAAACTCCGCGGTCTCCCGCTGGCGATCATGGCCGAGACCATCGCCCAGGCCCGCGTCGCACGCGTCGCGATCCTCGAGCACATGCTCGCGACCTTGCCCGCGCCGCGCACCGACATCAGCAAGTACGCCCCGCGCATCACCGTGATGCGCATCAACCCCGAGAAGATCGGCCTGCTCATCGGGCCCGGCGGCAAGAACATCAAGCGCATCGTCGACGAGTCCGGCTGCGAGATTAACATCGAGGACGACGGCACGGTGAAGATCTTCTCCTTGACGCCCGAGGGGATGGAAATCGCCAAGCGCGAGGTCGAGGGCATCGGCGCCGAGATCGAGATCGGCAAGATCTACAAGGGCCGCGTCGTCACGCTCAAGGAGTTCGGCGTGTTCGTCGAGGTGTTCCCCGGCCAGGACGGCCTGGTGCACGTCAGCGAACTCTCCAACCGCCGCGTCAACCGCCCCGAGGACGTCGTCAAGATGGGCGAGGAAATCTGGGTCAAGTGCATCGGCGTCGACGAGAAGGGCCGCGTGAAACTCAGCCGCAAGGCGGCAATGGAAGAGCGCGGCGAGGCTGTCGCCGCCCAGTCCGATGCCGTCGGTCAGCCCCGTCCGGAACGCGCTCCCGAGCGTGCGCCCGAACGTGCGCCCGAACGCGAGCGTGCCCCGGAACGCGCTCCCGAACGCGCCCCGGATCGCGGTGACCGCGGGCCGGACCGTGGGTCCGACCGCGGCGAGCGCGCGCCGGATCGCGGCGGCGACCGTGCCGAGCGACCCGAACGCGGATCCGATCGCGGCGCGGACCGCGGCGGCCGTGGTGATCGCGGCGAACGTGGCGGCGAACGTCCCGCCGACCGTGGCTTTGATCGTGGCGACCGTGCCCCGGAACGCGCTCCCGAGCGGGCTCCGGAACGCACTCCCGAGCGCGCGCCGGATCGGGGCGATCGCTTCTCCGACCGTGGCGACCGCGGCCAGGAACGCGCTCCCGAACGCACTCCCGAACGCGCTCCGGACCGGGGTTCGGATCGTGGCGATCGTGGCGATCGGGGTGATCGCGGCGAACGCGGCGTCGACCGTGGTTCCGATCGCGCTCCCGAGCGCGCGCCGGACCGTGGCTCCGATCGTGGCGAGCGTGGCTCGGACCGCGGTGGCGAACGTTCCGTTGATCGCGGTGCAGACCGTGCGCCCGAACGCGCGCCGGACCGCGTGTCCGACCGAGGATCGGATCGTGGGTCGGATCGTGGCTCTGACCGCGTCGTCGAACGCGCTCCCGAGCGCGCCGTTGATCGTGGCAACGACCGGGGCGCCGAACGTGCCCCGGACCGGGTCGGCGAGCGCGGCGGGCGTGGCGGCGAGCGTGGATCGGATCGCGGTGGCGATCGGGGTCCGGCGCGTGCCGAACGCGGTGCCGAGCGCGGCGGCGACCGGGGTGGTCGCCGCGGCGAACGTTCCTCGCAGGACGAGGGCGGCGAGGCGCTTGAGACCGGCAAGATCTACCGGGCAAAGGTGGTTTCGATCAAAGACTTCGGCGCGTTCGTGGAGTTCATCCCGGGCCGCGAGGGTCTGGTGCACGTCAGCGAACTCGCCAACTTCCGCGTGAAGCAGGTCGAGGACATCGTCCAGATCGGCGACGAAATCTGGGTCAAGTTGCTCGGCGTCGACGACAAGGGTCGCGTCCGCCTCAGCCGTCGCGCCGCGATGGAAGAACGCGAGAAGGCCGAGACCGGTGGATCCGATTCCGGATCGCGCTCCGCCGACCAGGGCGATGGGCCCATCGACGACTGATTCCGACGGGTCGGAATCGATGGATCAAGACGGCGGGCCCAACCGGGTCCGCCGTTTGTCTTGATACCACTTGAATCGTCGCCGACCGCCCGCATCTTCCGTGTCCATGTCCGGGCGCTTCGAGTTGGAATCCGAGTACTCGCCGGCCGGGGACCAACCGGCGGCGATCGAGCAATTGTCGCGTGGCATCGCGGAAAACCAACGCCACCAGGTTTTGCTCGGCGTCACCGGTTCCGGAAAGACGTTCACCATCGCGAACGCCATCGCCCGCGCGAATCGCCCCACGCTCGTCCTCTCCCACAACAAGACCCTTGCCGCGCAGTTGTACTCGGAGTTCAAGCACTTCTTCCCGCGCAACGCCGTCGAGTACTTCGTCAGCTACTTCGATTTCTACCAGCCCGAGGCCTACATCCCGCGAACCGACACCTTCATCGAGAAGGATTCGTCGGTGAACGACGAGATCGAGCGGCTCCGTCTCAGCACGATGAACAGCCTGCTTTCGCGGCGCGACGTCATCGTCGTCGCCAGCGTCTCGTGCATCTACGGCATCGGCAGCCGCGAGGACTATGAGTCGATGGTGATCCCGCTGCGCGTCGGGCAGTCCTTTGGCCGCGATCTCCTCCTCTCGCGGCTCGTCGACCTCCAGTACAGCCGCAACGACTACGCGGTCGAGCGCGGCCGGTTCCGCGTGCGCGGCGACGTCGTCGAACTGCATCCCGCGTACACCGAGGACGCGATCCGCATCGAGTTTTTCGGCGACGAGATCGAGCGCTTCACGCGCTTCGACCCGCTCACCGGCGACGCGTTGGAATCGCTCGATGCGATCAACGTTTTCCCAAGCAAACAATTCGCGACGCCTCAGGAAAAGATCGGGCGCGCGATGCTCTCGATCCGCGAGGAGCTCGGCGAGCGGATCGCGTGGTTCGAGAAACAGGGCAAGTTGCTCGAGGCGCAGCGCATCAAGATGCGGACGGAATTCGATCTCGAGCAATTGCAGGAACTCGGCTTCTGCTCGGGCATCGAGAACTACTCGCGGCACATTTCCGCGCGCCCGCCCGGATCGCGCCCCGGCGTGCTGATCGATTTCTTCCCGTCCGACTACCTGCTGGTGGTCGACGAATCGCACGCCACGCTCCCGCAGGTCGGCGGGATGCATGCGGGCGACACCGCGCGGAAAAGAGTCCTGGTCGAGCACGGGTTCCGGTTGCCCAGCGCGCTCGACAACCGGCCGTTGAATTTCGACGAGTTCCGCGCGCTCGCCGGCCAGTCGATGTATGTCAGCGCCACGCCGGGCGCGCTCGAGATCGGTTGGGCGGGACCTTCCAACGTCGCCGAACAGATCGTGCGCCCGACGGGGCTCGTCGATCCGACGATCGTGGTGCGGCCGCTCCGCGGGCAGATCGACGACCTGCTGGAGGAAGTGCGGCGGACCACCGAGAAGAAACAGCGCGTGCTCGTGACCACGCTCACCAAGCGCACCGCCGAGGAACTCACGGACTACCTGCGCGACCTCGGCGTGAACGTGCGCTACCTCCACAGCGAGATCGACGCCATCGAGCGCGTCGAGATCCTGCGCGCCCTGCGTCGCGGTGATTGCGACGTGTTGGTCGGGATCAACCTGCTGCGCGAGGGACTCGACCTCCCCGAGGTGTCGCTGGTCGCGATCCTCGACGCGGACAAGGAAGGCTACCTGCGCAGCGCGACAAGCCTGATCCAGACCGCGGGCCGGGCGGCGCGACACATCGATGGACGCGTGATCCTGTACGCGGACGTGATGACCCAGAGCATCCAGAAGTTCCTCGCGGTTTCCGAATACCGGCGCGGTCGGCAGATCGCGTACAACCTCGAGCACGGGATCGTGCCGCGCGGCGTGACCCGCGCGGTGGAGGAGGGATTGGGATCGCAACTGAAGGGCCGCGAGGCGGCGGCGGCCGCGCTCAACGAGAGCGTCGCCCAACTCGACTACACCGAGACGTTGCGCGAGATCGAGCAGGAGATGGTCGAGGCCGCGAACAACCTCGAGTTCGAGAAGGCGGCGCTGCTGCGGGACCAGATCCGCGAGTTGAAGTCGCGCCTCGGCGGCGCCGAGATGAAGAATCCCGGCGTCGGCGCGCGCGCCCGCGCGGACTCGGCGGCGGCGTCCGGTCGGACGAGTTACGGCAAAGGCCGCCGGCGCCGCTGAGCCGGAACACCGAAGCCTGGGTGGGTGGTTGGATGGATGGGTGGATGGGTGGGTGACGGCGGCCCGCCGTCACTTCCTGAGGGTAACTTTTGCTTGGCTCCGCGCTGCTCGTTGCAATGACGGCAGGGCCGCCGTCGCCCACCCAGGCATCACCCCGCGACCCGCGCCGCCAAAGCCTCCGCGGGATACGTCCAGATCTCCGCGAGCGTCGGATGGTAGTGAGGCACCGCAGCCAACTCCGCGGCGGTCATCCGCCGTGCAAGCGCGACCACGATCTCGTGGATCAGCTCGCCTCCCTGCGGACCCACGCACGCGCCGCCCAAAAGTTCGCCCGTCGCCGGATCAGCCAGCAGTTTCACGAATCCTTCCCGTGATCCGAGGATCATCGATTTTCCATGGTCGGCGAATGGATACGATTCCGCGAGGAACGGGATCCCGCGCTCGTTCGCTTCCGTCTCCGACAATCCCACGGTGGCGATGGCCGGATCCGTGAACACGACGGTCGTCAGCAACCGGTAGTCCATCGCCGGCGCATTCGCCGGGTTCAGGATCGCGCCCGCGGCAACCTCGCCCTGGCGCACCGCGAGGTGGACGATCGCATGCGGGCCGCAGCAATCGCCCGCCGCAAGGATGTGCCGCGCGGACGTGCGTTGATGCAGGTCCGTTCGAATGTATCCGGACGGCAGGAGATCGACCCCCGCGTGTTCCAGACCGATTCCCGCCGTGTTCGGTCGGCGTCCCAACCCGTGGAAGATTTCCCCGGCGCGGAGCGTCGTCACCGCGTCGCCGCGGCGGAGCGTCACGGATTTCCCCGACGCGTCGGACGTGGCGTCGAGCAACGTGGCGCCGGTGTGGATCTCGATCCCCTCGCGGCGCAGCGCGGCCTCGAGGTCGCGGGCAACATCGGGATCGGTTCCCCGGAGGAGTTGCGGCGCGCGTTGCACGATGGAAACGCGGGTGCCAAGGCGGGCGAAGAATTGCGCGAACTCGAGCGCGACGGCGCCGCCGCCGAGGACGATCAGGCTCCCGGGAAGGCGCTTCAAATGGACGGCCTCGTCGCTGCCGATGTATCCGGCGCGTTCCAGGGCGGGAAGGGAAACCGGCGCGACCGTGCTGCCGGTGGCAACGACGAAGTTTTCCGCGACCACGGTGGAACCATCGTCGAGCGCGAGCGTCGTGCCGTCGACGAACCGGGCGTTCGCGCGGATGAAGGCGAATCGTCCGGACTCGAGTTGTCCGCGGCGGTAGCCGGCGAAGTCGGCGATCAACTCGTCCTTGCGCGCGAAGAGCGCGGCGAGGTCGATGGAGACGGGCCCGGCGGAAATTCCCCATTCGCGTGCTTCCTCGATCGCGTGCCGGAGTTCCGCCGCGTGGAGGAGCGCCTTGGTCGGCATGCAGCCACGCAGGATGCACAGGCCGCCCACCTCGGGCCCTCCCTCCACGACGGCGACGCGGCGTCCACCGTCGGTGAGCGCGCGCGCGGCGGCATAACCCGCGGAACCGCCGCCCAGGACGACGGCATCGAAAACTTGGCGTTGCACGCGGCAATCCTCCCGCCGATCGCGGCGACGGGCAACTTGCGCGTGCAATGGCGCCGACCGCCCTTCATTCTCGTCGCCGATGAGCGACGTCGTTTTTCCCCGGAGTCCGCGCGAGATGATGGCGGGCTGGGCGTACCTGCCGCGGTTGGTCGACAAGATCCGCCTGAACCTGGCCGGCCGCTTGCATGCCGACTACCAGCCGAATTTCCTAAGCAAGGGATTCGACAAACTGTGGTTCGACCGTTCCGGCGTGAAACCCGACGAACTGGTCGCCGTGGTCAAGGCGTCGGTCACCGACGGCGAGGTGTGCGATTGGGTCGCGAAAAACACGAAGGGCGCGGACGCCGCCCGGGCGTCGCACCGTGACCAGTTGTTCGCGACGGGATCGGAAGACGACACCGCGATCCGCGACCGGTTGAAATTGCGGAAGTCGCAGGCGGGCCTCGCGCACCGCGACGACATCCAGACCTTCGTGGACTTCATCGACGCCGACGAGAAGCGGATCTGAGGCAACTGTCGCAAGGGTGGGTGACGGCGGCCCGCCGTCACTTCCTTGCGGGTTGCTGCCCGCGACTCAGGCATCACCCGCGCCGATACAACTTCGCGACTTGGTCGCCGTATCCGTTGTACTTGAGCGTCGGGATGCGGTCGCCGGTGGCGAGATCCCGCTCGGTGGCCTGGCTCCAGCGCGGATGCGGCACGCCGGGATCGACGTTCGATTCGAACGGATATTCCGTCGCCGACAAGCTTTCCCAAAGCGTGGCCGGCTGGTCCTTCACGAACTCGATCCGCACGATGCTCTTGATCGATTTGTACCCGTATTTCCAGGGCACGACGATCCGCACCGGCGCGCCGTTTTGTTTTGGCATCGGTTTTCCGTAAAGGCCGGTGGCGACGAGGACGAGCGGATGCATGGCCTCGTCCATGCGGAGTCCCTCGGTGTACGGCCACGGGTAGTCCGAGAGCCGGACCATGCCGGGCATTTCTTCCGGACGCATGACCGTGGTGAACTTCACGAACTTGGCCTCGGGTTTCGGTTTCGCCTTCTCGATCAGTCGGGCGAGCGGGAAACCGGTCCATGGAACGACCATCGACCACGCCTCGACGCAACGGAAACGGTAGACCCGTTCCTCGGCCGGGAACTGGAGGAGCTCGCGGAGGTCGAGGTTGGAAGGATTGTCGCAAAGGCCCTCGACGCGGAGCGTCCAGGGATCGACGCGGAATTTGTCGACGAGCCGGTGGACGCGGTCCTTGGTGGTGCTGAACTCGTAGTAGTTGTTGTAGGTGGTCGAGAGTTTCTCGGGCGTGATGTCGAGCTTCGGGTTGAAATCCGGATGGCGCCTGGCGGGAACGAACGGGGCGCCGGAAGGCGCGGGCTCGGCGCCGAAGCCGTGCAACGCCGAGACGAGACCGGCGCCGGCGAAGCCCATTTGGCGCAGGAATTCGCGGCGACGCGAATGCACGGCGAAGGGCGTGACGCGGCGTCCGGGGAGGTTCCAGTCGGGGCGGCGGCTCACGTGGGACATGCCCGCAAAGTTGCCGTGGCCCGCGGCCCGCGCCACCGGAAAGTTGCGGCTTGCCGCTTGGGGTTCCACGCCTACCGTGCCGGGCTTCGACGGCCATGCCGCACGCAACCATGAGCACCCCGCACGCTGTTCCCGCCACGTCCGATCCTTTTCCCCATCCCGACCGGTTCGAGGCGCGGCATGTGGGTCCCGGTCCGGTGGAACAGGAGGAAATGCTGCGGCTGCTCGGGCACGCTTCCCTGGATTCGCTGACCGACGCCGCGGTGCCCGCGTCGATCCGGGTGTCGACTCCGTTGGAACTGCCGGCGGCGCTTTCGGAACACGACGCCTTGCGGAAACTCCGTGCGATCGCGTCCAGGAACCAGGTGTTCCGGTCGTACATCGGGATGGGTTACCACGACACGCTCACGCCGCCGGTCATCCAGCGGAACATCCTCGAGAACCCGGGCTGGTACACGCAGTACACGCCCTACCAATCGGAGATCTCGCAGGGGCGTCTCGAAGGCCTGTTGAATTTCCAGACGCTGGTCTGCGACCTGACCGGGCTCGCGATCGCGAACGCCTCCATGCTGGACGAGGCGACGGCCTGCGCGGAGGCCATGATGCTGTGCCACCGCGCGGCCGGCGCCGGACGCAACGCCTTCCTCGTCGCGTCGGATTGCCATCCGCAGAACATCGATCTCGTGAAAACGCGCGCCGAGGCGCTCGGCCTCGAGGTCCGCGTGGGCGCGCGGGACGCGTTCGTTTTCGCTCCCGAGGTTTTCGGCGCGCTCGTGCAATACCCGGCGACGGACGGTTCGGTCGACGATCACCGTGCGACGGCCGGGGCGGCGCACGCGGCCGGGGCGCTGTTGGTCGTGGCGGCCGACCTGCTCGCGTTGACGCTCCTGGTGCCGCCGGGTGAATTCGGCGCGGACGTGGCGGTCGGGAGCTCCCAGCGTTTCGGCGTGCCACTCGGTTACGGTGGGCCGCACGCGGCGTTCTTCGCGACGCGCGACGCGTTGAAGCGACAGATGCCGGGACGCCTCGTCGGCGTGTCCAAGGATTCGCGCGGCCAGCCGGCGCTGCGTCTCTCGCTCGGCACCCGCGAGCAACACATCCGGCGCGACAAGGCCACGTCGAACATCTGCACCGCGCAGGCATTGCTCGCGAACATGGCCATGGCGTACGCGTGCTACCACGGTCCGCACGGACTCAAGGCGATCGCGTCGCGCGTGGCCGGACTCGCGGGCCTGCTCGCGGCCGGCGCGCGCAAGCTCGGCCACCGCGTCGTCAACGACACCTTCTTCGACACCCTCACGGTCGCGCTCGTCGGCATCACGGCGGCCGAGGTCCATCGGATCGCAGCGGTGCACCAACTGAACCTTCGTCCCGTCGACGCCGGCCACGTGGGCATCTCGCTCGACGAAACGACGTCGACGTCTGACGTGGCGTTGTTGCTGCAGGTACTGGGCGGGGACCGCGAGCCGGCGTTCGCTTTGGAGTCGCTCGACTCGGCCCCGGGATTGCCCGCGGGTCTTGGACGCACGACGCCCTATCTCGGACACGCGGTCTTCAACCGATTCCACAGCGAGACGGAACTCCAGCGTTACCTCCGGCGGCTGGAGTCACGGGACATGTCGCTGTGCCACGGGATGATCCCGCTGGGCAGTTGCACGATGAAGTTGAACGCGAGCGCGGAAATGTTCCCGGTGAGTTGGCCGGAATTCTCGCGGATCCATCCGTTCGCGCCGTTGTCGCAGACGCGCGGTTACCAACAGCTCTTCGACGAACTCGAGGACTCGTTGGCGCGCATCACGGGCTTCGCGGGAATCTCGTTGCAGCCGAACGCGGGCTCGCAGGGTGAATACGCCGGCCTGCTGGTCATCCGCGCCTACCACCGGAGTCGCGGCGAGACGGGCCGCACCGCGTGCCTGATCCCGATGAGCGCGCACGGGACGAACCCCGCGAGCGCGGTGATGGCGGGATTCCGGGTGGTGCCGGTCGCGTGCGATGCGGGCGGCAACATCGACGTGGCCGACCTGCGGGCGAAGATCGAGGCGAACGCGGACCAATTGGCGTGCCTGATGGTGACCTATCCGAGCACGCACGGCGTGTTCGAGACGACGATCCGCGAGATCTGCGGCTTGGTCCACGCGGCGGGCGGGCAAGTCTACATGGACGGCGCGAACATGAACGCGCAGGTGGGGTTGACGTCGCCGGGCGGGATCGGCGCGGACGTTTGCCACCTGAACCTGCACAAGACGTTCTGCATCCCGCACGGCGGCGGCGGTCCCGGCGTGGGACCCATCGGCGTGGCGGAGCATCTGGTGCCGTTCCTTCCCGGACACCCGGTGGTGAAACTCGGCGGCGAGGAACCCATCGGCGCGGTCTCGGCGGCCCCGTGGGGCAGCGCGAGCATCTGCACGATCCCGTGGATGTATCTCGCGATGATGGGGCCGGACGGACTCCGGCGCGCGACGCAGGTGGCGATCCTGAACGCGAATTATCTCTCGGCGCGGCTCGAACCCCACTTCGCGACCCTTTACCGCGGGCCCGCGGGATGGGTCGCGCACGAGTGCATCCTGGATCTGCGGCCGTTCAAGATCGTGACGGCCGAGGATGTCGCGAAACGGTTGATGGATTACGGATTCCATGCCCCCACGCTGAGTTTTCCCGTGGCGGGGACCCTGATGGTCGAGCCGACGGAATCGGAAGGCCGCGAGGAGTTGGACCGTTTCGTCGAGGCGATGGTCGCGATCCGTGCCGAGATCGGGGAAGTGGAGTCGGGGCGGACGGACGCGCGGAACAATGCGTTGAAGAATGCCCCGCACACGGCGGACACCGTGTGCGGCGACACGTGGGATCGTCCGTACACGCGGAGCCGCGCGGCCTACCCGGTTCCGGGACTGGCGGCGGCCAAGTTTTGGCCTTCGGTCGGACGCGTGGACAACGTGCACGGGGATCGGAATCTGGTCTGCACCTGTGCCGGAATGGAATCGCACGCGGGTGCAACCTGATGGACTTGTCGGTGTTCTGACTACCCTGCGGCGCTCCAAAATCGGCGCTTGTCAAGGGTTCCGGGTTGTTTGAACATGCCAATTGCAAACCCGACAAGTGGCACGCGGTCAGGAGTGCCGAATGTCCGGGAGGGCCGTGTGGGCGTGGCTTGGCTAAATCAGGCGCCGCGCATGCTTGGCCTTTCCTGTATTCGTGGATTCCAGACCGGGGATCGGTAGTTCCTCCGAGGGTCTGTACAAGGGAGGAAGGAATCGCGGGAGATTGGCAGGACGTGGGCCGTGCAAGGCCCTGTCCGCGCAGGCTTCCGTTGATTCCATCGATCCGTGCCCAAAGGAAGCGCATGTCCTTGGACATAACACACCGCTGCAGCGGCGCGACCGCGTCCGTGACGTACTTACCGGCCCCCACCGGTTCCATGTACGTCCACGGCTTGTCGGATCCACACATCCCCAGGGTGCCCCGGATGGGGCATCGGGTTCGGACAAGGCGACCGGATGACGGGTGGAGGAAATGCACTGCGGCGGGTAAGTGCAACCAACACACCATATGTTATCCCATCCCCAGGGCACGACGGAGGCCTTCCGTCGATTTGTTGCCCGGCTCGGCGGCGCCCCCGCGGCGTTGTTGACGCTTCTC